>DLXZ01000098.1:0-3449 GCA_003448675.1 Porticoccaceae bacterium
TGCGGTGCGCGCTTTGAACTTGACCATCATCTCCGCGATCTTCTCCGGCGCCACCTTGTAGTAGATGCTGACATCCAGGTCTTTTAATCTCAGGTTGTCTCTAGCTTTTGGTGTCAAATCATTAAAATCTATGACTATTTCTTTGGATGAGAATTCGTAGGCGCGAGTCAAAATGGGTAGCTTCCAGTTCAGCCCCGGGTTTGTCTCGTTCATATCAACGGTGCCCATGGTTTTTTCCACGGCGACATTACCGCTGTCCACCACATAGAAGCTGCTGGCCGC
Source organism: Porticoccaceae bacterium (assembly GCA_003448675.1). Classification (GTDB taxonomy): domain Bacteria; phylum Pseudomonadota; class Gammaproteobacteria; order Pseudomonadales; family Porticoccaceae; genus HB2-32-21. The sequence continues at coordinate 283 of DLXZ01000098.1, forward strand.
CAGGGCCAAAGCGAAAACGCTGAGCACGATTGAGAGAGCCTTCATGGGGACTTCTTCCTTAGTTGGTAACGCTTATGCAATCACTGTACTTGAAAAGCACTCAGCACTTTTACTTTTCTGTATCTTCCTTTGGCAGCACCCGCCAGCGGGTAATCATCCCGGCAGTGATGTGGTCCGCCACATGGCAATGGTAGAGCCAGGTGCCGGGGTTATCCGCGTTCATGGTCACGGAAGTCATGGTGGCCGGCATCAGGTTGATGACGTCGGTACGCCGACCGCCATTCAGCACGGTTTTTCCGTGCCAGTGGGCGGTGTGCAGATCCACCTCGGAGCCCATGCCAATCAAATGCCAGCGAATTCTATCCCCTTCGCGGGCTTCCAGTCCTTTGAGATGGCCAAAAATATAGCCGTTCATGGCATGCATCAAGCCGCCTTCCTCGCCATCTTCTTCATCGAACACCATAAACATTGTAGTGAAGCTTCTATCGATGTCCTTGGGCCGGGGATCCTTGGCAGAGCGAGCCATACCTTTGGCGGTGACCACGATGCTACCAATCAGGCCAGCGTAGACTTCCTCGACGGGTTTTACGTGGGAGTGATAGACCCAGACTATTGAGGAGGGGTCAGCAGGGCCCGGGCCCGATTCTTCATCCAGACGCCAGGTATAGGTGAAACTTTCGCCGGGAGGCACGATACCGCCAGCGCCGCGCAAATCGGCGCCGTCATTATCCTCGTCATAGAGTACACCGTGGGGGTGCATGGACAGAGGGCGGTCGGTCATGTTTTTGAAATGAACCTTGAGCGTGTCGCCCACCTCACCAATCAACTGGGGGCCCATAATGCCCATCCATTCGGGCTGTGTGACCTTGGTCGTATAGCTGCCGTCGGTATAGGCGTAGTAGCGCATTTTTGCGTAGCGCGTGGTCTCGCCCCAGGGGCCGAGCCCGTGTCCGGGCCTGATATGGTTTTTGCCACCAGGGGCGTAATCCCACTCAGTGTTTTCCGCGCTAACCCAGTATTCCCGTATCTGGTTGGCCTGGGCGGGCACGCTCAACAGCAGGGGAATCAGACAGAGCACTAATTTTTTAGCGGATATCATCTAGCACAACTCCAGATTAGGTGTATTCAACAGGGCTTCATTATAAGAACGGTTGCCATTATAGGGTTGATGCAAATCAAATGCGAATGAGAATTATTTGCATTTAGAATTCTGAGCTCATATTATCGCTGCCCGGCACGGGGCTCTTTATTGGTAAATACATGAGTCCACAATCGAACTAAGGCGAGTTTGGGCGCCCCGAACCAAGTGGCGCAGACGGCCGAATAGTAAAACACGATTAGGAACTAACTTTCTGACACAAACGAGGTGGAATTATTTATGAAAAAGCATTTGGTAACCATGACAGCGGTAATGACCGCGCTAGGCTTGTCTACCGCGACCAGTCACGCGGCCAGTGAAGAGGTAAGCATGGCTGAGGTTATGGCTCTGTTAAAAGCCCAGCAAGCTGAAATCGAACAGCTGAAACAGCAACTGTCCAGTACTAATCAAAAAGTGGAAGCCACGGCCGGGGCCGTGGAGAGTGTGGCTTCCAGCGCCGAGAGCATTGCCAAAGTTGCCGACTGGGCCGACCGCACCCACATCGGTGGCTATGGAGAGATCCATTATAACGACAAGGAAAACGGTAAGCGGGATGAAATCGACAACCACCGCTTTGTGTTGTTTATTGAGCACGAATTCAATGACAAGGTGCGCTTAATGTCCGAGGTGGAGCTGGAGCATTCCCTGTCGGGGGATGGCAAAAACGGCGAAGTGGAAGTGGAGCAAGCCTTTATCGAATGGGATTACGCGCAAAACCATAGTGTCTCCATCGGACAGTTCCTTCTGCCCGTGGGTATTATTAACGAAACCCATGAACCCGATACCTTTTATGGCGTCGAGCGTAATGCCGTGGAAAAAAACATTATTCCCGCTACCTGGTGGGAAGCGGGGGTAAAACTCCAGGGCGAAATTATGCCCGCCTTAAGTTATGACCTGGCGGTACACAGTGGTCTGAATACTGATTTCAGTGGTAGCAAGGCTTTCAACATAAGAAGTGGGCGTGAAAAGGTCAGCCAGGCCTCCGCGGAGGAATTCGCCTACACGGGGCGTTTGAAATACACCGGCTTGCCAGGCCTGGAACTGGCTCTCTCCGTACAGTATCAGGAAGATCTTACCCAGGGTCTTGGCACCGATAAGGCGGACGCACTGCTCTACGAAGGTCATTTTTGGTATCAGACCGACACATTTGGTCTGCGCGGCCTCTATGCCGCCTGGGACATTGACGGCAATGAGGCCGAAGCCTTTGGCCGTGATGAGCAGGACGGTTGGTACATTGAGCCTTCCTGGCGTTTGACCCCGCAGCTGGGTGTGTTTGCCCGCTACAGTGAATGGGATAACAATGCCGGCAACAACACCGACACCGAAGTGGAGCAAATTGACCTTGGCTTGAACTACTGGCTGGTTGAAAATGTCGTCCTCAAAATGGACTGGGCCGACCAGAGCAATGGCGACGGCGACAGCTTTAATCTGGGTGTTGGCTGGAGTTTCTAAGCCAGCGGACCCGCTTGAATACAGGCGTGTAAATGATGCGCGTGCTCAAAACTTTCCTTGGCGCCACGTTGTTTCTTAGCTGTGTGCTCAGTAATGCCAAAGGCACGTATATGGAGCCGAAAGTCTTCCTGGAGGAGGCTTTCGGCTCCGAGCCTTTTACCATGCAAACCCTCTGGCTCAACGCTGAGGACAAGCAACGGGGCAGGGAGATATTTAATCGCGATTACCAGGGTTTTCGTCTGCGCTACTGGCAGGGGGATGAAAAGACTGCCTGGATCATGGATGAGGTCGGCAAAACCCGGCCCATCACCTTTGGTATCCTAATCAGTAACGGCCGTATCGAAAAGGTCGAGGTGCTGGAGTTTCGCGAAAGTCGAGGTTGGGAAATCCGCCACCCGTTTTTTACCAGCCAGTTTACTGGCCTGAGTCTTGATGAGGGAAAGCTTAGCGGCCCAATCGATGGTATTACCGGCGCCACTTTGTCTGTGAAAGCCGCCAAACGGGTTGCCCGCTTCACCCTTTATCTGCACGGCAGAACAGGTATCGCCGCTGAATCCAGTGCAGTTTTAGTGAATGA
>DLXZ01000098.1:3656-12092 GCA_003448675.1 Porticoccaceae bacterium
CAGTGCAGTTTTAGTGAATGAATAAAAACGATTCCTGGATAAGCGGGCAGTTAAAACGCTGGCATCGGCGCCTGGGTCTGTGTGCGGCGTTGTTTGTGCTGGTATTGGCCGCAACAGGTCTGACGCTGAACCATACCAGTGAACTGGATCTGGATAGTAAGCAGCTGAACTGGTCGGTGCTATTGGCCTGGTATGGCATTGAATCCAGTAGCGACTTATACAGCTTTCCCCTGGGCCAACAGCTGGTGACCCTGGTCGGTGAAGAGTTATTCGTTGATACGCGGGAAATAGCCCACTGCAGTGGCCAATTGAGCGGCGCCCAGCGCCTGCCCGGTAGCGGGCTGGCGGTGCTGGCCTGCGGTGATGAGCTGTTTGTGCTGACTCCCGAACTGGAGCTCGTGGAACGTCTAGGTTCGGCCCACGGCCTGCCGTCGCCCCTTAGCCGTATCGGTCTGGCAGAGGCGAAACTTGTTATCTCCAATGGCGCCCGGTTTTTCTGGGCCGATATTGAAACGCTCAGCTGGGAGGCTGTGCCCGAAGCCGGCCAGGCTATACAGGACGTGGCGCAATGGTCCAGTGCCAGGGCGACGCCTCCCGAACTCAGTGAAGCCCTCGGCAAACACTTTGTTGGCGAGGGTTTGTCCCTGGAGCGCATCCTGCTGGACATTCACAGTGGCCGGATCCTGGGCGGCTGGGGCGTTTATTTGATGGATGCCATGGCCATTGTTTTTATAGTGCTCGCGGTCAGCGGTTTGCTGATGTGGCGGCGGGAAGCAAAATCACGAGAATAGATGCCTGGCACGCGGGCCGAAGTTATATACGCTTGGCGCCCTCAGCTAACAACTCAAGCCGGGGTATCCATGGAGCATATTGTCCGGCTACGGGGTACTGGCCTTCACTCACTTTCTTGCTGGCCCTTCCACTACCCGATTGATGGCTGAGTGGGTGTGGAGGTGATCAAGGGCGAGCTTTTTTCCAGTGGTGACGCCACTCGTAACCTGGCGTTTATGTGAAATGGACCCCGTGGTTATTACGTACCGCAAAACGGGGGTAAAAAATGTCTCTGTATCGGCGTAAATTATCCCGAGGGCCTGGCGGTCATCAAGGAATTGTTAAGAAGTTCGATGTCGTTACGGAAAACTTTTCCGTTGGCGCCATTACATCGAGAGAAAAACGGTAGAGACCAGTACCTGGACACCACCCTGCCTGAGCGCTATCTCTACTATCAAGAGATGAATGTCCAGATCACCAGCTGCACCGACGGCGTGGTCGCGCCAACGCGCAGTGGTTCCCACCATTTTGCGTTGTCACCGGTGGGTATTTTTCAACGGGCGGGAGCGGCATATCTTCATTATTGGACTCCTGCATTTGTGGGAGCCTGTGGAGCGGGCCATGGGTCGGGAGGATTCGCTTACCGGCCTGTGCTTTGAAAGCAATGAATAGAGGGTGGCCAATAATGACGAGCTGGTAGCCATCATCGAGGGCTGGATTCAGTGTCGGGAACGCGATGAGGCCGCATTGCGGATGTTTGAAGAGGCCCATGTCCCTGTGGTGCCGATTATCTCCGTCAAGGAAGCCCCATGGAGCATCCGCACCTGATTGAACGACGGACTGTGCGCACGATTAACGATCCGGTGATGGGTGAGTTTCGGATTCCTGTCATGCCGTTGCGCTTCTCCGACTTTCCGGACGAACTACCCTTACAAGCCGTCATGCTGGGTGAAAACAATCGGGAAATTCTGTCCTCTTACCTGGGTTATTCCGAAGCGAGAATCGATGAACTTTACGAAGCGGGTGTCATAAAGATCAATGAAGGTAACTGAGGCCCGGGCTGGCGCCATGTGTCTACGACTCACATAGGCAGCGAAAAAACGCCAGTGCATAGGCCCGGCGTCTAGACAAAATCTGGTTAGGTGCTCCGAGAGTCGCTAGGCCGTTTTTTTTCGGCCTTGCTCCAACCAGCTGGCTAACTCTGGCTCCAGTCGCTCGTCCATCACCTGGCGATATAAATACAGCTCTTCATCGCCAAGCGTATCCTTCCACTGGCCACTACTTCCCTTGTTGAAAAACCGACTGGTGTCCTTCCAGACATTGTCGGTTACCTGTGGCGCCAGTTGGTCGGCTTTGTTCTTCATATTTTCGAAAGAGGCTGCCTGGACCAGCTCCGGCCAGAGTGCTTCGGGCACATTGATGTCCAGGAAGCCGGCAATACGGCGCATCTCACCTTCGAGATCGGCCTTCAGGTCACTGTAGTGGAGCATCAAAATGTTTGGTAAATGCCGGTACTGCCAGAAGGTGTTAACGTAATTGAGGACATCGGCATGACCCGCATGATCCGGTGCGGTGCTGCAGGCCGAATGTATCCAGCCGCGGAACCATTCGCCCAGGTCATCGGGTGAAGGTCGGGGTGGTGTCCAGTCCTCGGTGGCGTTCTCGCGACAGATTTCCAGCGCGTCGGGTTTCATATTTTCCAGATGGTTTTTCAGGGAAAGAAAGACATCCCGGGGGTCGCGACCGACGCAGATATATTTCACTTTCTCGGAATAGGGCAGGCCATCCAGTGGTGTGTGGGTTTTAATAAATCGCCGGTGACTTTGTTGTTGCAGTTGCCGATGCACTTGATCAATAGGGGCAAGGAGTACGTCCATCCAGGGAGAATATTCAGTAAGCGGCTTTTCGAGTTCGGTTTTTTGGAAAATCAGCAGCGCGCAGATCATCTGCGTCCAGGTGGTGCCGCATTTGGCGGGGGTGCAGATAAGAATGTCATCATCGCGGAATTCAAAACCATCCCAGCGGCTGCTTTCCATCAGGAATTCGTTGTATTTTCGCGTGCGTTGCGGCGTGGTGGGGTTACTCATTATTTCTCCCAGAGTGATTATTTTCTGATCAAGTTGCGTGCTGATGTTCACATTAATAGCCGTCAATCATCTACGTCATCGGCATCAACCTGACCCGAAAGCCTGCGCCTCACATGGGACCAGGACATCCCGATAGCTAGAATCAGGCAGAGAATGACCTGGATAATGACGGTGACGACTTTGATGTTATTCGTGGAAACGACGCCCCAGTCGATAATCATCCAGAACAGGGTGCCGAACAGGGCGCTTACCAGGACGATGCCAACCGGGCCAAGGGAGCGAACGGTCGCTCGAATAAATATTACCCAGCCAATCATCAGCAACAGGCCGGCAAATGCCTTGACTGGATCAAACTCGTTAAGTGGCGTCAGCCAGTGAAAATAAGACAAGCCAAAAGGATTATAACTAGCAAAGACGAGCACCAGCGCCGCTGCAAGACGCAAGCCAAATCCTTTCAGGGAGAACTTCTGGGGCGACAAATGAAACTCCGTTTCATGGTAACTTTTGAAACGCGGCATTCTAGCCTAGTCATGCGGAAACTTATAGCACACAGGTATCGAGTAGAATACGCCAACTGCTTCGTTTCCTAAGATTTGCCGGTTGGCAATATGTCGGGTGTTCTCCCCACGCTATGGATATTCTACTCGCGGCGCTGCTGATTTTTGCCGGCGCTTTCGTGCAAAGCCTGATCGGATTTGGCCTGGCCATTGTCGCCGCGCCGTTGTTGTTTTTGTTGTCTCCAGACTATGTACCCGGCCCGATAACCTTTGTCGCCTTGATTTTGTCCGTGGCCAACGGACTACGTTATCGGGCCAATATATCGCTGCGAGGTCTTGGCGCTGCCGTGGCGGGGAGGATACCGGGTACGCTGGCGGGCGGGGCATTACTGGTTTGGATGGATGCCCGCACACTTTCTCTATGGCTCGGCTTGACGGTGATTTTAGCGGTACTGGTAAGTATGTTGCCTTTACGAATTAGACCAACACCAGTACGAATGGGTATTGCCGGCTTCTTTTCGGGATTCATGGGTACCAGCACGGCAATTGGAGGGCCTCCCTTGGCGCTGCTGCTACAACATGAAAAAGCCAGCCTGATTCGAGCCAATCTGTCGGCATTTTTCGTGGTCAGTTGTGTCTTGTCGCTGATTGTGCAGGTTCCGGCGGGCTATATGACAGGGCGGCATTTGGCATTGACAGTGCCTTTGATCCCCGCGACCTTGATGGGTTTTTGGGCCGCCACCTACTGGGCGAATAAGGTATCGAGCAAGCAGATTCGTGCTGCGTCTCTCGTGCTTTGTACTTTGTCGGGGGCAAGCGCTATCGTGCTCTATTGGCGAGCGTAGTTTCCCTAGTGTGGGTGCCGGGCGTGAAAGAAAGTAATGTGCGATCTGGATTTGACAGACGATACAACTAACGGGCGAGGGTCTTTGTATCGCCCGTTAGTCATGCGCGGACTTACTTGACGTAGTCGCCTTCACTACAACCCAGGCAGCGTACAAAAGTGGCTTTAGCGGGCCCAATAATCAAAACCTCTGCGGATTGCTCAACATTGCCACCAGCAGCGGAGAAGGGCAGCCCCAGCAACCAAACCACAGATCCGGCAGCTGTAGCCAGTAAGGAAATCGGGCGACCGATAATCAGATCCGCTGCCATTTCGACGCCTGTGGGCTCGTGCAGGTTACTCTCGCCAGCGAAGCCCGGTTGACATAAAAACAATGCCGCAGTTAGCGCGAAAGTCTTTAATAACGCTGAATGTCTGAATTTTTCTAACATGGCTTATTTCCTCCTGAATAGGCAACGCCAAAAGCTTCGGCTAGCAGCGTCAGTTAGTAACACGCGTTTCACGGTCAATGCTATGTCACGTGCGCGTTTAAGTATAGCGTTTAATCCACTGAAACCAAACGAACTAGGCCTTACGGAGCAGTAGATAACGTGATCTGGTGCCGAATTTCAGGTTTGCCTGACTGGAAATATTAGGCTGACAGCGCCGTTAGATAAGGGCGTTTCTGGACCTTGACGTGATAGAAAGTCAACCAGACAGCCTAGATTTTGTTTTGATACAGGTGTTGATATCGAGAAATTACCCGCTTTATGTAGTCCTGGGTTTCAGGAAAAGGGGGGACACCGCCGTACTTTTCAACATTGCCTTCGCCAGCGTTGTAAGCTGCCAGGGCCAGTTCAATCCGGTCATAACGATCCAGCAGGTACTTCAGGTGCCTCGTGCCAGCACGAACATTTTCCGATGGGTCAAAGGGGTCTGTCACACCATATTGCTCGGCGGTAGCTGGCATGAGTTGCATCAGGCCCTGGGCGCCGGGTTTGGACAGAGCTTTGGGATTAAAGCCCGATTCCGTGTGAATTACGGCTTTAACCAGGCCGCGATCGACCTGGTGATAGTCGGCTTCCTGTACGATCAACCTGTCAAAAGCATCGCGGAGCTTACTGAAAGAGGGTAGTACTGCCGACTCATCGCGACCCCAGTTACCGTAGCTATGGACATTGGTGTCCGGGTACCAGGTGATGTGTTCAAGCGTCTTGAAATGGTCCAGCTCGACACCAACCGGTTGCTGGCGGGAATTAACCACGTTGGTGAACAGCACATTGCCCTCGTCATCACTGAATTTATAGACATTGCCGGCCAGCGCTGGGTAGGCCAGCAGCAGCGATATGCTTATAAGGCTTAAGTATTGAGTTACCTTACATTGAGCAGTCATGGAGTGCGCGGATTTAGTTGGCTGTCCTGAGTGTATCTCTGATTGCGAATGATAGTAAAAATTAAAATATAAACAAGTGCTTGCGATGCGTTTGTGCAAAATGTGTGAACTGCTAATAGTTTAGTTTTGATGAGTGCCCAGAGCCTGGATAATGACTTTCCGAGTATCGCTCGGACTAATTACCGCATCAAACTCCAGGTAGCTGGCTGCCGATGTGGCCTTGCCGCGCTCGTACATGGCTTGCAGCAGTGTATTAAATAGCCGGTCTTTTTCTTCAGGCGTTTCCGCTGCTTCCAGTTCCTTTTTGAAACCCAGGTGGACGGCGCCCTCAAGTCCCATGGCGCCGAACTCGCCACTGGGCCAGGCCGCACTGTACACCGGACGACTAAAGCTGCCGCCGGTCATGGCGATGGCCCCCAGGCCATAACCCTTACGCAGAAAAATTGCCACCATGGGGGATGTAAGCCGCGCACCCGCGACCATAAGGTCTGACATCTTGCGCACCGCACCTTCCGTTTCGCTGTCCGGCCCGACCATGTAACCCGGCGTGTCGACAAGACATAGAACCGGCAGGCTAAAATTGTTACAGAGGTCGAGAAAACGGGCGGCGCTGACGGAGGCTTCGGCATCGATGGCGCCGCCCAGATGCAGGCAGTCATTGCAGACCAGCCCAAAGGCTTTACCTTCAATGCGCAGGAACCCGGTAATAATGCCCTTGCCATAATCCGGTCGAATTTCGACAAAGGAGTCGGTGTCAGCCAGGGTTTCAATAATGCGTCTGACCTTGTAGGTATAGCGCCTGTCCGCTGGCATCAATTCCCAGAGTTTGCTTTGATCAGTGCAACTCCAGTGCTCAAGGTCGCCCTGGAAGTAAGACAGGACTTGCCGAGCCAGGCGCGTGGCTTCGGCTTCGTCCTCGGCGATAATGTCGACCACACCGTTTTTAGTTTGAACTTCTATCGGACCGATATCCGTGGGTTTAACCACGCCCATACCGCCACCTTCGATCATGGCCGGGCCAGCCATGCCGATCCAGGAGGATTTCGTCGCGATGGCGACATCGGCGCAACCGAACAGGGCGGCATTGCCGGCAAAGCAGTAACCGTTGTTGACCGCGATGGTGGGCACGCGGCCCACCAGGCCCGCCCAGGCGGCAAAGGAGTTCAGGTTCAGGCTCAGTTCGTAATCGGTATCACCAGGGCGACCGCCACCGCCTTCGGTGTACATCACTACGGGTAGATGCAGTTTCTCGGCGAGCTCAATAGCACGATCCAGTTTCTTATGGTGGAAGACACCCTGGGTGCCAGCAAGCACGGTGTAATCATTGATGATGACCATGGCGCGGCTGGCATCGGGGCCAAAAAGGTTAGCATTAATGGTTGCCTGACCGGTAAGAATGCCGTCGGCGGCGGTATTGATCTTCAGATCATCAAAGTCACGGCGCCGACGCTGGGCGGCAACCGCCAGCTGACCGTATTCGAGAAAGGAATCAGGGTCGCAGAGGTCCGCCAGGTTTTCGCGGGCGCTGCGATAGCCCCGGGCATGATGCTTGGCAACGGGCTCGGGGCGGCCCTCGTCTAAGGTGCAATGAATGAGTTTCTGAAACTCTCCCATCACTGCGTCTTTGTCTGCGTTAATGCTGGGTTGAGGTTGAGTTTTTATTTTACTCACGTGTTCGTATCTGCCTCATACTTTGGATGCAGGGTAATACCTACGTTACCGGATCATAATAGCCTAAAATTCACTTCCCCCGGCCGTGGGCTCTGGCTTTCCAGGTTTTTGCAGGGTATCCCGAAATTGGAGCGTACACGTTGTACCTCAAAAGTTGGTTGAGAGTCCGATGCTAGGCCATGATTCATCGTCTTGTTTATCGTTATCGACATCCTTTTGAGCCCAGCAGTGAGCGATCGAATCAACGCGTTGTGTACTTGTAGACTGCGACAAGCTGAAATCGATACCGGCCTGAACAGGATTTTTGCCATCATGGCGCGCACTGGCATTGCCGATATCAAGCCCCTGCAGAATATAAGGTTCGAGCGTCAACTTGTCATTGCACACATTGAATTCCGACCTGAGCGAAAACTCGACAAAAGCGCCGTTCACTTCGGTGGAATAGACATAGTTGAGAGCCGACGTGAGGGGAAATACGTTATTCGGGGCCCGGCCTAAGCCAAATTCCTTGTCTTTTTCGAAAAAACCAGGCGGGGATATCCCACGTAAGCGCCAATAACATCCATCGACAACGCATCTTCCAATGATATGTTTAATCACGGCAGGTTATCCTGATGCAGGCCCCGTACCAGATAGTAACGGAAAAACTCTCCCGATCCACGCTGCCCTCAATGAATGCCAGGTCATCATTACCAATGATTATCTCGGCGCTCGGAAGTAAATTTGTTTTCCCCGAGGCTGGTCAGGGGATAAGTGGGACCGTCATGCTCCTCGACCTGAGCTTGAATAGTAAAAAACAGGCGTTAAAAATTAACATAAATAAAAGCCTATGCCGCATGTATAAGTCTCTCGCAATTTTAGAGCGCTTCATTGGAGTCAATCAGGAGAAATTCGAGGTGAGAAAGTCCCGCCATTGTTGCCAGCGGGAAGGGGTATATTTGAACTTTTCATGATCGAAAGCAGTGGCATAAAAGGTTTTACCGTTTAAGGAAGCGGCTAAGGCTCCGATGAACCGCATCTGTTCGGTGTACATGGGTTTGTGGTCCTCGGCGACTTTCTTGGCCGCATCCTGTGACCAAAGCCCAGCATCGCGCATTGACTGAATAACGGTTTCGATTTCGGCATCTGAAATATTTTCATCGGTGCAGAGATAGAGGCTGGCGTTGGTCATATCGCCACCGTCAAAGTGCATGT
>DLXZ01000174.1:0-154 GCA_003448675.1 Porticoccaceae bacterium
TCCCTCACATCCTGAACAAAACTGACGATTTCCTTGCGCAGGGTCTCGGGTAGATCCGGTACGCGCGTGCTGAGGATCTGGCTTTCCAGCTTTTCATCGGGGTAGGGCACATAGAGATGCAGGCAGCGACGTTTGAGGGCGTCGCTCATTTCAC
>DLXZ01000174.1:402-6667 GCA_003448675.1 Porticoccaceae bacterium
CAGGCAGCGGCGTTTCAGCGCGTCGCTCATTTCCCGGCTGTTATTACTGGTCAGAAAGACAAGGGGTTTGACCGAGGCCTTGATGGTGCCCAGCTCCGGGATGCTGACCTGAAATTCGGATAGCACTTCGAGCAGGAAGGCCTCGAATTCGTGGTCGGACTTGTCCACCTCGTCGATCAATAGTACGCAGCCCATCTCTTCGTGCAGGGCCTGGTAAAGGGGGCGCGGTTCCAGAAAGCTTTCGGAAAAGAACAGGTCGTCGTGGTTGTGGATTTTATCCATGGACTCGCGCAATCCCGTGGCGCCCTGGAGCAGGTCGCCCAGTTTGTCCTTTAACAGTTGTGTATAAAGTAATTGCTTGGCGTATTTCCACTCGTACAGTGCCTTGGATTCATCGAGACCTTCGTAGCACTGCAGGCGCACCAGCGGCACGTCGAGGATCTGGGCGGTGGTCTTGGCCAGTTCGGTTTTACCGACCCCGGCCGGGCCTTCCACCATGACGGGTTTTTGCAGGTTATGAGCGATATAAACACAGGTGGCTATCTGCTCGCTGCATATGTAATCCGCCGCTTCAAACCGGCTCCTGATTTCCTCGACCGATTTAAAGTGATCCTGATAAAGCTGTTTCATTGCGTTGTATTACCTGGCTTAAAAAAATGTGGCGGCTTACCCACCCGTCGGCGCCAGCGCCCGGGCAAGCCTGGCGGCGCGTTTGTATGTCGCTGACTGGCCGATGCTGGTCAGTAGCCTTATATCCTTGCCGAGTGTTTCGAGTTTAGGATGCAGTGACATCCAGGGCGCGATCAGACTTTGGCTTTGCTCGATCAGCGCACGTGCCCCGATGACCAGGGCGCTCAGGTCGGGCGGTATTGCATTTTGGCCCAGCCGCCGGGCGCTGAGCAAGCCCAGTTCGCTAACTGTTTCGCTTAGACAGAATGCCGGGGTGAGTTCTTCGGTGGGGATTTTTCCCTCCGGTATGCCGGCCAGTAACTCCAGTTGCAGGCGTATAGCGGCTGCGATGGGTGCCAGCATAAGCACATCTTCAAGGCTGCGCATGGGTTGAGAGATTTCCTCGAAGGCTCGGCCCGGCGTGCCGATGCGAGCTGCAGCTGGCAGCTCGCATCGCTCGAAAGTAATGCCGCAATGGCTGTGCGACGCCAGTCCCTGCCCTCGCTCGGGCGTCGCTAGCGTCAGTCCCCGTTGCGACCTCGGTACTATAAAAGCGGAGAACTGCTTTCTGTCCGCGACCTCATCACTAATGGCCAGAACAATGAACCAGTCGGCATGGGGCCCCTGACTGACATAGGCTTTTTTGCCGGTAAGGACAATACCGTCACCTGTAGACTCGGCTCTGCAAGTGAGATGTTTCGGATGGGCGCCGGCGTTGGGTTCTGAAATAGCGAGTGCGCATAAAGTTTGACCGGATTCGATTTCTTCGATGCAATTAAGGGTGTTGTTGCCGTAGCGCTTGAGAATATCCAGTTTCAGTAATTGCCCGAGCCAGCTCATGGTCAGGCCGGGACTGGCGTAAGCCCGGGTCAATGTCATAGCGGCCTGGGCGATCTGCCCGTAGTCGGGACAAAGCTGATTTGGTGTCTCGAAACCCTTTAACCAACCAAGAGCGGCCAACTCCCGCCATAGCGTTAGCGGGAAATTGCTTTCAGTGAGTTCCCGTTCAAGCGGGGGGGATAATTCAGGAAGCATTCTAGCGGTCGCTGTGCGGATTCTAGGCATGGTTTGAGAAACTATGTGAAAAAAACACATTCTAAACGCGAGAGGAGCGACAGGAAAATCATCATGTTGGTAGAATCCCTATCCTCCCAGGGAGTATAAACTCGGGATGTTCTTATGACGGAAGAAGATGACAGTGCGTTATTCCGCCAACTTGTCGGTGATGTGGAGCCCCTCAAGCAAAAGGCTGTGGTTCGGAAAAGGCAGGTAGCGGTCGATAGTCCCGCATTGGTGGAGCGCCGTCGCGTCGCCCAGGCTGGGCAGGATAAAAGCGGAAATTACCTGGCAAGGCAGGAGTTTGTCACACTGGTGAAGCCCTGGGAGTTGCTCTCTTACAAGCGCGATGGCGTCCAGCACGGCGTATTTCGCAACCTGAAGCAGGGTCGTTACAACATTGACGCGACCATCGACCTGCATCGGAGAACCGTCGAGCAGGCGCGTGAGGAGGTGTTCAACTTTCTGCATGAGTGCCTGGAAAGAGATATCCGATGCGCTATGATCACCCATGGTAAGGGGCAACACCGGGACCCGCCGGCCTTATTAAAGAGCTGTGTTAACCATTGGTTGCATCAAGTGGATGAGGTGCTGGCCTTTCATAGTGCCCAGCCCCGCCATGGTGGCTCTGGGTCAAGTTATGTGTTGTTGCGAAAAAGCCGATCCCAGGCGTTAAAAAACCGTGAAAAATTCTCTAAATTTAGAGGTAGGGATACTAGTCCTTCGAGAAATTAGCGTATGATTCTCCTGTTGCGTGTGCTCAATAGGGAATAATGCCCCTTTTGCGATAAGGATAAATATAAGCGCGTGGTGTTAAAGCAGTTTGAGTGCGGGAGCCAATCCCCGGGGATTTTAGCCTTTGAATAATAAAGAAAAAGAATTGAGAACCAGCGCGCTTGCGTTTGAATCCAATTCACCTCTGTTAATTGCTAATAGTGATCAGGTGGTAATCAGCGTTAATAAAGCGTGTGTGGCGCTGAGCGGTTTTTCTCAGGAAACCATACGCGGTATTAGCCTGCAAGCACTATATACAGAGGGTTTATACGAACTTACCCGCAGTGCCGAGCCGGCCTTCCTGGAGTTTTTGAAAAACCCCGATAATTTCCCCAGCCAGGACTGTTTTACAGGGAAGACCGTCCGACTCAGCAAGCAAGGCGAGGTCATCCATTTTATCGAGACCATTACGGTCATTAGGGATGGTGCTACCGGTCCGAAAAATTTTGTGGTTTATCTGCAGGATGTTAGCAGTCTGGTTGAAGCCGAGCGCGCATTAACTGAATCCAGGCAGGTCTACGCTAGCCTCATAGAGTCAATGCTTGATGGGGTACTCCTGCTCGACAAATCTAAGGTAATAGATTGCAATGAGCAATTTGCACGTATGCTGAATAGAGAAAAGCGCGAGGTTATTGGGCGTAGCATTGCTGAATTGTCGGTTCCGGTGCAGGCCGATGGTGCTGACTCTGGTGTGCGGGCCATTCAGGTATTTCATTCCATTATTGGTGGGCGTACTGGCGGAATTGAGTGGACTTTCATCGACGCGAACGGCACCACCATAGACGTTGAAGGTAGCTTGAGCTCGACTTCTGTTCAAGGGAAGCCCGTGCTTCTGGCGACAGTGCGTGACATTACCCAGAGAAAACAACTTGATCGCGAACGTCAGGAACTGGTCGAGATGTTGGCGGAGAAAGAAGAAATTATACGGCTGGCCAGCCAGGTTTCGGGGGTGATTTCCTGGGTGCTGGATATGCGTTCAAAAGCAATTTTCTGGTCGGATGGCGCGGAAGCTACGCTCGGATTGAAACCCGGTACGCTGGGTGATTCTCTTGATGACATCGAACACTTGATGAGCGAGCAGCAAAAGGCAGCGTTGGATGCGGTTCTGTTTGAAGCGGTAACCACCGGTAAAGCGCTGAAGTTGGAAACGGCGTTTAGATTGGGTATGGATGATCAGGAAGCGACTCGTTGGCTGAGTATCCAGGGGGGCGTTGAATTTGATAATGAGGGTGTTGCCTGCCGTGTGCGCGGTATCGTATCCGATATATCCGAAGAAAGGCGCACAAAAAAAGAAATAGAACGCTTAGCCTACTATGACCCGCTCACCGGGCTTGCAAATCGACGTTTGCTTCTTGATCGAGTGCAGCGCAGCTGTAACCAGGGGAAACGGCATGGTAACAGCGGCGCGATATTTTTCCTGGATCTGGACAGATTTAAGTTGTTGAATGATAGTCTGGGTCATGCAGTGGGTGATGAATTATTAAAAGAAGTCGCCGGACGTCTGAAAAATGCCTTGCGAGAGGAAGATACAGTAGCAAGACTGGGGGGGGATGAATTTGTGGTCTTGGCACCTTCCATTGAAGGCGATTCTGAAAGGGTTGCCAATAAAGCACGACACATCGCCGATATGATTCGCCGATGTGTTTCTGGCGAATACAAGTTTGATGACCGTTACTACTACCTTTCTTGTAGCATTGGTGTTTCTGTTTTTCCTCAGGACAGCAACAAAGCAAGCGAACTACTGCAATTTGCTGATGCGGCGATGTATTTGGCGAAAAAGAGTGGTCGTGACGCGGTGGCTTTTTATCGCACCGAACTGCAGACAGAAGCCGAACAGCGTTTGGCACTGGAGCGGGGTCTGCGCAACGCTACCGAACTTGATCAACTGGCGCTGTTTTATCAGCCAAAAGTAGACGTCCGTAGGGGAAAAGTGATAGGTGCCGAAGCGCTACTGCGTTGGCACCACCCAACGCAGGGTCTGGTGATGCCGGACCGGTTTATCCCCGTTGCCGAAGAAACCGGTCTGATTCTGAATATTGGCAAATGGGTGTTGGAAAACGCGTGCGAGCAGTGTGTTGAATGGAATCTGGATCCCGCCGTTGAAGACGAGTTCGGCATAGCGGTCAACGTAAGCCCAGTTCAATTCCGTCACGGAAGTTTCGTCAAAGACGTAATGAACATTATTGACAACTGCGGGCTTGATCCAGCACTGCTGACTCTGGAGATTACCGAAGGCATTTTGGTGGAAAATACCGATGAGGCTCAGAGGAAGTTGAATGAGCTGCGTTCAATTGGCGTCCGTTTGTCGATAGATGACTTTGGCACGGGCTATTCTTCGCTGTATTACCTGAAAAACTTGCCATTGGATGAAATAAAAATTGACAGGGTGTTTGTCAAGGATATTGTCGAAAGCAGCAGCGACGCTGGGGTGGTTGCCAGTATCATGGCAATTGCCAATAATTTTGGGTTGAGCGCTGTTGCGGAAGGTGTTGAAACGCAGTTGCATGCGGATTATTTAAAAAAGTTGGGTTGTCATCTCAATCAGGGGTATTTGTATTCAAAACCCATCCCGGCGGAAGAGTTTGCCAGCAAATTTCTTGCAGCGGGGGAGCTAAACGCGGTAGCACAATAGCATTAGTGACTGCGTGTGTGTTATGTAATCAGCGCGCATCGATAGCAGTAAAATAAAAGCCAGGGTTTTTGTACTAAACTAAAAGTTAGCGCGCCCTGACAGGTTGGATTGATCCCGGGCGATGCAACCAAATATTGTGTGTTCAGAAAACCGGAGATTATAGCTATGCCATCCCACACCTATAAGCACATTGAAATTACTGGTAGCTCTACCAAGAGTTCCGACGATGCCATTAGCTCGGCCATCGCTACGGCTGCTAAGACCCTCGACCATTTACATTGGTTCCAGGTGGTGGAAAACCGGGGTTTTATAGAAGACGACAAAGTAAAGCATTGGCAGGTAACCTTGAAAGTAGGGTTCCGACTGGATCGCTAGAATCCCCCGAAGCCAAGCGGTTTGTAAAAAGGGCAAGTTAAGCCCTTGGTCAGGTGTTGCTTCGAAAAATTCAACTGAGGTTCTCCATGAAAATCACGGTTGGATGTAGGCTAAGCAGGTTGCCGGGATCTGCGGGAATGGCGGTCTTGTGGCCGACTGGCTCGGGTTACTCTGGTGACGTTTTGTGGATCTAAACCCTCATGAAGGGTTTGTGGGGGTCTTAACAAGCAGAATTTCTAGCAGTTTGCTAATAACCTATTTTTATATATCATTGCTGCGGTTTGCTTGATTTTCAACTGCGCTGTCGGGGCGTACGAGGCAGTTGCGGGTAAACGCTGGTTACGCTGTGCGCGAGAGCCATGTTCAATCTATTAAAAGTAATTAAAAATATAATATTGGGGGTTCCATGACCGACTACACGCTAGTTCCGCCCATCCTTGGCGGTGTAGGTTTGCTGTGCGCGTATATCATTTATCAGTTAGTAATGCGCTTCCCGGCTGGAGAAGATGCAATTAAGAAAATTGCTGATCAGATTCACCTGGGCGCTATGGTGTTTATGCGCCGTGAATACACCATGCTGGCAATATTTGCAGCACTTGTTTTGATAGCTATTTTTGTGTCCCCTTTGGGCTCGAATACAGCACTGGCATTTTTGGTTGGCGCACTGTGTTCCGCAACCGCCGGCTGGTTGGGTATGATCGCCGCGACCAGGGCTAACGTGCGCACTGCTACCGCTGCAAACTCTTGGTATAAATGCCG
>DLXZ01000043.1 GCA_003448675.1 Porticoccaceae bacterium
TGATTTGAATGCATCGACATTGACAGACGAAGAAATCCAGCAACGGACCCTGGATATAAAGTCATTGGATAACCCGAAAGCGATGAAGTTATACCGTCGTTTTGATGGGATCTTTATTCTTGTGCTGTTCTCATTTATAGCCCTGGGTATACAGATTCAATTTACACTGACAGCGGGGGACTGGGATTATTGGGTAGACTGGCGAGATCGTCGCTGGTGGCCGGTTGTGGCTCCCATGTCGCTGCTCATGTTTATTGGAGCGTTGACTTACGGGTTGTGGTATCGCTTGCGATTGCCAGTGATTGCCACTGCGGTGACCACGTTGCTGTGCCTGACTTCATGGCTGAGTCGTTATTTGAATTTCTATGAATTCACCTATTTTCCAATGTCTTTTGTGCCGGCTTCGACATATATTGGTATGGGAATATTGCTTGACTGTTCTTTAATTCTCACTCGTAGCCTTATCATTTCAGCCATCATTGGGGGCGGCCTTTTTGGCGCCTTGGTATGGCCACTTAACTGGCCTTTATTTGCGGCATCAAAAGTGCCCATTGAATTCAACGGAATGCTTTTATCTGTCGCTGATTTAATGGGTTTTGAGTACATTAGAACCACGACGCCGGAGTATCTCCGCATTATCGAAGAATCAACGTTGCGAACGTTTGGAGGCTCGGTGACGCCGTTGACTGCGGTGTTTGCCGGTTTGGTCGGTATCGTGGTGTATGCCTTGTTCTTGTTGCTCGGAAAGTGGATTAACGGGCTGGATAAGTTCGTCAAGCGAATTGCGTGAAATCTGCTGGGAGTCTGGAATACGTTATGAGAGGCAAACAAATGGTAGTTAACCGTCTTTTTATTATGGCTGTCTTGATGCTGACTGTCGTTGCATCGGAAGTTGCAGCTCATGGTGAGCGAGCGCAGTTGGCCAGCATGCGGATGCGTACTGTGCACTGGTTTGATCTCAATGTGTCGCCGCTTAACGTGAAGGTGGGGGATCTCGTAACGGTCACTGGCAAATTTTATACCTCTGAGCTGTGGCCCAACCAGTTGCCGAGTCCGGAGGATACGGTATACCTGAATATAGGTGTGCCGGGTCCTACTTTTATCAAGCTCGATGCGTCTGTAAACGAAGTTCCCATGGTTCGCTCAACATCGTTCGATTTGGGTAAAGTCTACGAATATAGTCTTGTGTTGAGAGCGCGGATTCCAGGGCGTTATCATGTGCATTCGCTGCTGAACGTGAAAGATGCTGGTTCTTTAGTGGGTAAGGGGACGTGGGTCGAAGTGTCCGAGCTCGAGGGCGCGGCAGCCGATCAGCCTTTCGTGAACGAAGTGACGACGCTAACCGGGGAGACGATTGACCTTGAAACCTACGGGCTAGGGGATATTTTTTTCTGGCATGTCGTCTGGGTGATAATGGGTATTGCCTACCTTGTCTATTGGCTGGTTAAGCGGGAGCTGTTTATTCCGCGGTTTCTTCGTATTCGGGAGATGGGTCAGGAGCAGGCCGATAAGATTTTGACCCGGAGAGATTTCATCGTCAGTGCATGCTTTTTTACTGCCACGCTGGCGTTGATACTGGGAAGTTATCTTTGGACGGAAAACAAGTACCCCATAACCATTCCTCTGCAGACTGGGAAAGTCGAAGTGGAGGGCTATGAGGCGCCTGTTGGTGATTTGCAGATCGAGGTTGAAAGCGCACGCTACGAATTGGCCGGACGTAGCCTGACTATCAATGCGACGTTAACTAACAAGTCGGATCAAGTGTACAGTGTTGGCGAATTCCTTACCGCTAATATCCGCTTTTTGAACCCCAGTGTAAAACATAATAATGTTAATCCTGGCGAAGAAATGGTGGCTGCTCAAGGTTTAACCGTTACCAATAAAGGTATAGTCGCGCCCGGGGAAAGCCTTGAGGTCGAGATGGTTGCGTCTGATGCCTTGTGGGAGCAATATCGGATGACCGGGTTGATAAACGATCCGGATAGTCGTTTTGCGGGTTTGTTGTTCTACTTTGATCAGGACGGCAAGCGTTACTATCAGGAAATTGGCGGGCCTATTTTGCCTAAGTTTTTCTGAACACAGAGTGGAAGCGGTGTTTAAAAAGCATTTTTCAGTCGGGGCGGTACGTGTACCCGTTGTTTTTACGCTGTTGGTCGGCTTGCTCGTCCCGCGCTTGCTTCTCGCTCACGGTGGCGTGTCGGTCGAAGATGATGTTTGCATCATAAAAATTGATCGTTATAAAGCGCATTTTACCGGATATCTGCCAAAGGAAAGGGCGACTAAAGAGTTTTGTGAAGATATTCCCATTGCTGCAGAAAGTATCTTTGTGATCGATTTTATTGATGACGAATTGCGAGATATGGAGCTCGATTTCCGTATTGTCCGTGACGTCAATGAGATTGGCGTATCTGCCACTTATGCTGACCTGGGAGGCGATCAGGAAATTGAGGATGCAACGGTTTTTTACGTCGAGCCTCGCGAGTATCAAAAAGGGGTGATGAATGTGCGCTACGGTTTCGTGCGTGATGGTGGGTATATCGGGATTATTCATGCGCGCCATGCGGCCACCGGTTTGCGGTATACCTCGGTTTTTCCGTTTTCCGTCGGTGCGTTTCAGTACGGTGTCTACATTAAATATTTCCTGATGTTGTTTGTAGGATGTGGGATATTTATTTACTTTGCCGGGCGTCCATACATCCTTAATAAAGGCGAGAGTTAAAAAAACCAGGGCGTAAATGAGTATGCGGCGTATATCGATCCGGCTGGCTGCTTTGTTGTTGCTGTTGATTGTCTCGCTGCTGTTCGTGCCATGGCAGTGGTACCCTCGTGATGTCAGAGTCTGGTATTCAGATACTTTCGGCGCCAGTGGTTACAAGGAGCCACTGCCGACGGCGGAGCGTCACCAGCCTGAACAAGTTGAAGAGGCCTGCCCGCCCGATATAAAAGGCTGGCGAGAGGGCTGGACGATCGCCGGTATAGACATCAGTCCAACGCCCGTATGTCAGCCCGACAATCCTTGGGCAGTGGCTGCTTCCGTGCTTGGAACCAATAATGTCAGGCATATGGCGCTGATGGAGTCCCGTCTGTCACCGGATGCGGTGGTCAAGGGCCGTGACCTGGATGGTGATGGCGATCCGGATGAAATCCATATTCGTCTTGAAGTCTTCGAGTTAAATGGCGGTTCTCCCGACCTCGATATTCCCGTGGTTCAATTCCCGCTGGCGCCGGGTATTAAGCCGGGCCTGTGGGTCTTCGCGCCCAAGGGCATGGGTATGTCCACCGAGAATTTTGAATCGGTAGTGGCTCATCCTGGTCTGAGGCTGCCGTCACCGGTGATTCGGGTGGAGCAGGGTGACCGGGTCCAGGTCACCCTGGAAAACACCCACTATATGCCCCATTCCATCCACTTCCATGGGGTCGATCATCCCTTTCTGGATGAAAATGGCGAAGGCAATGACGGAGTGCCGGTCACCAGTGAATCGCCAATCATGCCTGCCACCAGTCACACTTATGATTTTCAGCCGCGCCAGCCGGGCACTATGTTCTACCACTGCCATGTGCAGGTGCAGGCCCATGTCTTAATGGGCTTGCAGGGCATGTTTGTGATTGAGGAAGACCGGCCCAACAACTGGGTGCAGACTTTTAACATCGGCGGCGGCTATGTCCGCTACAGTTCGGTGGCAGTACGAGAAAAATATGATCGGGAATACGATCTGCACTATTCGGATATCGACCGCGAGCTGGGTGAAACCGTGCAGTCTTCCAATGATCCCCGGGTTATCGAGCGGCAGTTGCACCGGGATTACGATATTACCCAGGCGGATTTCGACTATTACACACTGAACGGCCGCTCTTTCCCCTATACAGTGCGGGACTCTTTGATCGCTATTAAGCCAGATGAGCTGGTGAAACTCCGGGTGCTCAACGGCGGCAGTGGCGGTGTGGCCCTGCATACTCATGGTCATAAAGTGACCATCAGTCATCATGATGGCGTCGAATACCCGGAGCCGGTGCGCGTCACCCGCGATGTGGTGTGGCTGGCGGCCGCGCAACGCCTGGATCTGGAGTTGTCGGGCAAGAATGACGGTTTGCACAGTTATGGTGAAGGTGTCTGGATATTGCATGATCATCAAGAGAAGGGCGTGACGACGGCTGGTATCGGACCAGGCGGTAATGTGGGTGTGATCGCCTATGAGCGTTATCTGCAGGATAATGGCTGGCCGATGACCTTTGGTGTCGATTGGTCCAATTATTTCACTGAGGATTACTACCAGCGGCGGGTGCCGGTTTGGAGCGCCTACGATGAAGCTGACCGTTTTGGTGATGTCAAACCAGGCGCTTGGTTGTCCTGGAAGTTGCTCGTTTTAAG
>DLXZ01000211.1 GCA_003448675.1 Porticoccaceae bacterium
CTCGCCCACATGGCACGGTTGTATTCCATGAATTCGTTCCAGTCAGCCGGCAAGGCACTTTCAGGTATGCCGAACAACATGGCAAACAGCTTGGTCTCTTCATAGAAACGGTCTTTTTCCTGCTGGGTCAGCGGCTCTTCCATCTCTTCATACATATGAACGATGGTTTCCCAGAGAGTAGCGTGAACCCAGATCATGGCGTTGACTTCGTTGGCACGGTATTCCGAGCCACGTGCAAATGCACCACTCTCTTCAGGTAAGTTCCCTTCGATTTCCTCGTGAATATCCCTGACCTGATTAGCGGATGCCATGACCTGAGGCATGCTGCCGTAGGTCACGCTGAGAATATGGTAAAAGGTTCGACGGGCGCGCCCCAGCGGATCGTTACGAACCACAGAATGCTCATCAATACCTGCCGTCACCCACGGGTGTGCTACCTGGAGCAATAGTGCTCGGCCAGCACCAAAGCTGCCCGGCAAGGCCATACCGGACAGACGCCACATCATCGAATCCGGGCCATACAAACCCACGCGCGAATCCGGCAACTGATTATCATGAATCTTGCGAAGCTGCCTGCAGAAATCCGCTTCATCAATCCACCTTGGCAATGGCGCACTACCGTCACGCGGTACCAGAGTGCGAACCACATCGCCACCGCCGGACGGCTCTACAGACGCAGCGATCTCTTCATCTGTCAGATTTTGCCCGCACGGGTTAGTCAGGTACCCGGTTTCCGCCCGCACAATATCCAGACGCAAGTTCTTGTTTTCGCCATTGAACTTGATGTCCGCGGGTAATTTGTAATTGCCGGTAACCGACATGAAGTCATGGAAATAAATCTTCCAACCCTCTTCCTCAATTTTCTTCGCCAGATTAGTACCCTGCTGCGTGATCTTGGCGTCGGCCGTAGCTGGCAAGCCACGAATCCAATAGGACAACGAGCCTGCTTTCATCACCGACATCAGGTGCTGAGCGACCTTTTCAGCTTCATACCCGCCAATGACATCCAGGCTTTCATTTTCCGGCTCATAGATGTTGCCAAGAATAACTGCCTTGGGTTTACCCACAGGATTGTCACCAAGAATGGCCAGTTCGTAGTTCTCATCAATTTGCTTGAAGTAAAAATGGCTCTTGCTTTTGATCC
Source organism: Porticoccaceae bacterium (assembly GCA_003448675.1). Lineage (GTDB taxonomy): Bacteria > Pseudomonadota > Gammaproteobacteria > Pseudomonadales > Porticoccaceae > HB2-32-21. Next base: position 1,145 of record DLXZ01000211.1, read on the forward strand.
CATCGGCGCGCAACTCCAGCGCTCCCTCAACCATCCATTCACTCAGTGTTTCAGGAGACTTGGGCACATAATCGGATTCTTTCAGGGAAGAGCACCCCTGCAGCGCCAGCAGCATCACCCCGGCAAGAAGGACTCTCGCATTTCTGCTCAGTACGTTCATGAGATTCTCAACTACGTTTTTTTGTTATGGAAAATGAGCAACGTTAAGGTGCCCACCGTCATTTGGCCTTTCGCTAATAGCGAAAATGCTATTCGTCCCTAAACATCACTCCGAACCCGATACAGTCTACTCAGCGTGAAGACACACCCGCCTGGTAAACGTCCGGATGAGCTTTAGCATCGTCAAACGCTTTTCTGGCCATGGGTATCAAACGCATCTTCTTCGGTGTTAGTGAATGCATTATCCGGTAGAAACCGCACCAGATCCGAAAACGACGCTCGTCTCCCTTACTCCATGGGATATCGAATTTTTCCCGAAATTGATGCGGCAAAGTGGCGCGCAGATTGAAACGCAGAAAACGTCCCATCACTGCACGGATCATTATCCAGGCCATGCTGGGTAGCCACTTGATGGGAGGCTTCGGAATTTCGAGATAATGGTTATGGGCTAACAAATCTGAAGCCACCTCTCCCATTTCCAGCTTGTCCTGAATCATGCCGTGGAAATAATCCCAATATTCGCTCTCGTTTTCCGGCAAATCCTGGTCCCTGATTCCCATCAACAACCCAAGCTGGCGCCATTCCTTGAACATGATGGTGCGCTGCTCGGTGGTGGGAGATTTTCCCAGCATTTCGTGCATTCGGATGGTCGCATCATATCCGGTGATATGTACCCAGCTATAGGCTTCCGGGTCCAGAGCAAAATACTTATTCCCATGCTTGTCCACTCCCTTGATAGAGCGATGCAGGTCGTACAGTTTGACGCCCATTTCAATCGCCTTCTGGGGACGTGCATAAACAATCGGCCAAAGCAATGCCGTGGAGCGCTTGGCTCGCCCCCACGGGTCTGTCTTGTAAACCGAATGCTCCCCTACCCCCGCATCGACGATGGGATGCGCAACCTGCAGAACAAATGCCTGGGGCAGCATCAGATTAAAACGCCAGGACCCAAAATCCTTCCAGGTCATGGAATCTGGCCCCAGCGGTTTCAGCACATCACGGCGCGATTGCTCAGGGAGTTGCGTCATCAGTTACTCCAGCCATCAATATTGAGACAAAAAATAAAATACGTCTCATTAATCGACATAACAAGACAATGAAACAAATTTGTTTCATTTGTCGACTGGTCGACTTGAGGATTTCCGGCAGACTGGACAGCCAACTAAATAAATAGCATATGTTTGTTTAATACAACGATACAAATATTGATTTATGTATCACTGTGTGTTTTTTTGAATTCGAAATCCTTTTGGGTCGATTTAACGCTACGGCTTACCCAAAAGCCCAACCAGCCCTCTTCCAACAACACCCAATACAGTGCTGGAGAAAAATAATGACGAATCGCTCACAGTTACGCCTCAGTATGTTGGTGCCCGCAGTTGCAGCTGCTATCACCGGCTGCGGCGGTGATAACCAACCGTTTGTTCCTCCCAAACCCGGCAATGCGCTGATTTATACCTATCCGGTGGAGGGCATGGTCGATGTCCCTACCGCGAGCAAAGCGTTGATGGTGTTTTCCAGCAAGGTCAGTGAAACCGCTGTCATGGCCAACTGCGCGGGCACCGCAGAAGCGCCCGTAGGCGGGTTTTGCGTTACTGGCCCTGATGGGCCGGTGGAGACCGCAAGCCACACCAATATCGCCAATGACGGTCACACTATCGAATTCAGCATGAAGGCGCTTAAACCGGGCACTACCTATCAAGTCTGGTTGCACAGGGAAGTCTCCCCCAGCGCTGAAAACCTGGATAACAGCAAACCTGTATTCAGCTTTACCACCCGGCAGGGAAATCCAATCAAGAGCCAACCCCCTGCAGTAATTGCCTTCAATCAGGATAAACCGGAAGCTTTTCTTGACGATACTGACGTCGCAGCGCAATTCCCGATCGTCGATATCTCGCCCGTACGGCTGACCTTCAGCGAACCCCTGTTTGACGACTCAGTCATACTCGGTGACTCCGTCCAGTTCATCAAAATCAGTGAAGACAACAGCGAAGAAGCGGTGGATGTGGACATGCTCGCTGAGCGACACTACATCACCTTGCAGCCCCTGCAGGATATGCTCCCCGATACGCGCTACGAGATCCGTCTTAGCGGTGAGATTATCGATCTGAACGGAGAAGCCCTTGCTCCGACAACCTACACTTTTATTCCTCGGGCCTCCAAGGTATCCCCGGAAACGGCGAACCCGCCCGTAGCCCAGACCCTGCAAACCTTTCCTGACATGGAAACTCCTGGCTACCCGGGTCGTTCCAAGATTACTGGCGGGCCAACCAACCAGTTCACACTGGAAAGCACGGCCTTGGGCATCAATGTTGCCAATTCACTTCCAAACGGTCTGGAAGCCTTCCTCGCAGATCCGCAGGCATTCGGGGGAGTTGTCACTCTGGTACTGGCGCGCAAGGGCCAGCAACTGCAACTGACAGGAATCGACCCGGCAAAGCTGGGCGGCGAAGGCCATACGGACCTCAACGCCCGCCCGGTAACCCTGTGGCCACACCCATGGCG
>DLXZ01000156.1 GCA_003448675.1 Porticoccaceae bacterium
CGACCAGCTTCGGGTTGTCGCAGAGTTTTTGGTATTGATCCGGGTTCTGGTTGAGGGCCAGTACGCTGCCGCTCATGGTGTTGCGGGTGGTGTCGTTGCCGCCAACAATCAGCAGGATCAGGTTGCCGAGAAACTCGTTGGGGCCCATGTTGCGGGTGGCGTCGGAGTGGGCCATCATCGAAATCAGGTCCGGGCCCGGTTCAGCATTAACCCGCTCGTTCCAAAGCCGGGTGAAGTATGCCAGGCATTCGGCCAGTTCTTCGCGGCGCTGCTCTTCGGTCTCGTAGACGCCGGTGCCGGGCAGGGCAGTGGCGACCTCGGACCAGCGGGTCAGCTTGCGGCGGTCCTCCCAGGGAAAGTCAAACAGCGTGGCCAGCATCTGTGTAGTCAGTTCAATGGAGACCTTCTCCACCCAGTTGAAGGTTTCGCCCACCGGCAGGCTACTGAGTATGCGCCGGGAACGCTCGCGGATGGTGCTTTCCAGCCGCGCCAGATTCTGGGGCGAAACCATTGGGCTGACCGCCTTGCGCTGCTCATCGTGCTTGGGCGGATCCATGGCGATAAACATCTCGACGCCGAGACCCAGGTTGCCGTCCTGAATGGTGATGCCGCCATTGCTGGTGTCGGAGGAGAACACATCGTGGTGCATCTCCACTTCCATAATGTCTTTGTACCTAGTGATCGCCCAGTAGGGGCCAAACATCGAATCCTCGCAGTAGTGCACCGGATCCTCCCGGCGCAAACGCTCGAAGTAAGGCCAGTGGGTATTGCTCTCATAGAGCGCCGGATCGGAGACATCGATATCCTCCAGGGGCATGGCATTAACTTTATCGACCAGCTCCCGGGCGACTGCGGAATCAATTACCTTGTGCTGTGGAACGTTCATAAACAACCCCTGATATACATCATGCTGTCGAAATAATTTGGCCAACAGAAATCCCGTTGGTTATGCAATTTATATCCGCCTTGAATGAGTAAAAACAACGCCGGGGAAAGTGACAAAAGGGCAGAAACTGACATAAAGGGAGGTGGGAGTAGAGCGCTAATTTCTGTTGCGGCGGACTATAAATGCAATTAAAACATGATGTTAGCGTGTGTGTATGCTGATAAATCCGCTTTCAAGAAATTTACAAATTTTGGGATAATTTATTCGAATCTGCGACATTATGTCGCGGATAAAAGTGAAATAGTTTAGGTTTGGCCGTCTTCGAGTAGAGGGTCTGTGGTGACAGACAATCTTATAAGCCAATGTTAAATGATAATTTTTGTGCGCTGGAGAGCGGTCCTGTCGAAGCGTTCTTTACCGCGTAGATCGAAACTAGGGTTCTGGAGGCACAATATGGCGTTGGTATCCGGAAATAGCATTTCCAGATCTGGCAGGGGGATATCCCGGAACAATTCGATATGAACGGGAAAAAGGCGTTTTGTTAGGGGTGCTATTCGCGACGTTGGTTGGTAGCCATTCCTATTAGACGTATCCGGCTACAAAACGGATTTGTTTGTTTCTAAACAAGCGTCCGTCAAGAATCAGATCGCTAGCGATGTATAAGATTTGGTAGGCCAATTGCTATATTTATTGGATACGTCTGAAGACGAGATAGGTGAGATTCTGGCGAAGATTTAAAGCTGTAGCTTCCTTCATTCCCCTGTCCAGGATTATGACTAAACCGGTGTGGAATGTTGAGGGCGATGAAAATACGTCCTTACAGGATGAGCTCATACCGTCTATCGAATAATTCTGAAAATTTAAAAACAACCACTTATCGTATCTTTCCATGCTTTTGTCAGATGGCACTCAATTATCAGGGGATAAAAAATAAAGTTCCTGATAAGTTCCCCGTTCTAGGTGGTTGCAAATCACAGCAGCAGTCACATTTTCTTTGAACAGGGATGTACGTAAGATGACAACTAACTTGTTCGGTAATTTCCTGGTTAGGGTAGCCTTTCTCTTTTGTATTGTTGCGTTGAATCCAATTTCTGCTATTGCAGCGAACTATTATTTATCCGCTGCGGGTAATGACGGTGGGGACGGAAGCGAAGCTCAACCCTGGGCGAGCTTTCAACACGCTTTCACTCAACTTGGCCCCGGAGATGTTCTGATAGTAAAAGACGGTTTGTACAGCGAACCGTTAGCGCCCAGTGTTTCTGGGCAGCCAGATAACCCTATTAGGATATATGCCGAGAACGATGGGAAAGTGATCATTGAAACCGTCGATGAGCCAGCGATTTATATATCCAACAAAAACTATATAACGATTGAAGGTATTTTTGCGCGCACGTCAGGTGAGAACGCAACGGTTTATGTAGGCGGCCACGACGGTCCAGACTGGTCGGATAAAACAACGGGCATAATTCTGCGTCGCGTCAGCGTTCAGGGTTCTTCCCTGATGATTAACAGCTCGGCTTTTCACGTCGCGAGAGTTGACAATGTCTTATTGGAAGATGTTTGGAGCTTTGGCCACGCGCGTAACACGATGGCAGTTTATGGCTCGGACAATGTGACTGTAAGACGCGCTGTTATTCGCTGGGATGGTTGGTATGGTTACGACTATAAGCCTGACGATCCGCGTGTTGGTCTAACGGTCTACAATACTCACAACAGCGTGTTCGAAAATATCGTTGTTATTGACGGAGGTAAACAGGGAGCGGATACCTTTGGCGAAAGGGTGGCGCTGGCAATCTCTGGAAACAACAATGGCGAAACGGCGCCATTTATCGACTCTTCTAACAATAGTTTTCACGGGGTTATTCTACTCAACAATGTCGGAAAGGGTTTAAACGCGGAAAGCGGCGAAGGTATTTTATTAAACAATTATATTGAACACCTCGTTTCCTGGGATAACAGCGCCGTTGGGTATGTTGTTAACAGAAACGCGGATGGCACAAGTTTGGTTCATGGTACCGTCGGCTTTAATAATCAGGGGGTGCGTTACAGCCCTTACCATAATGTGCTCAACAGCTATCTATACAGTACGCTGGTGATGAGTAATCGCAAGGCGGAAGAGGATGGTGGCACCTCGGTAGGCTATTGGAGTACCGGTGAGGATGCGACCAATGATCACAACAATTATTTTGATCACCAGGTTAACTACACAGGCACTGTGCCTGGTGCAAATGATATCTCTATACCCATTACCATGGAGTACATTGTTGAAATCCCGGATAGCGTAAATACCGGTGCTGGTCATGACGGCGATGATATTGGCGCTACGGTCGTAAACCGTTGGGTCGATGGTATCGAGACAGACCAGCCACTTTGGCCCTACCCGCTTGAAGATCGTATAAAAAGTGAGATGTGTGACCCCGTTGCATTGGTAAACCTGGGTCGAACCGCTGATAACGTAGCTGACTGGTGTGAAACGTCTAAAACCTTAACGGAGTACATTTGGGAGTATCTCGGTAATCCGACTCCAGACCATATCTATGACGGCAATAGCCCACCACAAATACAGTGGTTGCAACCCGTGGATCAGGCACAGTACTACCCGGGTCAAGACATTACATTGGAAGCAAATGCCTCGGACAGCGACGGTCATATTCAAAGTGTTGAGTTTTATAGTAATGGGAGCCTGCTCGGCATCGTCAATCAGGCGCCCTATATTTACAACTGGTCGGAGACTACAGTCGGCACCCACGTACTGACTGCCGTAGCGACGGATAACGAAGGATTGACTACCAGCGCGGATATCGAGGTAGCCGTTTTATCAGAGCTTGTGGCCGTGGCTACCAGCGAGTCGACTTCGTACGGTCAGATACAAAACGGTTCTTACGTGGATACGCATACTGCCTCCGGATCCGAAGTGCTTATAGAGCAGTTATCTGGCGGCAAACCCTCACGGCGTGTCAGTAAGCTGGCACACCAATGGCTTATCACGGGTGTTGTGCCTGGCGAAAGCGTAGAGTTGTTTATTGATGCGGAAGCGCCAGCAAACAGCGATAACGATAATTACGCTTTTAGCTATTCAGTAAATGGTGGCGCTAGCCAGACCATTGGCCAGTTGAACCAGGGAGAGCGCCAGCAGTTCTTCGTCGCGCTATCCCCCGCCACAACGGGTACCGTGACCGTTTTGGTTGAGGATACTAATCAATCTACCTCCGGGAATCATCAGGTGGATGCGGTTATCGTCAACCAGATAACGATTACCACCTCTGGATCTCCCACTAATCAGGCACCCGTATTAAGCATCGATTCTCCAGCCGACGGCGCGGTTTTTGATGCGGGAACAACAATTGTTTTTAGCGCGTCGGCTACGGATGAAGACGGAGATTTAAGCAGCGAGATTAATTGGAGTTCCACGCCTGCGGGGGTGAGTGGCACTGGCGCAAGTATATCGTTTGATAATCTCGCTATCGGTACTTACACAGTCACTGCGCAAGTCAGCGACAGCGCCGGGCTGACCACTCAAAAAAGTGTTGTTATTAACGTGGTTGAACCCTCCAGTGCGACGCTTATAGCGGTATCCGATCTTGACGGTATCGGCATGGCTGGCGGTGGTAGATGGAGCGCCGAGGTCACGATTGAAGTCCGTGATGATGAAAGTACCCTGATATCCGGTGCTGTTGTAAGCGGATACTGGACGAACAAAAGCAGTCAGGTAGTGAGTTGTACCACCGATGGGGTTGGGCGATGCACCGTGACTCAGGACAGACTCAAAAATAATAGAGACTCTGTAGCATTTGGTGTCGTAGGCATCACAGGTGCATTGCCATACCAGCAGGCTGCTAACAGCGATCCAGACGGGGATAGTGATGGAACAATCATTACCCTATTCAAGCCATGAAATTTAACGTTATTTAGGCGGCTTGAAGTGTTAGCGGAAAGGATAACACTCAGGTAGACATTAACATCCAGACAGGATATGTGGGTGTCGTTGCCTGTGGTGGCATATCACCGGAGAAGTTGCGGTCATCGAAGTTTTGCCAGTATTCGATCCAGTATATTGGCAAAGGCCTGACGATCCTGCTGGTTAAGGGGCGGTGGGCCGCCATGGACTTCACCAGTACTTCGCATTTCTTCCATAAAATCACGCATGGCCAGACGCTGTTTTATATTGGCGGTGGTGTAATGTTGGCCTCTTGGATTAATCGCTTCCGCGCCTTTATCGATGGCTTCCGCCGCGAGTGGTATATCGGCGGTAATGACCAGGTCACCCGCTTCAAGATTTTTCACGATGTAGTTGTCGGCTACGTCAAAACCGCCGGCGACCTGCGTGCTTTTAATCCAGGGTGATC
>DLXZ01000249.1:0-4531 GCA_003448675.1 Porticoccaceae bacterium
AGACAATTACCGGTAATTGTCTGGCTAGTTCAGGCAGGCTCCGGGCGATGCGCCGCGCACCTTTACCGACACCCAGGAGATGGTCGTCCAACCGCTGATTCAATTCCTTGTCCCGGGTATTTGCCCAGAGCGCAAAGTCTGGATCGGCCGATGTGGCGCCAAATTTTTTCAGCGAGGAATAATAGTGGTCTGAGAGCATCAGACAGAGACGACTCAGATGGATTACATAGGGGTTGTCGAGCCAATGCTCCTCTTGCAGGGTAGAAAAATTGCTCAGCATTTCCTCCGCAACCGTGCTGACACGCCGACACCAGTGAGTGCTCGCAAAAGGCGTTCCCTTGCTGAATTCTCGCGGCTTGGTCAATAAATCACGCTCTTTGTCCCGATCAAATTCTGCCTTGGCCCTGTTCCAGGTCGGACTAATGTGTCTGAGTATTTTTTCCAACGCTTCCGGCTGAAGAAACCGGCTTGCATCATCGCGGGGGCACTGGGGCAGAAAGTGATGGCTGACCAGCAACCAGGCCACTGTTTGAGCCAGCGCCGGGAGATTTTTTAGAGGGGCGGAGGAAGCGAAGGCTTTGCTACCGTCCGATTGCATCTCCGCAAGCCAGGCCGGCACTTTTTCCGCTTTGAGATTAACCAGGCGGTTTAGCCAGCCCTCATCATCATCACCGCCAACAAAGGCCAGAAATAACCGTAGTGATACCCATTCGTGACGAAGCAGGTCTTTCTTGTGTCTCTTTTCCTTAGAATTTTTCTGATGGTCTTTATCGGTCAATTTCTGCTGAAATCTGGTCCAGGCTTTACCGAGGTCATGAAACAATCCCGCCAGACAGGCTAACAACTGGATGATATTGGCGGTGTGCCAGTCATTTTCGTCGGTGATCCGCAACACATCCCTGCTGGTGGTATTGGTTGGGACCGCGCCTTCACTGTTGAATCGCTGGGCGTTACCAACGATCCAGACCAGCTCGCTGTGATTGCGGCCACGAATCCAGTGACAGGCCACGGCAGTGTTACGCCGAGCACTCTTGCGTAGCAACTTGCGCAAGGTATCCAGCCCCTGCATCGTGATCGGCGTCTGCCAGGTACGCTCGCCGCGTCGTTCCGCAAACTGATCGAGTATGCGTCTGCTTTCTGGTAATGCCCGGCCGCTGCACTGCGATACCAGTAAGATGTTCACCCTGGTTCACTCATGGTAGTGATGGCAATTTCCTTAAGCTTATCGATCATGAAATCGAGTGACTCGGTTTGGGTCAGGGCCTCGATACAGGCTCTGCGGAATTCCTGTTCCTCATGTCCGGCCATTGCAGAAACGAAAGCCTGGGGCAATATCACCGCATCCTTAACCAGGTCGGCCACATCGAATACAAGGCCGCCGCGCCGGGTTTTGCCATGCAGCACGGACAGGCCGTGAGGCAACCCCAATACCCAGGTGGCTGTCGCTCCGAGGCCGTAGGCAAGATAATTGCCATGATCAAGAAACCGGTTCGCCGGATCTGTACCTGTACCCCGTTTGGCGCGGGTGAAGTCACCGTACCCAACCGTATGTACGGCAATTCGGAACAGGGCTTTGGTCAACCGGGCTTCCTCCGTGAGGAGATCCTGCGTATTAGTCGCCGTTTTAAGCTTTGCGAGCGAATTCTCCAACGCTGGTTGTAATTCAGACGGATTGGCCACAAAACCTGCATCTTGCAGAGAGCGGTTATTGAGCCAATGGGCAGCAATGCGCTGAATACGGCTTTGCTGGAGTGTTTTCGCGGCGCTGAGGCGGGCTTCTTCATCGAACCAGAACCCCACCCAGCCTTGCAGGTATTCGGTTGGACGATACTCGCTTTGCGGCGAGAACCAGGCAACCTCTATGTCCACTTCATTGGCGTTGAAAAGGGGTGTCCCGCCGCCGCCACAAAACCCCACCAGCACACCTGCTTTGGCCAGCTCGCGCATGGCTGCTTGCGTGATAGAGGTACCGGTACCCAGCAAAATACTGGTGGTGTTAGCAATCGGGATATTCCAGTAAAGCGATTCCCGACCCTGGTCAGTTACATACTCCACCCGGCCACCATTGACCAAGACCCGGCAGTGCTCCAGGTAATAAATATTGGCCCGTTTGGAGTGCAGTATCGTTTTTAAGTCAGAAGGAGAAATATCATCCATGCCTATTTCTACTCAAGTTGCCGAAAGTCAGCTGCCACTATGCCACGACCTAACTGGTTTGTTCATCCACTTTAGTGATCACACCCACACCTTAAAACGAGCCATCTCCCAGGTATCGATGGACTCCTTTACCTGGGTAAGCTCTGCTTTTAGTGCAATACCACGGTCCATCATCTGTGCGAGAGTTGTGTTTGCGGCGCGCGGCACGTAGCCCAGTTTGCCGAGAGGACAATAAATCTCAATGGCGTTTGAGTCTTTTCGGTTATCCGGTTCTCTCCTTAGCTCCAGCGCCATACCAGAATAGAGGTCGTAGAAGATGATTTCGCCGTCGTAATAATGGAACCCCGCAATGGGCGTTTCCTGCAGCAGGAGATCCCCGGTTTGGTCAGTTGTTGGTTTCACCACAGGCTGACCGGCGGGGAAAAAACCCAACACCGGCAGCACGAGGAGGTTATTTATAAAGTCCCTTCTTTTCATTAGCTGGGCCATCCATTTAGATAGCGGGGAGCCTGGTTTAAAAGCCCCTCCTGCGTTAAGCCCCCGCCGCCAGCCACACCTGCATGGAGATGCGTTCCTGCGGGTTGCTGGAGGCGACCAGCTGTTTGATTTTGCCGATGAGGTTTTCGCCACGGTCGAGCATTTGCGCGGCAACCAGGTTCTGGCTTTGCGGCAGGTAGCCGAGTTTTTCGTTGCGGAAGTAAACGGCCACGGCGTTGCGGTCGTGGAAGTTGAAGGGCTCGCGCTTGAGGCGCAGGGTTTCGCCCTCCTGCAGGTAGCGCCATACCTTGCGGCCGTTGTGGTATTGAAAACCGGCCAGTGGTGCCTCCTGCAACAGGGTGGTGGGCTCTGGCAGGCGGGGGCGGCTACGAAAAGGGTTAATGGCTGCGAGTAGCGTGATCATTGGCGTCTCCCTGGTTCATGTGAATTCGGGCCCTGTCGGTGACCCGGGTTGAAAACTGGACGAGTGCCAGTAAATCAGGGGGGAGGCTCAACCGGTGAGCCTGGGGGAGATTTTTTGTTTTTTCTGATGAACTATTGGAGCCCGCCGGTATGGCCAGGCCGGGTACAACCAGCCTCGGCTTCACTGGCCCCTAAAACAACCGGTGCGCTTGCCGGGGAGATTAAGGGGTTAGAATGTACCGGCAACCGGGTAAGCTAAGACGCTGATTGGCTGTTAACAAAACCCGCGCCCGGTTGCACTCAGCAGCGCTGTTCGCAATCAGCACCCTTGCCTAATGGAGTCTCTTTAAATGGATTTGATCCGAATTATTTGCGCTATTTTGCTACCACCCCTCGGCGTGTTTCTGCAGGTCGGCATTGGTGGTGCGTTCTGGCTGAACATCCTGCTAACACTACTCGGCTACATTCCCGGCATTGTGCATGCGGTCTGGGTGATAGCCAAACGCTGACGGTTGCCGCCCCAGGGCTGGTATACCCCAATGCCAAAGGTGGCTCGCCAGTTAAGTGGCGGACCACCTGCGCATTCAGGCCATTGGCGTGTCGGTGAATTTTTTGCTGAGCCGAATGGATTCCACCCGCCGTTTTTTGCGTAACCGCATGTTGAGCAGTTCGACAGCGATGGAAAAGGCCATCGCAAAGTAGATATAGCCCTTGGGCACGTGTACATCGAGCCCCTCGGCCATCAGGGTAAAACCGATCAGCAGCAGGAAAGCCAGCGCCAGCATTTTCACGGTGGGGTTTTTATCGACAAACTCGCCAATCGGTTTGGCAGAGAACAGCATCACCAGCACCGAAACGACAATGGCGATAACCATGATTGACAGGTGGTCAACCAGTCCCACTGCGGTAATCACCGAGTCAAGGGAGAAGACCACGTCGAGAATCGCTATCTGCAGCAGTACGCCGGCAAAGCTCACCTGTCCCGGCTGTGGTGCCTCTTCGTGGCTGAGTTCCAGGCTGTTGTGAATCTCGTGGGTTGATTTGGCCAGCAGAAACAGGCCGCCGCCAATCAGAATAAAATCGCGGCCGGATATTTCATTACCCAGCACGGTAAACCAGGCGTCGCCCAATCCCATGACCCAGGCAATACTAAACAGCAGCACCAGCCGCGCGCCCATCGCCAGGCCAATGCCAAGTTGCCGCGCGCTGTTTCGTTGATGGTCAGGCAGCCGGCCAACCAGAATCGAGATAAAAATAATGTTGTCGATGCCCAGCACTATCTCCAGCGTCACCAGCGTGGCCAGTGCAATCCACGCCTCGGGGTTGGCGATCCATTCCATTGTCAGTCGCTCCAGATCAGGTTAAGAGTGGCGACAGAGATTGGCACATTCCGGCTGGTGTTGACAGAGACTTTCAACGACCATTTCTGCAAGCGGGTTAATCCTCGCCAGGATCGCCGAACCAGCACGACAGA
>DLXZ01000249.1:4775-4896 GCA_003448675.1 Porticoccaceae bacterium
AACCACCGCTACTCTCCACAACCGGGTTACCGATGAAATACGTAGAAACCATTGCCGACAGTGGCCATACCGACACCATCACCGCAATCGCAGAAAGCCACGACGCGGTGCATATTCGCGC
>DLXZ01000247.1:0-163 GCA_003448675.1 Porticoccaceae bacterium
TTGAGCGCGGAGACACAAATGGATGTGGAAAGGGCCAGGCTTTCTTCTCCCGCGGCAAAGGTTTGAGCGGCAATAGCACGGCTGAGTTCCTCGGCATATTGTCGGCCCTTGTCCAGCGAATTGATTTCGTGCAGGGCAACGATAACGTCATCGGCAAACTTCA
>DLXZ01000247.1:390-809 GCA_003448675.1 Porticoccaceae bacterium
CAGGGTTTGGGGGCGGGGAGAATGTTGATTGATGAAGTTGTACACGGCGTCCAGAAGCTTTTCTGCTCCAGCCGCATCTGAGTGCGACTTAAATTCGTGTATCTGGTCTACACGAATATATATAGCGAGTGCTTGTTCCTCGGTCCGCGCGGCTTTCAGAATGGCCTGGTCGATGGTGGCAATAACTTTTTTGGGCTGGATATCGGATAGATTTGACGTTGCCTCGCCTGCTGTCAAAGTGCCGGTGATCTCCGGGGACAGTATTCTGTGGTCAATTAAAAATTGCAGGGCTGTTTCGCTTTGGTAGAGGATCTGGGAGATGTTGATAGTAGTGTCAAAATCCTCCTCAGCAGTCGTTGTGCCGGTAACATTTAGTGAAGTCGACTCGATCTGGGCGTCGGCGGACAGGGGTTTGAGGT
>DLXZ01000247.1:1026-2069 GCA_003448675.1 Porticoccaceae bacterium
GGGTTTGAGGTAGGGTTTGATTTGTCCCTGGGAAGTTTTGCCGATGGTGTCGATCACCGGCAGCATGAGCATGTCATCCGGGTCATCAAAACCAAACAGGCGGCTATAAACTGGATTTGAGTAGATGTAGGTGCCTTCCTTGACAATCGCCACGGCGTCCTTGTTGTTGTCCATCATGCCTTCGCAGCGGGATTCGGCATCCAGATACAACTGCTTCCAGGAGGCTCTTTTCCGCTGTTGCTTGACGTTTTCCAGGCTATTTGACACCGCCAGTAAGAAATACTGGTCTTCATCGGTGGGCACAACGTAATCAGCACCCATCCGCAGTCCCTCGACAACGACATTGCTCTCGGGGTCGTCGGTCGAGCTAATCATTACCACGGCGGTGTCGGGCTGGCGATTTTTTAAGGCGGTGGTAATGCCACGAACATTTGCTGACTTTAGCTCCATCTCGGTTAGCAATAAATCCCACTCTTGCTGATTAAGAAGCTCTTGGAGATCAGTGTTTTGGTCAACTAAGTTACTGTTTAAGGTATAACCGGCATCTCTCAATAAGTACATTAACTGATTGGCGCGATCGGAATCGTCCAATGCAATCAGCAGGTTCAGTGTGCGATCTGCTTGCATAAATAGCCTATTTCCTTGGAGTGAGATCCTCGAGAGAACGTGGAGCGGGTTGTTCCGGGATCACAGGGTCTGAATTATAGTAGCCTGTTGAGCCACATGGCAAAATTTGCGTCACTCAGTCAAGGAGGTTTTCGTTTAATACCAAGGCTAATTGATGATGGGTTGCACAAGCATGAAGCATTATTTTGTGTCGCCAAGGAAACTATCCAGTAAATTTTAGTCACGTTTGCCTTATAGCAATTGTTTCGAGCCAGCCCCTATTTCCTCTCGGACAAATTTTGGCACCAGATAACCTGGCAGGCGCTCTAGAAGCTCCGTTTGCAGCTGCTTGAGTCGTTTTTCACTTATTGAAAAGTGAGCAGCGCCCTGAACGGCGTCAAGCTGATGTAAATAGTAGGGCAGTACACCCGTCTGGT
>DLXZ01000247.1:2245-3391 GCA_003448675.1 Porticoccaceae bacterium
GGCAGTACACCCGTCTGGTGCAGTTTCTCACTGAGCTCAGCGAGAGTTTCCACGCGGTCATTAACCCCTCTCAAAATAACTGACTGATTAAGTACATCGACGTTGGCGGTCCGGAGTTTGCTCACGGATCGTGCGATATCGTCGTCCAGCTCCTGGGGGTGATTGACGTGCAGCACAAAGACCACTTTCAGACGTGTTGCGCTTAGCCAGTCGATACAGGGCTGGTTTATACGTTGGGGTATAACCACGGGAAAACGGGTGTGCACCCGCAGTCGCCGAACATGGGAGATGGCGGCTATTTCCTTCACCAGCCAGCTCAGAAGCTGGTCATTCGCCGCCAGGGGATCGCCGCCGCTGAGAATCACTTCCCGGATACTGACATCCTGGGCAATATATCTCAGGGCCTGTGACCATTGTCTGCGCCCTGGTTGATTCAATTCGTAGGGAAAATGACGCCGAAAGCAGTAGCGGCAGTGGACTGCGCAAGCTGGACTGGCAATCAATAAAACCCTGCCATGGTATTTGTGAATCAAGCCGGGTGCCGGGTTGGTCTCAGATTCGCCGAGTGGATCCTGGCTGTAGCCGGGGGTCGTGACCAGCTCCGCCGCCGTGGGTAACACCTGGGCCAGCAGCGGGTCATTAATATTGCCCCTGGTCATCCTGGCCAGGTAGGGGCGTGGCACCATCAGTTTGAAATCGCCGTGGGCTTCGATGGCCTTCGACAGATATTCCGGGTTGAGTTCAAGCAGGCGAAACAACTCCCTGGGGTCGCGGATCGCGCGGGAAAGTTCTTCCTGCCAGCCGAGACTTTCCAAAGGGAGTGAGGTGTGGGGTATCATGGCGACCCTTGGCGAGACCAGTTAACTTTTAATGTATAGAGGCGAGAATGGCGACGTATTCTACCAGTGAATTTCGATCCGGATTGAAGGTAATGCTCGATGGTGACCCCTGTGCGATTCTGGAAAATGAATTCGTAAAACCCGGCAAGGGCCAGGCATTCAATCGGGTGCGCCTGCGCAACCTCAAGAGCGGGCGGGTATGGGAGCGTACCTTTAAGTCGGGTGATTCCCTGGAGGGGGCGGATGTCATGGATAAGGACATGCAATACCTATACAACGACGGAGAATACTGGCACTTTATGGAGCC
>DLXZ01000217.1:0-12077 GCA_003448675.1 Porticoccaceae bacterium
TGCTGGATATTGAAATGCCGCGTATGGACGGCTTTGACGTTGCGCGAAATGTGCGAAACAGCGAGGAGTTATCCAGCTTGCCCATTATCATGATTTCTTCTCGCTCCGGTTCCAAGCATAGAGAAAAAGCTGCAGCATGTGGCGTCAATCATTTTTTGGGCAAGCCTTATCAGGAAGAAGAGTTACTGTCGCTGATCATCAAAACGATGGGCTTGTAAACCGTGACTCAAACCGCTGATATGCCCCTGCGTTGCAGCGTTTTACTGGCCAATGCTGAGCAGCGGTATGCTGTCAAATCTGCGTTAAAAGATTATGGCCGAACCTTGATGTTTTGCAGTAATGTCGCTGAATCGGCGAAGAACGTAAACCGTTTTATTGATGTATATCTCACGCAGCCTGCTACGACGCCGGGTGATCAAAGGCGTCAATTACCAGCGCACGGCTACGAGTTGGAACTGGACTATATCCCCACGATTAGCAGCGCTGATTTCGGGGAGTGGAAAGCGGATATAAGAGCCAGGATGGATGAGATTGTGCAACAGCACAGTCTTGGCGCCCACTCCCAGGCGTCGCAGGCCTGGCTACTCGCTGCTTCCGCAGGTGGATTGAAGGCGGTGACGGAGTTTTTGCGCTGCACCGAGCCGCGGGAAAACATCGGGTTTGTTTATGCACAGCATATTGAGTCGAACCATGTTGACCAGCTGGTAAAAATGGTCAGGAGGCACACTTCCTGGCAGGCAGAAATAGCGCGGGAAAATAGTTTCGTGAAGGGGAATGTCGTGACCATTGCGTCGCCAGATCATGGCATTAAGTTTACCCAGGGGGGGCGGATAAGCCTCGGTGAGCCCGAGCCGAAAGATCGGTATCGACCCAGTATTGATGGATTGTGTGCCGAGCTAGCCAATTACTATCAAAGCGCCTGCGGAATGATTGCTTTTTCTGGCATGGGTGACGACGGTGTTAATGGCAGCAGGTCAATTAAAGCTGCGGGAGGCAAGGTCTGGTTACAGTCGCCAGATAGCTGCGAAGTGCCCGCATTGCCGGAGGCCATTATACAGCGGGGCGAGTTTGATCGCTGTGCGGAGGTCACAATCCTGGCTAGGAAATTCCGTGACTTGAGTGGCTATCGGATACGGGAGGAGGCCAGACAATGAATGATGTTGTTGACGAGCTGTTGTCGAAAGGGCAGCGTGAGGTAGCTGCACTGTTTTTGCCTTTGTCCTGCGAAACGCTGCTGGTACCCATGGCTGCCGTAGCGGAGGTCACTAACGAGCAAATGCCCATTAGTCCCTTGGGTCATCCGGATAAGCGGTTTTATGGCCGGATTAGCTGGCGAGGGCAGCAGCTTGCATTACTGTCATTTGAAACGCTATCAGGAAACGAACGTTTTCCCTACTCGGCTGATTCCCATGTGGTCGTTATGAACGCCGCTGGCGCTGCTCGAAACCACGGTTTCTACGGCCTGTTAATACAAGGTTATCCTCAGCGTATCGATATTGTCGACTATGAAGGCGCGCGCACCGAGGTAAAGTCAAGCGATAGACCGGGGATTCTCTACGAACTCGTGATTGATGGCCAATTTGCGTACATCCCGGACTTTGAGCACATGGAGTCAGCGGTTGCCGAAGCGCCAGTGTCTACTCTGGGAGTGCGAAACCACGGTTGAACTTTATGGGACAGCCGCGGTTGGTATTCAGCCCCCGCCCGGCAGACTGTTGTAATAACTTGACAGGTTGTCAATATCAGCATCGGTCAGCGTTTGGACCATGCTGGTCATTGCTGCGTCGCTACGGGTACCATCTCGAAAAGCCCGCATTTGCTTTGCCAGATAGCCGGCCTTTTGCCCGGCCAGGTTGGGCCACAAATCCATTGGGCTGATGCCGTTGGCCCCGTGGCAGCTGGCGCACATGGCGGCTTTGGCTTTTCCCGCTTCAATATCACCAGCCCAGGCGTTTGGGCTAGTGTAGCCGATAGCTACCACAAGGGCGGAAAAAAGGAGCCTGGTTTTTGGCAGGGCGTGAGCGTGTTTGTTCCAGTTCACAATAAGGTTTCTCCCGTTGTGTCTGCGGATGCGAGTCTCGCGTGACAACCTGCTAACGATTATTGCAAGCGCATCGCGATTTGCGCGGTCGAGATTCTACCTTATCGTTCCTTATCTGACATGAGGTGTATCAATTTTTCTGCCCCTGCCGGCATTCTAGACGAGACAATGCAGGTGAGCGGCGATTCTATTGCCTGTGGCAGGCGGCAATGACAGGGCCTTGTGTTAAAATTTTGAAGGCGTACTAATGCCGTTTCACTAATCTAATATTTTAAGGGGGAATTCATAATGCTTGGGGACATGATGCCGGGGGCTTTGACGATTACTTCAATTATGGACTTCGCGCGGCGGGTGTTCCCGACCACCGAAATCGTCTCCGTTACCGCCGACAACCCACGGCACCGAACCACCTTTGGTGAAGCCTTCGACCGGGCCGGAAAACTGGCCAACGCCTTGGCAAAACTCGGCCTTGAGCAAGGTGATCGAATCGCAACGCTAGCCTGGAATGACTACCGCCATTTCGAGCTGTATTACGGTATTAGTTGTTCCGGCTATGTTTGTCACACTATTAATCCACGTCTGTTTCCGGAGCAGATAGTTTATATCGCTAACCATGCCGAAGATCAGTGGGTGTTTGTTGACCCGGCTTTTGTGCCTTTGCTGGAACAGGTTCAGGAGCAGTTGCAAAGCGTGCGAGGCTACGTGGTGCTGTGTAGTGAGGCGAGTATGCCCGAAACTGGCCTTGCCAATGCCCAGTGTTATGAAACCTTGATCGCCGGGGAATCCAGTGATTTTGCCTGGCCTGAGCTGGATGAAAACAGCGCCTCGAGCCTGTGCTACACCTCGGGTACAACGGGCAACCCAAAAGGCGTGCTGTATAGCCACCGCAGCACGGTATTGCATTGTCTCGGCACCAATGCCGGCGATGTGCTTGGGCTGGCGCCGAACGAGGTGATTATGCCGGTGGTGCCCATGTTTCATGTCAATGCCTGGGGCACGGTGTATAGCGCGGCGGTTAGTGGCAGCAAACTGGTGTTTCCTGGCCCGAAAATGGGTGACGGCGAGACACTGGCGGCCCTGGTCAATGAAGAGCAAGTAACGTTTGCGCTGGGTGTCCCCACGGTGTGGCTGGCAATGGTTAATTATCTTGATGCAAACGGTGCTAGCGTACCCTCGTTTAAAAAAGCTGTTGTCGGAGGTGCAGCTTGTCCTTTGTCTCTGATGCAGTCCATGGACAAATACGGCGTTACCATTCACGTCGGTTGGGGGATGACCGAAATGAGTCCCCTGGGCACCTACAATACCTTGTTGCCCTGGATGCATGACTTGCCGGATGAAGAAAAATATAACTATCGTTTGAAAGCTGGCCGTTTGATATACGGTGTGGAAATGCGAATTGTTGATGAAGACGCCAATGAGTTGCCATGGGATGGTAAAAGCTCGGGTCGCTTGCAGGTCCGTGGTCCCTGGGTGTGCAAGTCCTATTACAGGATGGATAAATCCGACGCTCATTTGCCCGATGGCTGGTTTGACACGGGGGATGTTGCCACGATTGATCAACACGGGTACATGGCTATTACCGATCGCACCAAGGATGTAATCAAGTCCGGAGGGGAATGGATCAGTTCGATCGATGTGGAGAATGCCGCCATGGGTCATCCCGACGTTGCGGAAGCGGCAGTGATTGGCGTGCCCCACCCCAAATGGACTGAACGCCCTTTGTTAATTGTTGTGAAAAGAGCGGGCGCTGAACCTAGCAAAGATGAACTGCTGGGCTATCTCGATGGCAAGATCGCAAAATGGTGGATACCAGAGGACTGCGTGTTTGTGGATGAAATCCCCCATACCGCTACTGGTAAGATCAGCAAGAAGGATTTGCGAGATGAATTTAGCGACTATTCCTATTGAGTCGGGAGGAACTGAAAGCTGCATCTGGAAAACTAATTAAAGGTAGATTATGTCTGTTTCTCTTTTGAATGATCGGGATATTGATTTTCTCCTGTACGAATTACTCGACCTTGAAAGCGTGCTTGGCCGTCCCCGCTACAGCGAGCATACGCGAGAAATCTTCGATGCGTCCTTACGCACCGCCCGAACAGTAGCTGAGAAATATTTTGCCGATCACTATGTGAAAGGGGATGAAAACGAACCGGTTTTGGAAAACGGCGCAGTGAAAATGATCCCGGAAACCAAAGTGGCCTGGCGCGAATTTACTGGTGCTGGTTTCCTTGCTGCTCATCAGGATTATGAGGAAGGCGGCATGCAAATGCCGGAAGTCCTGGTCCGAACCATTATGGCGTATATCAATGCGGCCAATATTGGTACCGCGGCTTACCCGTTTATCGCAATTGGGGTGACTAATCTATTACGCGCATTTGCGTCGCCCGAGCAAAAAGCAAAATACCTGCCTTTGATAATGGACGGCAGAAGCAATGGCACCATGGCTTTAACGGAGCCAGGTCAAGGGTCGGCGCTCGGCGATATCACGACAACGGCAGTTCCCTCGGATGATGGCAGTTTCCGCATTTTTGGACAAAAAATGTTTATTTCTTGTGCTGACCACGATATCGCGGATAACGTGATTCATATGGTGCTGGCAAAAATAAAAGGCGCACCGGCGGGGGTCAAAGGCATCTCGCTATTTATCGTACCCAAATATCTGGTTAACGATGATGGTAGTCTGGGCAAGCGTAATGACGTCGTCGTCGCCGGGTTAAATCACAAAATGGGTTACCGCAACGCCACTAACGCGGCGCTAAATTTTGGTGAAAAGGACGGTGCTATTGGTTACCTTGTAGGTGAAGCCAATAAAGGTCTGGGCTACATGTTTCAGATGATGAACGAAGCGCGCATCGGTGTGGCGTTGGGTGCGGCAGCCATTGCTTATCAGGGTTATAACTACTCGCTTGACTACGCCAGGCAGCGACCCCAGGGGCGATTGCCATCCTGCAGGGACCCGCAGTCTCCTCAGGTAATGCTGGTAGAACACGCCGATGTGCGGCGCATGTTGCTAAGCCAAAAGGCTTATGCCGAAGGCGCCCTGGCCATGTGCCTTTTCGCCAGTGCCGTATTTGAAGACCAGCATACCGCGCCCGACCCCGAGCAGAGAAAGCGTGCTGGCTTGTTGCTCGATCTTATTATCCCGGTAGTAAAGTCCTGGCCATCAAAATATGGCTGTATATCAAACGACCTCGCGATACAGATTCTGGGTGGCTCGGGTTATATCAGGGAATACCCGGTTGAACAGCTCTACCGCGATCAACGGCTCAACCCTATTCATGAAGGTGCGGAGGCTATACATGGTCTGGACTTGCTTGGAAGGAAAATCAGCCAGCATAATGGCGAGGGTTTTCGAATTTTTATTGCAGAGGTACGTAAGGATATTGATTTAGCCAGCGCCGAAGGTGTGCCGGAAACGCTCGGCAATCAGCTGGACTCAGCATTGAAAAAATTAGAGCGCACAACCGAGAAGTTGCTAGTGCAATGCCAATCCGATATTGATAAGGGCCTCGCCAATGGAACAGTATATCTTGATATGTTCGGTCGAGTGGTGGGGGCATGGATTTGGTTGAAGCAGGCGACGTCTGCCCAGCGCGGATTAAATCAATGCCATGGCGACGAGAATGAGAATTTTTACAGGGGCAAGCTGCAAGCAGCATTGTATTATAGCCAGTGGGAGCTTCCCGCTATCGAAACCATGGCTGAATTGCTCGACAATGGCAATTCCCTGCCTTTTGAAATGCGGGATGAGTGGTTTTAATCTACCAAAAACTTTATTAAATCAGTTTTAAGCGGGGACGGTTATCGGAATTTGTCCCCGATAAATAAGATTGATCAAACTCTTCTATTGGCAGCGGCTTGCTGATAAGAAAACCTTGAGCGACATCGCATCCGAATTCAGCTATCAACGCACGCTGGGCTTCGGTCTCAACACCTTCGGCAACCGTCTTCAAGCCCAGGCTGTTAGCTAGCGCTATGATACCCTTTACAATTGCCTGGTCCTCCTTGCTTTTGTCAATTTCCTGGATAAAGGATTTGTCTATTTTTAGACTGTCCACGGGTAAGTTTTTCAAATAGTTCAGTGAGGAATATCCAGTGCCGAAATCGTCAATTGCGACGGTGAATCCGAGATTCTTTAATTGGAGAATTTCCGAGCGGCTATGTTGCGGATCACCCATGAGAATACTTTCGGTAATTTCCAGCTCGAGAAGTTTAGGGTTGATGTTGTGCAGTGCTGCCTGATCGCGTAAATAATCGATTAATTGCCAGGATTGACTTAGATCCTTGCCGGACAAGTTGACCGATAGCTTTAAGGCGATTCCGCGCCTTGACCAAATGCTGATTTGAACGATTGCCTGTTTGATCACCCAGCGCGTTAGATCCGCGATTAAGTCAGATTCTTCGGCGATGGGAATAAATTCGCCAGGACCCAATAACCCTCTATCCGGGTGTTGCCAGCGGATTAGCACTTCGGCCGCCGTGAGTTTGTTCGTGCCAATGTCAACTTGAGGCTGACAAAAAAGTACGAGTTGATTGTGGTCGATTGCGTATCGAAGATCCTGTTCCAGTTCGATACGCTTTGTAATCTCATCAGCCATGCCGGCTTGATAAAATACGTAGTGGTTCTTGTTTTTCTTGGCTTTAAACATCGCCAGATCAGCGTGTTTTAAGAGGCTGTTTACGTCCTTGCCATCTTCAGGGTAGGTAGCTATACCGATGCTTGAAGAAGTAAACATCTTTTTATCCAGAAAGACAAAAGGTTCGCTCAGTGAATCACAGATAGTTTGCGCGACCCTCGCGATACGATCATTGTCCTCGATATTTTCCAGAACAATGGTGAACTCATCTCCCCCTAATCGTGCGACGAAATCCGTTTCTCTAACACAGTTTCTCAATCTCTCAGCCACCACTTTCAAAAGCAGGTCGCCAACATTGTGTCCTAAAGTATCATTTACATTTTTAAAGTTATCTAAATCGAGAAATAAAACGGCGGCCTGTTTTTCGTGCAGGTTGGCTCTATCTAAAATGACGCGCAGTTCCTGCATTAATTTAGCGCGATTAGGCAGATTGGTTAAAGAGTCGATGTATGCCATTTGCCTCATTTTTTGTCCGGCTTTGTTCGCCTTGACCAATCTTGAGACACGCTCCTTAAGGACCGTGAAGTGCAGGGGCTTGGTAACAAAATCTGTAGCGCCACTTGAAAAAGCTTTGGATATGGCGTCTTCATCGTCTAACGAAGTGATCATCAATATGGGTATGGTTGCACAGCCGGGTAATTCCCTGATGATGGTGCAAGCTTTAAACCCATCAATATCCTGCATCATTGCGTCCATAAGAATGATGTCGGGTATGTGCCGCTTACAGGTCTCGATTGCCTGCGCGCCACTGGTAGCTTCTACTATCTCAAACCCTTCCTTGCTAAAAATGCCGCCGAGAGCCAATCGCAGTGTCCGATCGTCATCAACGATCAAGATTATATGGTTACTATTCGCTTGCGCATTCTCATCCTGGTCACCTTTTAGTACATGTTCATGCAGATCGTCTTTGAGCATGTCAAATTGCCGATCGAGGGCCTCTACATAAGGGCTACAATCAGCGAGACAGTTTTCCTTAGCCAGCCCTTCTATCGCCTTGGCACTTTCAATTAAATGGTATGCTCCAAAGTTAGCAGCGCTACCTTTCATGGTGTGTGCAAATTCTCGAGCCTGTACAGCGTTTTTCGTAGCGAGCGCGTTGCGAAGCGAGTCAATATATATAGGGGTGTCTTCAATGAATGCTTCGATCATCGAATAAACCGTATCACCCAATGTTTCAAAAAGTTGGTCAACCATTTTTGCGTCATAGGTTGATGTAAGACTGACATGACTAGTGAGTCTGCCTTCCTGTTGTTTAGTAACTTCGTTGATGGACGATTGTTCATCCAGGTCAATATGCAGCCAGTCTCTAACTAATTTTTGAAGAACACTAATCCTCAGGGGTTTGCTTAGAAAATCGTCCATGCCCGCATCAATACACCGCTCCTGTTCGGTTGCAGTATTATTGGCTGTCATCGCGACAATCGGTGTTTCCTTGCCATGCTCGAGTTTTCTGATTTCACGTGTGCATTCATAGCCGTCCATCACGGGCATGTTGCAATCCATTAAGACCAGATCGTATTTGTTATTTATGACCGAGGTAAGTGCGGTCCGTCCGTCAAAAGCTGTATCTACTGAAATGCCAATCCGTTTCAACATTTCGACAGCCACTTGTTGATTAACGCGGTTGTCATCAACGACTAAAACGCAAATATCCTTACTCTGTGTATCATCGCGTGTTTTATCGACCGAGAGTGTATTTGAAGGAAAGTCGACAGACGCAGGCGCCAGAGTGAGTAGTTCATTGATGTGATGTATAGAATCTTTAGTTAAGGGTTTTTCGATTGTGCTTGTAAATATGTCTGGCAGTGCTACCTCGTGATAAGGGTTGACCAGTGCTACCGCAGTGATGTTGTACAGGTTTGCATAACGCTCTAATAAGGTCTCGATTTGCACTTTATTCTTAATGAAAGCGGTGCTATCCACTAATATCAGATCGTAATGGTTGCCCTCGGTGCGTTGTTGGTTTACATGCGTAATAATTTCCCTGTAGTCGTTGCCGACGTCGCATATAAAATTGTAAGGCAATAAATTCTGGTTTATGAATTGTTTGACAATCTTGCTGTTTGAAATTACAAGAGCACGTTTTAGTGTTTGTTTATCTATACTATTTTGTTGTAAGGGGGGCGAGCCTAGTTCTGGGCCGACAGGTAAAGAAAACCAAAATGTTGACCCGTGCCCTTTTTCACTGATAACGCCAATTTCGCCTTTCATCATATGAATGGCTTGTTTAGTTATTGTCAGTCCAAGTCCGGTACCTGCGTATTCCCTGGTGCTAGACGAATCAGCTTGCGTGAATGCTTCAAATATTGTTGTCTGGTCTGCTTCATCAATACCTACACCGGTGTCGGTGACCTTAAAACATAGTTGGCCGCTCGACTGTTCCTGCTCTGGCTCTGAATATGTTACCAATACTGAAATCTCTCCCTGATCGGTAAACTTTATTGCGTTGCCGACGAGGTTGATAAGAATTTGCTGTAATCTTGATCGGTCTAAAGTCGCTTTTCTTGTAATACTGGGGTCTATGAGGTAGCCAATATCCAGCGTCTTTCCTAATGCCTGGGAAGCCAATAATTTAACGACATCCTCTACCAATTCGCGTACGTCGAGATCAGTTGCCCTGAGAACTGTTTTTTCCGCTTCGGCTTTTGAAAAATCCAGTATGTCATCTATGAGCGTTAGCAAACTTTCGGCGGAGTTTTTCGCTACCCCAACATATTCGTGCTGACGAGAATTAAGAGAGGAGCCATCAAGCAAATCAAGCATGCCTAAAACGGCATTCATGGGCGTTCTAAGCTCATGTGTGACATTCGCTGCAAACTCCGCTTTAATTCGCGCATTTTCCACTGCCTTATCGCGTGCAATCTCCAGCTCGCGCTCTCTTTGTTCAAGAACGTCCATCATGGTATTGAATGCGTGCTGCATGACAGTTATTTCAGGCTGCCCCTTTAAATGCGCACGGACACTGGTGTCACCTTTTTCCGCGCGTTCCATCGTGCTTGCCAATTGCTCGATCGGATTGGTGATGCGACGTGATAAAAAAAGTAAAGCCAAACAGATTGATGCACCGACAGCAAACGCGAAAAGCATATTCGTATTAAATGTTCTACGCTGCAGTAAGTACAATGAATCCTTGCTTAGTGAAACGGATACAAAACCAAGTAATGTCTGTGCCTGATTAGCATCAGTAGTCATTATTTCGATAGATTCATCAACATCGGATTCAGTAAAAACCTGAACTTCCAGAACCCATTTGTCTTCATATTCATAGCTAGTTATATTGCTGTTTTCAATATATAACTTTAGCGGGTCAACAGGTTCATAGTTGGCTGATCGATACAGCGGGGTTCCATTCAGTAATCTAATCTCCTGAACTTCAATATCGGGGTGGCCGGAAATAACGGATACCGCCTCTTGTGCGGTATATTCACTCTCGTAAAGTAATGCTAGTTTGCTTTGTCGAGCGAGAGTTTTAGCAACCTGTTCGCCTTGGGCATATAGCTGTTTTTCTAAAACATCGTTGGATGTGGTGCTAGTGAAATAACCGCCAAGGGGTGCCATAACGCCTATAAAGCATATAAACATCGTCAGTATTTGCTGCCGAAAGTTTAAATTTCGGAGATTAAATTTATTCATTACAGTAAATACATTGCAGTTAATTACAGAATATTGTCTAAAACCTGGTGGGTGTCATTTGCCTGTGTTAGACCCAGGTGCCTTAGTGTGCGCTCATTGCCTGCTATATAAATATCCTTTAGAAGCTTTAACTCAAATTTAGCATTCGTTTGGCTGTCCGTATCGTTAGCTAAACGAGCTAAGCTTGCCCCAAGCGCGGTGTTGTTGGGATATATAGAAAACAAAGCACCTCTTTTAACATGGGTGGGGTTGGAAGAAAACACTTTAATTTTTCGATCCCAGGCTGTTTCCAGAATTAGGGATAATAAACTGGTGTCGTTCAGTGCCTTATCACGCATTAACCAGATCGCATCGTGGGTTCCGAGATTTTTAAGTAAATTCCGGTATTCGCTAGCCGCAGCTTTAATGGTTTTCGCTTCGTGGACAGTAAAGCTGATATTGACAGACTGTGCATAGTCAATGGCGGCGCGAAGTTGGTCCTGCTTGTTACTAGAGTCAGTGACAACATGAATGTGATTAATGTTGTTATCGAGTAACAATAGTTTGTTTATCACGACTGCAGGATCCACGATCATCGATATGCCACGCGTTGTAGAGCTCGATCTGGATATAGCGCCGGCAACGATAGGGACATCCGGTGCTATTTGTAATGCGATTTCTAGCGCGCCAGACCCGAGTGCAACAATACTATCAGGTTTGTTGGTTTTAACTGCCGATATAAAGGTTTCGTAATTTTCCTCGGCTCTTATCGGTATGGCAACGGTATTGTTTGGGTTGGCATTTCTTATGCCGGTAATGATGTCCTGATAGATCTTTGTATAAGGTTTTCGTACCTCTGGGTAGAAAACTAACAATTCAGCGGGAATGGCGCGAACAGGTAAAGACAACGCTAACAGGATAAGTATAAAAACATAATGACTTTTTTTGGCTTTCAAAAATTGCACGCTTTGCTTCATCCCTGTTAGTTAAATCCGTTTTACTGTTTCCGAGCTTGGTTCCCATCAATGCGTTAAAACAGCTTATAGCGTATTTCCGCCATCAGGCTTCTTCCCGCAAGTGGCAGGTCGTCAGGGATTAATGGCGTGGGTGTTGCATTAAGGCTCGGTTCGCGTGCGTTTTCGTCGAAAATATTTTTGGCTAGAAGTGCTAATTCGAGTTGGTTTCCCAAAAATCGTTTGCGCAAGGTCAGGTCTACGATCGTATAATCATCTATATCGGTTCGAGGGTCGTCAAAGGATCGATTACGGTCCATGACTCGGTTAAGTTGCACCGTGAAATCACAATCATGTGTCAAGGTCGCTACCCCTCGAATGTAGAATTGCTGCTCGGGTGAATTGGCGGCATCGGTATCTGTGGTTCTGTCCTCGGCGTTCTGCCAGGCGTAGTTGGTCAATAGGGAGAGATAATCATTGACGCTCCAGCTCAGCTCAATTTCCAAACCCTCGGCGCTTTGCTCGCCAACATTTTGCGCGGTCCGTGTGGATCCTCCGGGGTCCGGAACAAACTGAATAATGTCATCCCATCTATAATGAAAAAGATTCAAATCTATATTAATGTCAAATGTCGGTCGATAATTAAAAGCGAGCTCATAGCTTTCTAGCGTTTCCGGCTCTAGGTTAGGATTGCCGAGTACAGTTGGGTTCGATTGCACACGGGTTTCGGCGAATGAGGGCGCACGAAAAGCTTCACCGTAAAGGAATTTAGTTGTTAAGTTATGTGTGGTAGACCATACCAGCGCAAAGCGGGGATTTATGGTGTCGCCAAAG
>DLXZ01000217.1:12180-12698 GCA_003448675.1 Porticoccaceae bacterium
GAGCGGGGATTTATGGTATCGCCAAAGTCTGAATAGTGATCATAGCGAACGCCAGCGGTTAGCTCCCAGTCGTTGGCAAAGTGCCAGACATCCTGTATAAAAAAATAGCGGTTTTCTCGGTCATCTTCCGGCAAAAAAACTAGCGGCGTATCGCTGACATCAACTAAGCCCGAGCCAGGTAGAATGGGAAGTCCAGTAGATGGATCTAGGCCGAAATTCTTTTTCTCCTCGGTTTTGTAAATATCGCCATAGTAATAGCCCGCGCCAATTAAGACCTCGTGTCGGTCAATGCCATGGTAAGTGCCGAGTGCGTTCGCTCTATAATGTCGCTCGTGAACTTCAGGATTGCCGATTATCCCTTCGGGGAAAGGGGGGAAGACTGGTATTGGTGGAACTAACCCCGGAATAAAAAACGGGCCCCGCGAACCAGGTGGATACAAAATAAGGTCGTCGTCTACTTCCTGGCTGGTTTGTAAATAACTGATCGTGGCTTTAATGCCCCAATTTTCAGTTACCTT
>DLXZ01000217.1:12923-14779 GCA_003448675.1 Porticoccaceae bacterium
TTCAGTTACCTTCTCATTGTTATAGGTGAGATCAGCATTGTAGCGGTTGCTGGAGACTTGACCGCGAGGATCGAGGGCCTGTGCTAATCCGCTACCTACTCCATAATCATCTCTAAGTTGTACACCAGCGTTAAAAGTAATATTGCGATGACCAAGTATGAAGCGAGCGTCGACATTTTGTCTGTTAAGGTTTACATTTCCTGGCGCCATAGATGCGCTGGTGCCAGAAGTTGCGTCTAAAAAGCTTTGTGCATCAGCATTAATTCTCTCATGCTGACCGTCTGTATCGTGTATTTCAATATGGGCTGAAATATGAGTTTCATCATTTGACTTGCCGTAGCTTAACCACCATTCTTTGGTCTCAAAACTACCGTAACGCGCCCCTACCTCTAAACCCGCTATTTCATTAGCGCCTTTCGTGACAATGTTGATAACGCCGGCAAAAGCATCAGCACCGTATATGGCGGAACCCGGTCCTCGAATCACCTCAATACGAGAAATTGATTCGATGGGAAACCCCCCCCAAACTTGATTCCTGTCGCCTAAATATAAAGAGGTCAGTGGTATGCCGTTAATAAGCATTAGTACTTGAGGGTTGCTGCCCGTATGTATGCCTCTAAATATATAATTAGGAGAATACCCCTGCGCTCTAGTCGAGACATGTAAACCCGGAATGGTTTCCAGAACAGTGTCGAGGTCTGTGGCGCCGATAAGCTTTATATCTTTAGCCGTAATAACAGATGCAACTGCCGGTGCTTTTGAAATAGGCTGAGATATGCCCGTCGCGATACTAATAAACGCTTCGTCACCGTATAAAGTAGCCAGCTCATCCTCATCACTTGCTATCGCAAACAAGGTAAAGAGTAAGAGAGTGAAGGTGGATATTATCTTAGTTAAGAGCATGGAAACCGTCTCCTAAATATCTCGCCAATTTCTACGGGTGTGTACACCAGAGTATTTGATCCTTGACGCTGAAAGGGGAAAGAATACGCCTTCAGGTTTGTTTTTTGCGTCTATATAGCAGGGATAAATTCCTGCCATAAAACAGTGAATCACCAAATAATAGGCATCCTCCGCCGATATTCCCTGATCAGCGAACAACGCAGCCATTAGAGCGCCCGCATTCATTTGGAAGGGATACCTTGAGTTCTGAAAATAATCGTCAATATCAAATATAAGTTTTACGTGTGGCCCGTTGCCGTAACCTAATGATCTGGCAAAACTTAGTAGAGGTTCAATCCTTTCGTCTTTGCTAGCGAGTGGTCGGCCAAAACCGCTTAAGGCTTTGTAGTTTCTGAGGTCCTGTTTAATTAAATCTTCAAGCTCAGCACCAGCATCGAGTTTTTCTTTAAATCGATACATAAGGTCAACGGCACGCCGCCCTACTCTAATTCCATAAGCATTTGCTTCGCCTAGAGCAGATGCAGCATTGGCAGCCAGAGACCCTGTTGTTCGTACAGTGCCCCCTAATGCGGCAACTCTATTTACCCAAAGCCGTGGATCAGGGAAGCTGGTTACCGTTACCCACATCGCTTCAATTAAACGTGAGAATTCTTTATTTTCTTCACCGGTAATCGCAAAAAATAAATGTTCTGCCCAACTTCGTTTATTGCATCCGCTCAAAAAATCAACGCCCCGTAGCACTACGCGTTCCTTGCCTATTATTGCTGCACCCATATCTGTTTCCCAGTTATCTTCAAATTGTTCTAGGAATTCTGGGCCATACAGTTCTTTTTCTTTAGTCATCAAGTGCTACCGGGCCGGGATCGTTTGTTAGCGTGAGTCCGTTTGCAAAAAACGGATAGCGGCGAAAGCCAAGTTTTTCCTGCTCCAGCGCGTGGGCGGCCGCACCGGGT
>DLXZ01000222.1:0-5531 GCA_003448675.1 Porticoccaceae bacterium
AGGGGAGCACGCCAGTCAGGCCCTGGCAGCGGGCGGGGTCACTTTCCCGGAGCCGGTAAAAAAGGCCATGTCACTGGTCGCCAGAGCGATGACTTCGTCCAGCTACCGGCTGTAGGTCAGCTTACCGCATCCATCCTGTTATTCCCGCCCCCGCCCCTGGCGAATGCCTTTAATAATATCGAGGATTTTGTCCTTAACCCAGTTATGAACCGGTGAGTTTACCGTGCGATTGTGTTGCACCAGCACCGCCGGGATCAGGGGATCGTGGTCAATGCCCTCTGGATAAGGCCGGCGGACGATATCGTAAAACTCCCGCTCCGCTTCAAGGTCATCCGCTGTTGCCAGCATCAGACAATCAGTGGAGTGCAAGGTGCTCAGCGCTGTCATCAACTGATCGGTTACCAGCGCCTTATTGCGGGGGTTGAGCCCCATCGCGGCAAGCGTGCGATCAAAGCGGCTCTCCGTAAAGGGCGACACTTTATCGGCTATCAGCAGGTAATACTGCACGAAAGGGTATCGCAGGATCTCTTCCAGTTTGGGCCGTTTTTTCCCGGCCAGGGGATGTCCCCGCCGCATCCACACCGCAGGCGTAAAGTCCCCCAGGGGGGTTACCGCGAACTCTGGCGGCAACTTTTTCTCTACTTCGAACACGAAGTCAATCTCTCCGGACTCCAGCTCCTGAATCGAATGGTCAGAGATATTCGACACCGCCAATGTTATTCCCGGAGCTTCCTCACGCAGGATATTGGCCAACTCGGGGATCGCCTGCACCGCCATAAATTCCGGACCAACCACCTGGATGGCTCCCTCATAGGTAGCCGGATCAAAATCCAGGTTCTGTAACACCGTCGACACATTGTTCAACAATTCCGGTAATACAGTCGCGATCTCCATGGCTCTGGGAGTTGGCACCAGTCCGCGTCCACTGCGGGTAAATAGCGGATCATCAAACAGATTGCGCAAGCGAGACAGGGTTTTACTCATGGCGGGCTGAGTTACAAACAGCCGTTCAGCCGCGCGGGTAACATTGCGTTCTTCCAGCAAAACATGCAGGGCAACAAGAAGATTCAGGTCAACACGGGAAAGGGAGTCAATGGGCATTAGATAAGCATTAGTTATGGTATGCCCTAATTTTATATTTTGAGCTTATGTAGAAGCAAGCCCTGAAACACCCCGCACATTGCTGTATGTTATCAATAACATCAAAATAATATATTTCAATTATGCAAGCGCGCTCCGTATAGTGCATTCCGTGGCTGGCAAGCCATGGGCTTTAGGAACCTTTGCCAGCGTTTACACCTCCTAACCCCCTGTATCATACTTTCGGGGAGCGCCAGCTCCCCTTTTTTTTGCCCAGCTTTTGCATAACAGCCCTCTCTATCTCACAAACCTAGTTCGCGCCACCTGCGTCATCACGCCTCCCACTCGATGATCTCGTAACTATGGGTGATGGTCACGCCGCCCTTACCTAGCATGATTGAAGCCGAACAGTATTTTTCCGCCGATAATTCCACCGCCCGTTTCACCTGCTTTTCCTTGAGATCGCATCCCGTGACAACAAAATGAATGTTTATCGCGGTGAACACAGCAGGAACCGCGTCGGCCCGCTGGGCTTCCAGCTTAGCCTCGCAGTTTTGTACCACTTGACGGCTTTTTTTCAAAATGCTGACCACATCAAAGCTGGCACAGCCGCCCATCCCCAGCAAAATCATTTCCATGGGCCGTATACCCATATTCCGGCCACCATGATCCTCGGGGCCATCCATTACTACACTGTGGCCGCTGCCGGATTCACCAAGGAACATTGCGCCATCCACCCACTTTACCCTTGCCTGCATGAATTGCCTCTCCTCTAAACACCGAAAAGTTACACACTATAACAGTCGCGCGGGCAATACTGCCCGAGGGAAGATGATTTTGAGATGGTTTACAGCGCTTTACCTTCAGTGCGATGATGAGCGCGTATGATCAGGAAACTTTTGTGAGGAGCACACCAGTGGCATTGCAGCCGATAACACCACATATCCCGAACTTCGAGGAGTTTCTTAACCACACCCGCCGGCGCCGATACCCCAATAAAAGCACGCTTATCTATGCTGGCGATACCGGTGACACCCTTTATTATATTATCTCAGGCTCTGTCTCCGTGCTGATTGAGGATGACGATGGCCGGGAAATGATTGTCGCCTACCTCAACCCTGGGGACTTCTTCGGCGAAATGGGCCTATTTGGCCAGGAAGACAGAAGCGCCTGGATTCGTGCTCGAACCGACTGTGAAATCGCTGAAATCAATTACGATGCGTTTCTCGAGCTGATTGAAACCCACCCGGATTTTCTTTTTTCCGTGAGCAAACAGATGGCCCAGCGTTTGCGGGACACCACACGCAAGGTAGGGGATCTCGCCTTTTTAGATGTGACCGGTCGGGTGGCCCGCACCCTGCTCGACCTGTGCAAGGAACCGGACGCCATGACCCACCCCGATGGTATGCAAATCAAGATCACCCGTCAGGAGATCGGTCGTATCGTGGGCTGCTCCCGGGAAATGGTGGGCCGGGTGCTGAAAAGCCTTGAAGATCAGGGCCTGGTGGTGGCCACCGGCAAAACCATGGTGGTTCACGGCACCCGCTGAACGAGCCAAACCGAAGATAAGGCTCTGCCCCTCAGTTAAACATCTCCATTAGCCGGCGGCCTGGATCGTCGGCCCGCATAAAGGCCTCCCCCACCAAAAACGCATTCACCCCGTGGCCACGCATGGCCATGACATCGTCGATCGTGTGAATACCACTTTCGGTGACAATCAGGCGATCCTCGGGAATCTGGTCGAGTAGATTAAAAGTCGTATCCAGACTGGTGTGAAAATTATGCAGGTTGCGATTATTGATACCGATCAGCGGTGTACTGAGCGTCAAGGCCAAGTCAAGCTCCTTGCGATCGTGCACTTCCACCAGGACATCCAGACCAAGATCTAACGCCAAATCATGCAGACCCTCCAAAGCCGGCTGATCCAGCGCCGCAACAATCAGTAAAACACAGTCCGCCCCCAGCGCCCTGGACTCATAAATCTGGTAAGGGTCAATCATAAAATCCTTACGCAGAATCGGCAGACTGGCGGCGCTTTTAGCCTGGCGCAGGTAGCCGTCGCTGCCCTGAAAGAAATCCACATCGGTGAGTACCGATAAGCAGGCTGCCCCCCCTTTTTCATAGCTGCGGGCGATTTCCACCACATCGAAACTTTCCCGGATTACACCCTTACTGGGGGAAGCCTTTTTGATTTCGGCAATCACCGCGGCCTGGCCAGCGCTTATTTTTTGCTGTAACGACTCGGCAAAGCCCCTCGCCTGGACCTGCTCGTCAACCAACTCCCGCAATTGTTCCACCGGCAAACGGCCGCTGCGCTCGGCCACCTCCTCTGCCTTGCGGGCAAGAATTTTTTTCAACACCGTCGGCGTATCTTTAAGTAAGGCATTTTCCACAGACATATGTATTCCTTCCTTTGACGCTACATCAGCCACCATTCAGGCCGGCTCCAGTGCCTCGGTATAGGCCGCCAGCTCAATCAACCGCTCCCCGGCGAGACCACTGCCAATGACGTCCTGGGCAATGGCGACCCCATCAGCCACGGTCCCTGCCAGGCCCGCGACATAGATCGCAGCCCCGGCATTAAGTGCAATCAAATCCGCCGCCTTGACTCCCGCTTCGGTCTTGCGCTTGCCCAGGGCATCGCGAATCAAGCGCAGGGAATCCTCGGCATCGCTTACATCCAGCCCATCGAGCTCCTGACGCTGGATACCAAAATCTTCCGGCTCCAGACGATACTCGGACACTTCACCGTTTTTCAGTTCCGCCACCGACGTGCCGCCGGCAAGACTGATTTCATCGAGGCCATCATCGCTATGCACCACCATAATCCGCTCACTGCCTAACCGCGACAGCACTTGTGCCATGGGCCGGCACAGCGCCCCATCGAAGACACCGATAAGCTGGCGCTTGACCCCCGCCGGGTTGGTCATGGGACCGAGAATATTAAACAGCGTGCGCACGCCCAGCTCCTGACGCGGCCCGGCAGCGTGCTTCATAGCGCTGTGGTGGGCCGGCGCGAACATAAAACCGACGCCCACATCCTCGACGCAACGCCGAACCTGATCTGGTGGCAAACCGAGCCGCACCCCCGCCGCCTCCAGTAAATCGGCGCTGCCACTTTTACTGCTGACCGAACGATTGCCGTGCTTAACCACCTTGCCACCAGCGGCGGCCACCACAAAGGTGCTGGCAGTGGAAACATTAAACAGGCTGGCGCCATCCCCACCGGTGCCAACAATGTCCACCAGGTGCTCACCACTGACCTGAACCCCAGTAGCCAGCTCTCGCATGACCTGCACAGCGCCGGTAATTTCATCGAGGGTTTCGCCCTTCATACGCAGGGCCACCAGAAAGCCGGCGATCTGGGCGGGCGTCGCCCCACCGGTCATGACCTGGCGCATGACCGCCTCCATGTCTTGCCGGGAAAGGCTGGCGCCTTCGATGACGCTGGCAATGGCCGCTTTAATGTCCATGTTCACACTCCGTTCAGGCTTCCAGGAAGTTACGCAGGAGATCGTGCCCATGCTCGGTGAGAATGGATTCGGGGTGGAACTGCACCCCCTCAACCGCCAGCTCCCGGTGGCGCACACCCATGATCTCATCGACCTCGCCGTCTTCGCCAAGGGTCCAGGCGCTGATTTCAAGGCAATCCGGCAGGCTGGCTTTTGCTATCACCAGGGAATGATAACGGGTGGCCTCGAAAGGGTTGCCCAGGCCGCGAAACACGCCGCGGTCATCGTGATGAATCAGCGAGGTCTTGCCATGCATCACCTGCCTGGCCCGAACAATTTTGCCCCCGAAAGCCTGGCCGATACTTTGATGACCCAGGCATATCCCCAGTAACGGGATCTTTCCGGCAAACACCGCGACGGTCGCCAACGATATACCTGCTTCGTTAGGCGTGCAGGGCCCCGGTGATATAACGATTTTTTCCGGCGCCATGGTTTCTATGTCGGCGATCGTGATTTCGTCGTTACGCACCACGTGGACGTCGGCCTTTAGTTCGCCTAAATATTGCACCACGTTGTAGGTAAAGGAGTCGTAGTTATCAATCATTAACAGCATAACGAACCCCTCACTGATCCAGACCGGCGGCGGCCATGGCCACGGCCTTAAAGACCGCTCGGCCTTTGTTCATGGTTTCTTTCCATTCCAGTCGTGGCACTGAATCCGCCACCACGCCAGCGCCTGCCTGAATATTCAGCACGCCGTCTTTGATCACGGCGGTACGGATGGCGATGGCGGTGTCCATNNGGTTCCCCCACCTCCTGTGCCACGCCTTGCACCATGGCCGCAGCGCGGAAAATCGCGCGGGCTTTATTCATGGTTTCTTGCCACTCGGTCTCCGGCACGGAATCGGCCACCACGCCGCATCCGGCCTGCACGAAGAGCGTGCCGTCTTTAATGACCCCGGTACGAATCGCGATGGCGGTATCCATATTGCCATTCCA
>DLXZ01000222.1:5773-12264 GCA_003448675.1 Porticoccaceae bacterium
CGGTATCCATATTGCCATTCCAACCCAGATAACCGACAGCGCCCGCATAGATGCAACGTTTTACCGGTTCGAACTCATCTATAATTTCCATCGCGCGGATTTTTGGCGCCCCGCTCAAAGTCCCTGCGGGCAAGGTGGCTCGCAGTACATCAATGGCCGAGGTATCGGGTTTCACTGAGCCGACAACCGTGGAGCTGATATGCATAATATGAGAGTAACGCTCGACCACCATTTTTTCGGTTAACCGCACAGATCCCACTTCGGCCACACGTCCGACATCATTTCGACCCAGATCAATGAGCATCAAGTGTTCCGCCACTTCTTTGGGGTCGGCTAAGAGCTCTTTTTCCAGGGCAATATCTTCTTCGAGACTTGCGCCTCTTGGTCGCGAACCGGCGAGGGGACGTACCGTGACCAGGCCATCTTCCAGGTGGGAGAGTATTTCCGGGGACGAACCGACGATCTCAAAACCATCGAGGTCAAGAAAATACATATAAGGCGAAGGGTTTAGAATTCTAAGCGCGCGGTAGAGATTAATCGCCGGTGCGCTAAACGGCAGCGATAGCCGCTGGGAAGGCACTACCTGCATGGCGTCACCAGCGACAATGTAATCTTTGATCTTGTCAACGACCTGCTCAAAACGAGCCTGGCCAAAACTGGACGTAAAGACAGCTTCTCCAGCACCGCCAGGTGACAAGGTAATCTTATCCAGCGCCGGGACCGGATGCCGTAGTCCAGCTTCCAGTGCATCAAGCCGGATCTGCGCTTTGTTCCAGGCATCTGGGTCACGGCCATCAGCATGGACAATAAAGATCAATTTGCCATGCAGGTTGTCAAAAACGAGTACCTCGTGGGAGGCCATCAGCAAGATATCCGGCACGCCCAGTTCATCGGGCGGGCAGCTTGCGGCCAGGCGAGGTTCAATATAACGGACGGTGTCGTAACCAAAGTAACCCACCAGCCCCCCGGTAAAACGGGGCATGTCGGGCAATTCAGGCACCCGGTAACGTTGAGCGAAGGCTTCGACCTCTGCTAACGGGTCGTTAGTCTCCCACGCCTCAAGCACGACCCCATCGCATTCAATGCTGAGATGGTTATCGCAAACTTTAAATATTGTTGCCGATGGCAGACCAATGAGCGAATAGCGCCCCCATTTCTCGCCGCCTTCAACGGATTCAAACAAATAGGAGTAGGGCCCGCGAGCGAGTTTCAGATAACAGGAGAGGGGGGTTTCGAGGTCGGCAAGGATCTCGCGCGTAACCGGAATCCGGTTGTAACCCTGCTTGACGAGGTCGGCGAACTGTTCAGGTGTCATGGTTTTTCCTTAAGCTGTGTAACGACGGGGAGCGCCCTGGCGGGCAAGGGGTATCAGCCCAGTCGCCATCGCCAACAGGGAAGGAGAGTCACCAGAATGTCCTGAATGTTCTTTGTCACGAGATTGTTCCGTATTTCGCGGCGGGATTTTAAACCATTTGGCCCGGGCAAGGAATACGGCCGGCGCGTCCTCTTCTCACACCTCATCCAGTCCGCTGCGCATGGCGTCAATCACAGCCTTATAGCTGTCCTGCCCAAAAATAGCCGAACCCGCAACAAAGGTATCGGCGCCCGCCCCGGCGATTTCGGCAATATTTCGCGCATTGACGCCTCCATCCACTTCCAGACGAATATCAAAGCCACTGGCATCAATCAGGGCCCGGGCCTGGCGCAACTTGACCAGGGTCTGAGGGATAAATGACTGCCCACCAAAACCGGGGTTGACCGACATCAGCAGCAGCACATCCAGCTTATCCATAACATGCTCAATCACATTGAGGGGCGTCGCCGGATTAAGCACCAGCCCGGCCTTGCAACCCAGGTCGCGGGCCAATTGCAGTGAGCGGTCAACATGGCGGCTGGCTTCGGGGTGGAATGTGATCCAGCTGGCCCCGGCCCTGGCGAACATCTGGATCAGCTCGTCCACCGGCTCTACCATCAGGTGGACATCGATGGGCGCGGTAATGCCATGCTTACGCAGGGCCTCGCAGACCATGGGACCAATGGTGAGATTGGGCACATAGTGATTATCCATGACGTCAAAATGCACAACATCCGCCCCCGCCTCCAGCACAGCGTTGACCTCGTCGCCAAGCCTGGCGAAGTCAGCGGATAAAATCGACGGTGCAATCAGATACTCTTTAGCGGGCATGATGTTTACCTTGAAAAAACGGTTGACTCGGCACCGAAACTACCAAATGTGAAATTTTGAAGGCGGCATTATACCGCTGTAAACACACTCTGGCCCTTGGCGCCGAATGCTTACACAGCAAAGCTGCCGAAGCCGACAAATCCACTTACAATGCCCGTCGCAAACCCACCCCCAACAGGATAGCCCCTTGGCGAAGCTCGAAGACCTGACCGCCAGCCTGCAGCGCCTCCACGAACAGCTACCCGCGCTGACGCTGGACCCGCAAAAAGACCGCGACAATGGCGCTTCGCCCGAGGCCAACACCTATCGAGAGCACTACGGTCTCGTCCACCTCACTGAAAACAAACAAGTCAATCACAGCCTGGGGGCGATTCCCCTCGGCGGCTACAGCATCGCCTGCCAGTACTGGCTGCCCCCAGCTCCCGTGGGAACGGTTTTCGTGGTGCATGGCTATTTTGACCACATGGGCCTCTATGGCCACCTGTTCCAATATCTGCTAAACCAAAACCTGGCCGTGCTGGCCTTCGATTTACCGGGCCATGGCCTTTCCGATGGCGAGCGGGTCACCATTGCCAGCTTTGATCACTACGTGGAAATCTTCGATGCCCTCCTCGCTCTCGCCCTTAAGCATCTACCCCAGCCCTGGCACGGCGTGGGCCAGAGCACCGGCGGCGCCATTGTGCTCAAACACCTGCTCAAGGAAAACTCCGACACACACCTGTTTGACAGGATCGTTCTGTTGGCGCCGCTACTGCATCCGCGGAACTGGCAGACCAGCCGGCTGGTATATTTTTTCGCCCACCGTTTCCTGAACCACATTCGGCGGCATTTCACGAAAAACTCCGGTGATCCCGCATTCGTCGAATTTCTCGCCCACCGTGACCCCTTGCAAGCCACGCACATCCCCCTGGAATGGATCGGCGCCATGAAACGCTGGACCGAGGAATTCCACCAGCTGCCGCCCAGTGAATTTCCCCTGACCATCATCCAGGGGGACCGGGACCAAACTCTCGATTGGCGCTACAACCTGGAGCAGTTTCAGAAAAAACTGCCCCGTGCCAGGACTCATATAATCCCGGGCGCCCAACATCATCTGGTCAACGAGAGGGCGGAGCTTCGCACAGGCATTTTTAACCGTATGGGTCTGGCAAAAAATTGACCCAGACAAAGGAACACTACGATGAGCGCGAATAAATACAAGCACCACTATCAAGATGGCGGCCCCTGCGATCTGCCCGTGGGCAAAGTGGTCTGTGTCGGCCTGAATTACGCCGCCCATGTAAAGGAAATGGCCAGTAAGCCTACGGTCGAGCCCATGCTCTTTATTAAACCCCCAGCGGCCCTGACACCTCTGGCAGATCCCCTGTTTATTCCCGAGGGCCTGGGTTCCGTCCACTTTGAAACCGAACTCGCAATCCTGATTGGCAGCGAACTCTCCCACTGCGGCGAAGCAGAGGTTCCAGACGCGATCGCCGGGCTGGGCGTGGCCCTGGATCTTACCCTGCGGGACCTGCAAACACAGTTGCGTGAAGCCGGCCACCCCTGGGAAAAAGCCAAGGGCTGGGACGGCGCCTGCCCTGTGTCCCCCTTTGTGCGCCCCGACGTATTGCCCGATCTGCAAA
Organism: Porticoccaceae bacterium; assembly: GCA_003448675.1. Classification (GTDB taxonomy): domain Bacteria; phylum Pseudomonadota; class Gammaproteobacteria; order Pseudomonadales; family Porticoccaceae; genus HB2-32-21. Next base: position 9,581 of record DLXZ01000222.1, read on the forward strand.
ACATCCAGCTCAAGCTGGAACAAAACGGCGAGGTAAAACAAAACGGCAACACCTCCCGGATGCTGACACCCGTTTTGCCTTTAATCGCCTACATGAGCCGCTTTTTCAGCCTGTCGCCAGGCGATGTGATCCTGACGGGCACACCGGAAGGGGTTGGGCCGCTAAGACCGGGAGATGAACTCCTCGTCAGCCTGGATGAAGCGCTGATAACCAGAATTTCTGATATCCGCGTACGGTAGTTGCGGCAAACCTCAACGCGTGGCAAACCACCGCCCCAATTGACAATATGTAAACCTGTACACATTCTCCGGCTTATCGATACAATAGCCGTCAAACCCTCCCGATAATTTAAATGACCTTGATCAACTGGGTCGGGATAAATTATCTGGCCATCCATTACTCATTTTTCAGAGGTAAAGCCATGTCTCAGGCTGCTTTAGCGCACACGCTCGAACTCCCGCAATCGCGGGGAAAACCACTTATCGATTATGAAACCGTTATCGTGGGCTCCGGCCTGTGTGGCATCGGTGCGGGCATCCGCCTGATCAACGAAGGTCTCGCGGATTTCGTCATTCTGGAAAAAGCCGACGATGTCGGTGGCACCTGGCGCGATAACACCTACCCCGGCCTGGCGGTGGATATTCCCTCGCTAAGCTATTCCTTTTCCTTCGAGCAGAACCCCAACTGGTCCAGCCTCTACGCGCCCGGCAAGGAGATGAAGGCCTATGTGGATCACTGCGCCCAGAAATATGGCATTCGCCCCCACATGCGTTACAACGCTGAAGTGGCCAGCTCGATCTACGACGAGGAACACAACGTCTGGGTAACCACAACCACCTCGGGAGACACCTACACCTCCCGCTACCTGGTTTGCGCCACCGGCTTTTTGACCCTGCCCAAACTGCCGGAAATCGAAGGCATCGACAAATTCAAGGGCAAGGTCATGCACACCGGCCGCTGGGACCACGACTACGATCTGACCGACAAACGCATCGGCTTTATCGGTACTGGCGCCACCGGTATTCAGGCGGTGCCGGAGATTGTCGATCAGGCGAAAACCCTCGATGTCTACCAACGCACGCCCATCTGGTTGCTGCCGAAAAAAGAAATGCCCTTCAGCCCACGTTTGCAAAAAATATTCGCCAAGGTGCCGGGCGCCCAGTGGCTGGCCCGCCAGGCGACCATCTTTTTTACTGACATCGTGATGATCAACCTGCTGGTTTTTAACAAGTATTTTTCCTTCGCCGGTAGAAAGCTCGAAAAAATCTGCATCGACCACATCCGCAATCAGGTCGACGATCCCGAGACCCAGGAAGCCCTGATCCCGAAATACGATTTTGGCTGTAAGCGCCCCAGCTTTACCAGCCGGTTCTATCCCGTGTTTAACCGGGACGACACCAGCCTGGTCACCGACCCTATAGACCACATTACCGAAACTGCCATTGTCACCAAGGACGGTACCGAACGGGAAATCGATACACTCATCTGTGCTACCGGTTTCGAGGTCTTCCAGAAAGGCAGTGTGCCCACTTTCAAGGTCGTCGGCAGAAACAGCGTCGATCTCAGCGACTTCTGGGAAGAAAATCGCTACCAGGCCTTTAAAGGGTCGACGGTACCGGGCTTCCCCAACTTCTTTATGATGTTCGGGCCCTATAGCGTCTGCACCGCCTCCTGGTTCGGCATGGTGGACACCCAATCCAAACACCTGGTGCGTTGCCTGAAAGCCGCGAAAAAACGTCGCGCCAACTTCATCGAAGTCAAAAAATCATCAAACGACAAGGACTTCCAGAAAGTCCAGAGCCGCACCCACCTGACCATCTTCCGTCACGGCGACTGCGGCAAGTCCAATAGCTACTACTTCGACCGTCACGGCGACAGCCCCACCATCCGGCCAACCCTGGGCTTTATCCACTGGATCAACAGCCGGATCTTTAGCATGAAGCACTATAATTTCGATACGAAATAGGTTGCTGCCGCACGTTGTCTTAACTTGCACCGATCCAAAAAGGCGCTTGGAATACCAAGCGCCTTTTTCTTATTATCGGAAAAGCTGCAACAAACACACGCTGCCGGAAACACCGCGTACCGCAGCGGCGGAAAAGCTCAACGATCGACCGCAACGTGTGTCGATCATTAGGCTGAAACCAGTGTTTAGCCATCAAAAATTACTGGAGAGAAAATGAAATTGAACGTGTATCTATCCGGCGAAATTCATTCCGACTGGCGGCAACAAATAGAAGATGGCTGTGAAGCCAATGGCCTGGCTGTGGTTTTTACCTCCGCGGTAACCGACCATGACGCCAGTGATGCGGCCGGCGATTTGCTTGGTGAGGAAGATAATAGTTTTTGGCGTGATCACAAATCGGCCAAGGTGAATGCCATCAGGATTAAAACGCTCATCGAAAACTGCGACCTGGCGGTGATCCGATTTGGCGACAAATACAAGCAGTGGAATGCCGCTTTTGACGCAGGTTATTGTGCCGCGCTGGGTAAACCCTATATCACGCTACACGGCGAAAATATTACGCACCCACTGAAGGAGGTTGACGCCCTTGCCATGGCATGGACCAGGACTCCGGAGCAGGTCGTTGAAATTCTTAACTATGTTACGAGCAAGAAATAAAATCCTGGGAACACCAGGTAATTTTTTGCTAATCGCTCGTTTAATTGCCCGGGCCTTTCCC
>DLXZ01000222.1:12514-19068 GCA_003448675.1 Porticoccaceae bacterium
CACGCACACGGCGACATATTATTTATCTACACTTCTTTAAGCCCCACGCCCAATGAAACCCAGCATCAGCACGCTGACTGACAGGTTCAACAGCCCGTTCAGCCAGCTGATTTTATGGCGAGCAAAAGATAGTCAGCGCTTACGCAACCCCCTTAGGTTTCTGCTGCTTCATAAAACCAAACATATAACCGGCGATTCTGCGCATTTGAATCTCATCGGCGCCCTCGGTAATGCGATAGCGGCGGTGGTGACGGTAGATATGCTCAAAGGGTTTGTGGCGGGAATAGCCCAGACCACCGTGGGTTTGCATAGCCTGATCGGCGGCATCACAGCACAAGCGGTTGGCGGTGTAATTACACATTGATACCCGATCGGAGACGGAGAAAGCCCCGTAGGTGTCCATTTGCCAGGCGGTTTGGCGAATCAGGGCACGGAGCATTTCGGCGCGGGTCTGTAATTCCACCAGCGGAAACTGCACCCCTTGATTGGTGGCCAGGGCCTTGCCAAAGGGTTTGCGCTCCTTGGCATAGGCCACGGATTCATTGAGACAGAATTGCGCCGCGCCGAGGCTTGAAGCCGCCTGGCGAATACGGTTCTGGTTAAAAAAGTGCTGCACCACCTGCAGCCCCTTGCCTTCGCCACCGAGGATGGCGCTTTCCGGCACGGCGACATTATTCAGCGACACGCGGCCATGGTCGGTGGGCATATTGAAGGTCCAGAGCATTTCCTCAATGTTCAGGCCTTTGGCATCCATCGGCACCAGAAAAGCGGTAATGCCCTCGGCATCGCCAGCTTTACCGCTGGTGCGGGCCAACACCAGGTCGTAGGGCGAGGTATGAATACCGGTATTCCAGGTCTTTTCGCCATTGATAAGCCACTGGTCACCCGAGCGCGCGGCGGTGGTTTCCATATGGGTAGCATCGGAGCCATGATTGGGCTCGGTAATGCCCCAGGCAAAGCCCTTTTTGCGGGCCAGCATATCGTCGACCCACTCAGCTTTTTGCTCGTCGGTGCCGTAGATCAGCATCAATGAAGTACTGACGGTATTGCCGACAATGGAGTGTTCGTTCTGCAAATCATTGTGCAGACCCAGGCCCCGCGCCGCGAGATGATCGCGAATAATGGCCATCCCCAGATTGCTGCCATCCTGGCCGCCATACTCTCTGGGAAGGGAGTAGCGGAAAAAACCGGCTTCATCGGCCAAGCGCTTGGATTCTTCCAGCAGCGCTTCCCACGCCTCGTTGGGCAGACCGCCCCGCTCCCAGTCAGTGCGGGCGTCCTCCCGGCGGTGGTCGAAAAAGCGGATATTGTCGTCCTTATTCTCCAGGGGCTTGATGACCTTGTCGATAAAATCGTCCAGCTTGACCAGGTAGTCGGCGATGTCGGCGGGTATATCAAAATTCATAGCGAACCCTCTATTTTGTCCGTGGCGCTTTCCGCGCGTTTATTTTCGTTGATAATAATTTGGCCCCGCAGTATAGGATCATTACCGTCGCGATGCGCCTTGTTGCCCTTTGACAGCTGGGTTACTTTGTGACTTCAACAATAAGCGGGGTATTGGTGTGAGCAGCCTGCGGGAAAAACTACTCAAGGGCGAACGTCTGCTCGGCACGATTGTTTCGGTGGCCTCACCCACGGTTTGTGAGTTGCTGTCCCACGCCGGTTTTGACTGGCTGTTTATCGACGCCGAGCACGGACCATTGGATGTCGCCGCAATTCAGGATTTGATCCGGGCCGCCGGCACCACCCCCTGCCTGGTCCGGGTGCCGACACTGGATGAAGTCGCCATCAAGCGGGTGCTGGACGCTGGCGCCGAGGGCATTATCGTGCCCCTGATCAACCACGCTGACGAAGCAAAACAAGCGGTGGCCTACGCCAAATATCCGCCCACAGGACAGCGGGGTGTGGGCATCGCCCGGGCCCAGGGCTACGGTTTTGAGCTGGACGATTATCTGGCACGGGCCAACGAAGAAATCACCGTGGTGGTTCAGGCCGAGCATGTTAAAGCCGTGGCAAATATCGAGGCCATTGCTACCACCCCCGGCGTCGATGCGGTGTTTGTCGGCCCCTACGATTTATCCGCCAGTCTCGACACAATGGGACACGTGACGGACAAAGCGGTGGTGCGGGCCATCGACCACATCACCCGCGCCTGCCAGGCCGCCAATACACGGCTCGGGGTATTCGGGGCTTCTGCCGAGGCGGTTAGGCCCTACATGGATCAAGGCTTTACTTTGATCGCCGCTGGCACCGACACCCTGTTGCTGGGGCGCGGCGCCAGGGAACTGCTGGAAAAGATGCGCTAGCCTGACTTAGCGGACATTTTGCTCCAATTCGCCGGCTTCGTAGCGAATATGCATGCGCTCCAGGCTTTGCGCCTGAATTTTACTGGCCTGCCCGGCAGTGCCGAAGGCTTCGTAACGGGCCAGGCAGATGTCACGCATAGCTTCTGTGGCTTTGGTCAGATATTTTCGCGGATCGAATTCGCTGGCGTTCTGGGCCATAAAGCGGCGGATGGCACCGGTGGAAGCCAGACGCAGATCCGTATCGATATTGACCTTGCGTACCCCGTGCTTGATGCCTTCGACGATTTCTTCCACTGGCACACCGTAGGTTTCGGGAATTTCACCGCCGAATTCATTGATCACCGCCAGCCAGTCCTGGGGCACGGAAGATGAACCGTGCATCACCAGATGGGTGTTGGGGATGCGGGCGTTGATAGCTTTGATGCGATCGATGGCGAGAATATCCCCGGTGGGTGGACGGGTGAATTTGTAGGCCCCATGGGAGGTGCCGATGGCGATAGCCAGGGCGTCAACGCCGGTTTTGCTGACAAAATCGGCCGCTTCATCAGGATCGGTAAGCAGCTGGTCATGACTGAGAACGCCCGCTGCGCCGACACCGTCCTCCTCGCCCGCCTCGCCGGTTTCCAGGGAACCCAGACAACCCAGCTCACCCTCCACCGAGACCCCACAGGCATGCGCCATATCCACTACCCGGCGGGTGACATCAACATTGTATTCATAGGATGCGGGCGTCTTGCCATCTTCTTCGAGAGAGCCATCCATCATCACAGAGGAAAACCCTAACTGAATCGAACGCTGACAGACCGCTGGGCTGGTACCGTGGTCCTGGTGCATGACCACCGGGATATGCGGGAACTCCTCAATGGCGGCGAGAATAAGGTGGCGCAGGAAAGGCGCGCCAGCATATTTGCGCGCCCCGGCCGACGCCTGAACGATCACGGGCGAGTCGGTAGCATCGGCCGCCTCCATAATCGCTCGCATCTGCTCCAGGTTATTGACGTTGAACGCCGGCACGCCGTAGCTGTGTTCCGCCGCATGATCCAGAAGCTGTCTCATACTGATCAGTGCCATGGTGAAGTATCTCCCTTGTCGCACCCGCCAGGGTGTAATAATTCAATATCAGTTACGGGTTTGTACTGCTATCCCGGCTTGAGTCCGGCGCGCAGTCGCCGGAATTAACCACGCCTACGACACCGCCCGCTCTTCCAGCATCGCCACCGCTGGCAGGGTCTTGCCTTCAACGTATTCAAGAAACGCGCCACCGCCGGTGGAAATATAGGAAATACCGTTGGCCACCCGGTACTTGTCCACCGCCGCCAGCGTATCGCCGCCACCGGCTATGGAAAAGCCCCGGTTTTCCGCTATGGCCTCGGCTACCACCCGGGTGCCCTCGCCAAACTGATCAAACTCAAACACACCCACCGGCCCATTCCAGATAATAGTGCCGGCATTTTTCAATATTGAGGCAAGTTCCGCCGCTGTTTTCGGGCCGATGTCGAGAATCATATCGCCTTCGGCCACGTCTTCAACCGCTTTGACGGTCGCCGGAGCCGATTCGCCAAACTCCGGGGCGGTGACCACGTCAATGGGCAGCGGGATATGACACCGCGCCGCCAGTCGGGCGGCCACCTCGGCCAAATCATGCTCACACAGGGACTTGCCCACGGGCTTGCCCGCCGCCGCCAGAAAGGTATTGGCGATACCGCCGCCGACGATCAACTGATCCACCTTATCCGCGAGGGTTTCCAGCACGGTAAGTTTAGTGGAGACCTTGGAGCCGCCGACAATGGCGACCAGCGGCCGCGCCGGTTCCGCCAGAGCCCGGCCCAGCGCTTCCAGTTCTCCGGCCAGCAGGGGGCCGGCGCAGGCCACCGGCGCGAAGCGAGCCACACCATGGGTCGAGGCCTGGGCCCGGTGGGCGGTGCCGAAGGCGTCCATAACAAAAATATCGCACAGTGCTGCATAGGCTTTGGCCAGGGCTTCGTCGTCTTTTTTCTCACCGGGGTTGAAGCGGACGTTTTCCAGCAGGGCCACCTGACCGGCCGCCAGATCCACACCATCGCGCCAGTTTTCAATCAGGGTAACGGGCTCACCCAGCAAATCGCCTAGATGCCTGGCAACAGGAGCGAGGCTGAATTCGACCTCAAACTTGCCTTCGGTGGGGCGACCCAGGTGGGACATAAGCAGAACTTTCGCGCCCGCCTCCCGAGCCTTTCTGATCGTGGGCAGGGCCGCCTGAATGCGCGCATCGGAGCTGACCACGCCGTTCTTGATCGGCACATTCAAATCCTCGCGGATCAACACCCGCTTGCCCGCCAGCTCCAGGTTTTCCATTAACAAGACCGACATTGCTCCTCCCCGGTAATTACAGTTGCCGCCAATAGCCCAATATGTCCAACATGCGATTGGCATAGCCCCATTCGTTATCAAACCACAACAGCACCTTCACCAGGCGCTTGCCGCCGACGCGAGTCTGGCTGGCATCGACAATGGCCGAGCGGGGGTCGTGATTAAAGTCACAGGAAGCCAGGGGCTCCTCGGTATAACCTAATATACCCGGAAACTCGCGCCCGGCCGCCGTCCGCAATAGTTCGTTGACCTCCGCCCGGGAGGTATCCCGCCGCATCTGCACTGACAGATCGATGGCCGATACGTTCTGGGTCGGCACCCGCATGGCCTGGGCCTCGAAACGGCCGGCCAGCTCCGGCAGTACCCGGTCTATGCCCCGGGCCAGCCGGGTTTCCACGGGAATGATCGACTGGAACGCGGCGCGGGTCTTGCGCAGGTCGGTATTGTGGTAAGAGTCCAGCACCGGTTGATCGCTCATGGCCGAGTGAATGGTGGTAATCACCCCCGCCTCGACACCCAGGGCCTCATGCAAGACCCGGATCACCGGCACTACACAGTTGGTGGTGCAGGAGGCCGCGGAGATGATGCGATGCTCGGGCCGCAATAAGTCATGGTTGGCGCCAAAGACAATGGTGGCGTCGACATCCGCTTCCGCGGGCTGGGAGAACAGCACCGAGCCGGCACCAGCCCGCAAGTGAGCCTCCGCCTCTCGGCGCGAACTGATGGCGCCACTGCATTCCAGCACCACATCCACGCCCAGACCGGCCCAGGGCAACTGCGTCAGACCTTCGTGGTGAGTAACTGGAATCGTCTGGCCATCAATGGTCAGGGCCTGGACAGCCGTTTCCACCCGCCCCGGAAAACGACCATGGGTGGAATCATAACGGCACAGGTAGGCAATGGTGTCCAGATCGGCCAGCTCGTTGATGGCAACGACTTCAAACTGTTCCTGAAGTCCGCGCTCCCAGAGGGCTCTCAGTACGCTGCGCCCAATGCGGCCGAAACCATTGATAGCAAGACGTGTTGGCCCGGCGCGTTCGGCCATTAATCGAGTAGCGCCCTGGCGGTGGCGAGCACATTGTCGACACTAAAACCGAAATGGGTCATCAATTCCGGGCCCGGCGCCGAAGCACCGAAGCTGCTCATACCGATGACCTTGCCGTCCAGTCCGACGTACTTGTACCAGTAATCTCCATGCAGAGCCTCAATGGCCAGCCGCCTGCGCGCATTTGGTGGCAGCACCGCTTCCCGGTAGGCCGCATCCTGGGCATCAAACACTTCCGCACAGGGCATGGACACCACCCGCGCTCGACGCCCTTCGTCATTCAATGTCGTCGCCGCCGCCATCGCCAGCTGCACCTCGGAACCGGTGGCAATCAGAATAAGCTCCGGCTCGCCCTCGCAGTCGGCCAGCACATAGGCTCCGCGCTCGATAGCCGCCACCTGGGCGTCATCTCGCGCCTGATGGGGCAAACCCTGGCGGGTGAATATCAGCGCCGAGGGCCCATCGCGACGCTCGATCGCGGCTTTCCAGCACACGGCTGACTCAACGGTGTCGCAGGGTCGCCAGGTATGCATATTGGGGGTGCTGCGCAGGCTGGTGAGTTGCTCCACTGGCTGGTGCGTGGGGCCATCCTCACCCAGACCGATGGAATCATGGGTAAAAACAAAAATGCTTTGCTGCTTCATCAACGCCGCCATGCGCACAGCGTTGCGGCAGTATTCCATAAACACCAGGAAGGTGGCGCCGTAATTAATAAAGCCACCATGCAGGGCAATACCGTTCATGATCGCCGCCATGCCAAATTCGCGAACGCCGTAATAAAGATAGTTACCGCCGGCCGCGTTCGCCGCCACCCCCTTGCTGCCGCGCCAGATGGTGTTGTTGGAGCCGGCCAG
>DLXZ01000173.1:0-387 GCA_003448675.1 Porticoccaceae bacterium
CGAAGTGGAAAATGCCCTGCACAGCCACGAAGACATCACCGATGTCGCCGTCATCGGCGTGCCCGATGAGAAGTGGGGTGAGGCCATTAAAGGCATCGTTGTGCTCAAGGAAGGGGCAACATTGAACGAGAGCGAGGTCATCGAATACGCCCGCACCCGCATCGCCGGCTTCAAGGTGCCCAAGTCCATCGACTTTATCGAAGAACTGCCCCGCAACCCGTCCGGCAAAATTCTGAGAAGGGAGCTGCGAATTCCTTACTGGGGCGGCCAGGATCGGCAGGTCAGCTAGGCGTTTTGGCCTTCCCACCCTGTCTTTTCATCTTGACGATAACAGGCGGCTTCCCTATAGTAGCCGCCCTCACGCACTCGTAGCTCAGCTGGATAGAG
>DLXZ01000173.1:552-3560 GCA_003448675.1 Porticoccaceae bacterium
GGCGGTCGGAGGTTCGAATCCTCCCGAGTGCGCCATACAACCCGACATCTGTCGGGTTTTTTGTGCACGAGTGGCGGTGAGAACCTCCACAGGTTCGACAAATTGCACAGCAATTTGGACCGAGTCGCACAGCGACGAAGCCCCGAAGGGGGCAAAACAGCCATTAGCTGTTTTGAGTCAATCCTCCCGAGTGCGCCATTCCTGATAAAGCTTCTCGATCGGATTTCCAGCCTGTCAGCAAAGCTGCCAGGCGTTTCGTTCGCGCAAAGCGGTGCTTTGCAAAAGACGCTTACTACATCCTCCCGAGTGCCCCATGCGTGGCCCGACGTGCATGCCCTTGAAGTGTTTGATCAGGCTCAACACCTCGCGACAGAGTAGTTATAGCTCTACAATATTAAACATCCCAACTCGCCTATTGGCGGAGCGCCACCAAGACAGCTGTTGAAAGCAGCATGATTCTCTGCGAATAATTACTGCGGAAAATCGGAGGATTACAGCCAGTAACCACCCCTCTTTTTATTTTAAAAACATTTACAAGTTAGAATAATCTTATGTCATTTACAGAACATGATGTTCATATAGTTTTCGGTGAGACAGCATGGGGCAGTTTAATACAGGCGTTTCATTTCAGGCATCTTCGCGTTTTGCGTGATCCATTGCCGCTTGGTCCCGTCAAAACATTTTCAGACATCGAGGAATTCAAGAAAACGCGCTCGAGCTACTGGGAGTATCTGTTTTCCCTACCGGGGTGCAGACTGGACACCGAAGAGCGCGACCTTCTCAACGACCTGACATGGATAAGCGGTGATAATTGTATTTATATTTGGGCAGGCTCTGGTTTGGCCGACCAACTTCTCGTACTTCTGGTTGTTTATTTAGTCCAGGTGACCGGAGAAAATTCTGAAAAATTACGACTAATTCAATACAAAACATTTAATGACAACAACCTACCGATGCATTCAATTGCTTACCTCAATCCGGATGAGATAAAAAAACACCCCACTCCAACTCCCCTGACCAAAGAGCAGATCCAATTTTACCTTGATGGCTGGCGTGCCTATACACATGAAACACCTCAGCTTTTACTTGAATACTGCTCACAACGCGAACCGGAAAATCGAATTACTACGGGGGCTTTAGAAAACGTTTTTCTTCGATATCCTCAATGGGATACCGGACTAAATACATTGGATTACAAACTTACAACGCATACAACGCCAGATGGGCGATTAGCCTCCGATATTATGCGAGAGCTACTCGCTGAAGATCAGCACGGTGATTTTGTAACAGATTATCTATTGCACAACAGGCTAGCGCGCCTCGCCGGCACCAGCATGAATGAACCATTAATAAATCTTTCTAGTAAAATAAATCATTATCAGGATGCTACGGTATCGCTAACAGATTTTGGGAGAAGCATTGAAGAAGGGACCGCCTCCAATTACCCCACCAATGCTATTGACGAATGGATAGGAGGTGTACATTTAAGTTCGGAAGAAAACCGTTTATGGTTTTCTAAAGATGGCAGGATAGAACGTTCATTTAATCGGTAATTATGCTAGCCAGAATAATACTATTGGTGCACTAAATAGAGACATAGCGTCTCTGTAAAGGCGAGACCTCGGGCCAGCGGGGAAAGATCGCTTGCAAGGTCAGCGCGATCAATCCTGATAAAGCTTCTCGGTCGGATTTCCAGCCTGCCAGCACCGCTGCCAGGCGTTTCGTTCGCGCAAAGCAGTGCTTTGCAAATGACGCTCACTACACCCTCCCGAGTGCGCCATACAACCCGACATCCGTCGGGTTTTTTGTGCACGAGCGGCGGTGAGAACCTCCCCAGGTTCGACAAACTGCACCGTGATTTGGAGCGAGTCGCAGAGCGACGAAGCGCTGCGGAGGAAACCAACAGCCATCAGCTGTTGTGAGTCAATCCGGCTTGATTACTCCTCCAAACCCAAACCACAGTTCTGACAGGTATTTTTCCCTACACCAATGGGAAAACGACGTTTGCTACCAAAGGGCTCCCCACAACGGGGACAGGGCAAATGAGCGGCGCGCCGAATTCTTGCCAGCAGCTCCATGGCAACTAAAACCGCGAAAACAACGCCGGCTGTCGTGCTAATAACCCCGGTAATAATAGTCGCAGCCAGGAGCAGGCCGAACCTGCCATCAGGAATGTAAACATGGTGCCGAGCGCCTTTTATTTGCTCCCGTTGGTCCTGCAAGTCTTTACTCCCCTTCTATACCCTGCCCGGCAAATTTTAGTGGATTCAGCGCCCAGCAACGAAACGAATTTCCACGCGTAAGTGCTGATACTTCCATTCGCCACCCACTTTCACATAGTCATCATTGTATTTGGCGGTCATCCAGATCTTTTTATTCTGTTTGGCGTCATCCCAGGGTCCGACGATGTACCAGCTACCGGTGGCGCGATCGCCATCGACTTCGATAATCGGGTTCATAATATTGTGCTGGGAAAAACTGAACTGATCGCGAAAGCCCGAAAACAAGTGACGAATGGCCTCGTGCCCCTTTGCCTGACCAAACTCGCCACCTTCCCAAATACCGTCTTTGGCAAACACGGAGGCGATACGGTCGGGGTTATGCAGGTCATCACAGATGTCGCAATAACGGGCTTTCAGTTGCTTGATGGCTTCTATGTCTTCGAGCCGGGTGATTCTTTTTTCCAGTTCGCTGAGTTCCATTTTTCTCTCCTGTATCTCGATGTTAGTTATTTTTGAAGCGATGATGCGTTTTAGTAATCGACTTTTAACCAACAAGGACTTTAGTGCATAAAAAAAGACCCCACAATGCGGGGCCTTTCCTGGAACCGGGGGTAAAGGAAACTCAGTTCGTTTCCAGCTCGAGTCCTTTCAGGTTACCCTCCTGACGCCACTTGTCGAGAATATCGAAAAACTCGGGGGCCCCGCCGCCATACTGGTTGCTGAAAAAGCCTTCGCCGCCCTCGACCCCTTCCTGGTTGTAGTAGCCGGGCGTGCATTCCTTGTTGC
>DLXZ01000011.1 GCA_003448675.1 Porticoccaceae bacterium
AAGCGCGTGGATAGCTATCAGGTCGAGGTGCTGATTACCCTGGCCCTGGTCACCGGAGGCTACGCCATTGCCGAGCATCTCCATCTTTCCGCGCCCATTGCCATCGTCGTGGCGGGCCTGCTGATTGGCAACCACGGTCGGCGGTCGGCTATGTCCGAGCGTACCACCGAGCATCTCGATACCTTCTGGGAGTTGGTGGATGAAATTCTTAATGCCGTGCTGTTTGTTTTGATTGGTCTGGAATTGCTGGTAATTTCCCTGCGCGGGGACTACCTGCTGGCCGGTGCCCTGGCTATTCCCCTGATCCTGATCGTACGGGTATGCAGCGTCGGCCTGCCGGTGATGATCATGCGCCAGTTTCGGGAATTCTCCCCCGGCGTTGTGCGCATACTCACCTGGGCGGGCCTGCGGGGCGGTATATCCGTGGCCCTGGCCCTGTCTCTGCCCGCCGGGGAAACACGAGATCTGCTGGTAAGCGCCACCTATGTGGTTGTGGTCTTTTCCATTCTGGTGCAGGGTCTGAGCCTGGGGCCGCTGGTGCGGCGGCTTAGTGGTGGACAGGGTGGGGATGGAAGCTAAATAAGCTTATTTCAGAGCTGTGACTGGTTAAGAGGTGGCCGCTTCAAGCTGGGCGAAATGGGCATCAATGGAGGTTTTCGAATAAGCCTCAATCAGCATCAGCACCGAAAACAGCAGGAGCGTGGCAAAGGCAATGCCGCTAAAAAAGGCCTTGCTGACAAATAAAATCACCACCAGCGAGGCAACAATACAAGCCGCAAACGCCATTTGATAGATGGGAAAGTCGGTCACGACCTTGGCTACACGCTGATGCTCCGCTGCCAGAAATTGCGTCGGGTCAGCTTCATAGGCCTGAATCTGTTGGGCGTGCAGTTGGTTGCAGAAGTTATAGTAGGCGCCACCACCGGCCAGGATCAACAGACTCCAGACCAGGCAGCCGGCTTTTAAACCCTGGAGTAATTTGGCGCCGGAATCCAGCTGCCAGAGGACGCCGGCAATCACCAGAAAACACACACCCAGAATCAGAAATTGAATGGCTACGGTTTTTTGCGAGGCAATATAGGCATCCAGTGATTCGATAATTTCCATGGCGGTGTCTCCCTGCTTAGCGATCAAGGTTTAATGATTGACAGTATTTGATCGGTTGCTTAGTCCCCAGTGCTTGCCGATGCTGGCTCACCGGTAAAATGCAAAGGGTAAGCTTCTTCCACGGCCGGGCCGTCGCTGCGCCAGGTATGGCAGGAGTCAAGCATAAAAGGACGCTGGTTAGGATCCGGTTCGACACTGGGGTAGCGGTCGGGGTGGGCCTGATGAGCAACTTCCCTGGCGACCTGACCGGATGTGGTTTGAAAAGCGACGGTAGCGATGGGACCCAGTAATTCCACCAGGTGGGTGCAGCCCTGGATGCCGCCGAGAAGCTCCTTGACCTTGCGGTTCCAGCCGGGGCCGATACGCAGGCCAATCAGCTTTTGATAGGCGTCCAGTATCTCATGACAGCTGCGATGGGGCTGGTCATCCATGGTGGTGGCCACGGCCTGGACTTCAAAGTTCTCGTCGATGGTTAGACGCAGACCCATATTGTGGATAGGCACGCCCGGCGTCAGTATGCCCCGCCAGCGGTTGTCCACATCGTAGGTCTTGGTGTCGACAATGACCGCTTCGATATCCCACATGCCGTCCTCGCGCAGAAAACCCTGACACTCAATACGGCGGGTGTGCATGTGGCGGCGCGGGGCGGCGGCGGGAAAGGGCATGGTGGAAATCCTTATTCGGTAGAGGGCGTATTCAAAAAAGTCGCGGAAAATCTGGCCCGACAAGATAACCGCGCGTCCGGTTTTGTGCAAATACCGGAAAATGCACACAGTGCATTTGTTAATGCATGGGCTGGGTAGTCTCGATATCCCTTTCCAGCGGCCCGATGGGCGTCGGTCCGGCTTGATGAAATACCATTTTGTAGCGTTCGCCTTCACGGCTAAAGCCGTTGGTAGCCAATAGCAGATTGTCGGGGCGCCGCTCGTCCCACTCATAGCAGGTGACCAGTACAAGCGTATCGTAGGAGACGACTTTGTCGACTTTATGAATGATTCGGGGGCAGGTGGCATGGGCGAGAATCTGCTGCCAGCTGGTGATCACCTCATGACGTCCACTAAGCGCCTGGCCGCCCGGATGGATGCAGAGGATGGGCGTTTCCCTGGCCCAGACGTCGTTCATGGCTGGAATATCGCGGCCAAGAAATGCTTGATAAAAGGCGTCGTTGCAAAACAGCGCTTCCTCGTTGTTGTTCATGCTTTTTCCATGGAATGATTGGCAATAAGTCGTTATTTTTCTTCAGTGTAGTGCCAGTCAAGCGAAGTTAAAAGATTTACCCCCGCGACTGAGATAAACCTATACTTTGGAAACCTGTTTTATCCAAGCGGAGCCAGCGTGAATAATCAGACTAAAAATCAAACCAGTGCTCACCCTCTTGACCGTGGCAACGCAAATTGTCGGATCGAAAGCCGATTGTCTGGTAAGGAAGTGGCATGGATAACCCTGAGCCACGAAGGCAAGATGAACAGCATCGGCAGCACATACACTTGTAGCGCCTACACTTGTAGTGCCGGCACGCGGATTGTGGTTCCACCACGGTCTGTTCATAGCGAGCTGAGCGGTAGCGCCAACGCACTGGTGGGGCTTTCCATGGATCCGGCAACCTTGAGTGAAAATGTTGACCTGCCGCCGTCGGCACTGGTCTGAATCTTCCGGGTAAGCCTGTAAGCTTGTGGCGCCTGGCGCTTAGTACCGAATCACCACCTTACCGAAGTGCCCCTGTTGCTCCAGGCAGCGATAGGCATCGGGTGCTTTATCAAAATCAAAAGTCTGATCGATTACCGGTTTGGTCTGGTGCGCGGAGAGGGCGCGGTTCATATCTTCGAACATGACGCGGCTGCCCACGTAGATGCCCTGTAGATCAATCGATTTGCGCAACACGGCATCGGGGTTGACCGCACCACCAAAGCCGGTGAGCACGCCGATGAGGCCGACCATGCCACCAAAGCGGGTGGCGGTGAGGGATTTTTCCAGGGTGCCGGCGCCACCCACTTCCACCACCTGATCGACGCCGAGACCATCGGTCATTTCCAGGACGGTTTTTTCCCAGTCCGGGTCGGTTTTGTAGTTGATGGTCCGCCAGGCGCCGAGGGCTTTTACCCGCTCCAGTTTTTCGTCGCTACTGGAGGTGACGATGGCGCGGGCGCCATGCATGACGGCAAATTGCAGACCAAAGATGGAAACACCGCCCGTACCCTGCAGCAAGACAATATCGCCGGCTTTGACGCCGCCTTTCACGACCATGGATTGCCAGGCCGTGAGGGCGGCGCAGGGTAATGTCGCGCCTTCTTCAAAGCTCATATAATCGGGTAGCGCCACCAGCCCCATTTCATCGACTACGATTTCTTCAGCCAACACGCCATCCAGGGCGCCACCCAGAGCGCTTTGCATGACATCGGCGGTGATCCTGCCGTCCAGCCAGCGCTGGAAGAAGGTGGTGATTACCCGATCGCCGGTTTTGAAACGGGTCACCTCCGAGCCGGTTTCAATAATTTCACCACAGCCATCGGAATTGGGAATCAGTGGCAGCTTGCCACCCATGCCGCCAAACAGGACGGTCATTAAATCCCGGTAATTCAGTGAGGATGCCTTGATGCGGACCCGTACCTGGCGAGCGCCGAGATCGGCGTGTTCTCTGTTTGTAAGGCTCAGGGCGTCGATGCCCTTGGTGGTGATTTCGTAGGCTTTCATGGTTCTGTTCTCCGGCAAGGATTGGTGTCGGGCGTTTTTTTCGTTATTGATGTCTTTCTTTATTTGTACATATCCGCGATCAGGGCAATATCCCGGCCCAGCTCCAGGGCATTGGGCAGAGGCATGTCCGCGCTTCGGCGGATAAGCTGTTTGGTTAGCCACAGGGCATTGTGGTCGTAGCCCGCCAGTTGCTCGGCCATGGCGGTGGCGGTATTTAACAGCGCATCCCGGGCAACGATACGGTTGATCATACCGAAATTCAGCGCCTGTTCCGCACTGATGTTGTCGCATAGTGTCAGCAGCTCAAAAGCCGCCTTGCGGCCGATCTGGTGGACCAGGGGTGGCGCCACGCCGGCGGCGGGCATGCCCAGCTTGACTTCCGGGTAGCCGAATATTGCGTTCTCCGCGGCCACTACCATGTCGCAACTGATGGCCAGATTACAGCCGCCGCCGAGGGCATAGCCGTGCACCGCCGCAATCATGGGCGTGTTGAGGGTGACCAGTTGCTGATAAAAGGCAATGCTGTGGTGGATGCTATCGGCGATCTCTCGCGGCGTGGGGGTTTCCCCCATGTCCGACAGATCCGCGCCGGCGCTAAAGGCCCGGCCCTCACCGGAAACGACAATTACCGCGATGGTGGGGTCGTTATCAGCTTGGCTCAGCGCCGCTGAAATTTCATCGGAAAGCGTCTTATTAAGGGCGTTGAGTTTTTGTGGCCGGTTGAGACTTATATAGCGTATCGGGCCCTGGTCATTGATAAGGATTGTTTCAGGCATGGGAGCTCCTAAGGACTTTCAGCCCTGGAGTGTACTCCTGTTGCGTAGCGGGACGGGAATTCGGCGCATTCAGGAAGGAAACGGCTGTTGATGCCGCTTACTGGCCGTCCCCGTATGATTAAAGGTGCCAATATACGCAGAGTTCAGGATTTGGCGAGAATCGGATCTGCGAGTATATTTTGTGGTCCATAACACAGATAACGTAAAGGCCATCATTTTGCAGCAGCCACTCAAGCCCAGTTTCAGGCATCGGGTTGTACAGCGTCTGGAAGCGTTTAACTGTCGCGGTCGGGAAAGTGAAGGTCTGAAGCATGCTGCCGTGGGTCTGGTCATCGTTGCAACGGAGGGGGGAGATGGCGCCATTGTGCTTACCCGTCGTTCATCCAAGCTCAGGGCCCACAAAGGCCAATGGGCCTTGCCGGGTGGGCGTATTGACGCGGGTGAAAGCCCCCGGGATGCAGTCTTGCGTGAAACCGCGGAGGAAATTGATCTGCATCTCCCCCCGGAAAATATTCTCGGGGTGCTGGATGACTACCAGACCCGCTCCGGCTACCTGATTACGCCGGTGGTGGTCTGGGGAGGGGAGGATGTCACCATGCGGGCCAATCCGGAGGAGGTGGAATCCATTCACCTGGTCAGTTTCGGGGAGCTGAACCGACCTGATTCGCCGGTATTTCTGGATATCCCCGAAAGTGACAGGCCGGTAATCCGTCTGCTGGTGGAGGAAAACTTCGTACATGCGCCCACGGCAGCGGTAATGTATCAGTTTCGGGAGGTTTGCCTGCATGGGCGCCATACGCGGGTTGACCACTATGAGCAGCCGGTATTTGCCTGGAAATAAAACCTCTAGCGGGAATAAATATAAATAAACTTTTTTAATTACAGGGAATCAGCGTTATGACACAAGCACAATCCGTTCTTTCGGGAATAAAGGTCATTGAAATATCCACCTTTGTATTTGGTCCAGGCTGCGCCGCGATCATGTCGGACTTTGGCGCCGATGTGATCAAGGTGGAATCACCCGGCATTGGCGATCCACTACGCCACGCTCATAAATCACCACCATTCATGCCTTTGGAATTCCCCTATATCTGGCAGCAGGATAATCGCAACAAGCGCAGCATAGTGCTAGACCTTAAATCCGACGACGGTCTGGAAATTCTGAAGAAATTGGTGCGCGAAGCCGATGTGCTTATCACCAATTTTCCACCCAAGGTGCTGGAGAGTCTGAAAATCCGCTACGAGGACTTAGCGGCGGAAAACGATCGTCTGGTCTATGCCCAGATCACCGGCTATGGGGAAAATGGCGAAGATGCCAATACCCCGGGTTTTGATGGTAACGCCTACTGGGCGCGCACCGGTCTGATGGATATTGTACGCACCGCCGACAGTGAACCGACCCTGCCGGCTTTGGCCATGGGCGATCATCCGAGCGCCATGACCCTCTACGCCGCAGTCATGACCGGACTATTTCAGCGGGAAAAAACCGGCAGGGGCGCCAGGGTTTATAGCAGCCTGATGGCTAATGGCCTGTGGGCTGGCGCCAGCAATTTATCCGGTGTGCTGGCCGGCACGCCACCGGCAAAGCGTATGCGGCCGAGCGCCCCTGGCAATGCCCTGGTCAATCACTACCAGACCAAAGACGAGCGCTGGATATCGTTGATCGTGCTCCAGGAAGACAAAAACTGGCCCAAGTTCGTCGAGGCCATTGAACGCCCTGAACTGGCTGATGATCCCCGTTTTAGTGAGACTAAAAACAGGCATAAAAACGGCCGTGAACTGGCGCCGATTCTGCGGGAGGTGTTCGCCGCACGCGATTGTGCTGAATGGCGTCAGCGGCTTCGAGCGCATTCCGTGACTTTCAGCGTGGTGGCGACCTTTGAGGACGTGATAGATGATCCCCAGGCCTTGCTCAACGATATGCTTATCGATGTTGAAGGGCATGAGTGGGGCCGTGGACAGCAGGTCAACAGTCCGTTCTGGGTGCAGGGCACGCCCAAAGTACCGGCAAAACTGGGACCGGAACTGGGCGCCAATACCCGCGAAGTTCTCAAGGGTCTGGGTTATGACGCGGCTGATATTGATCAGCTTGCCGCCGGCGGCGTTGTCGAGCTGGCTGGATGAATCAGAGTCTGTTTACAGGAATTTAATTGCCGTTTGTTGATCCAGATTGGGGTCGAAGCCAGAGGTAGGGGCGTACAATTACTCGGCGCTGACGCGAGTGAGTCAGGGGCATAGTTACTTCCACCGATCCATTGTTGATGCGGTGGGCAGTGTAGAGGTAAACAAGACTGGCGCAGGGCTTGAGCGCAATGGAACGCCCGACAATGTTAAAACCCCGCTTCATACATTGGTTTAAGGATCTGTCCATCGCGGACGTCCCGTTGGTGGGCGGCAAAAATGCTTCGCTCGGTGAGTTGTACCGTGAACTGGCGCCACAGGGTGTCAGGGTGCCCAATGGTTTTGCCATCGCCGCGCCTGCCTACAATTATATGCTGGATCAGGCCGGGGTATGGCCGGCTTTATGTGAGACCATGGCCAGCCTGGATGCTGATGATATCGGCTCGTTATCCACGGGGGGAGCGCGCGCACGGCAGCTGGTTTATGAGGCGGGGCTGCCTTTGGATCTGCAAGAGGAAATCCTGGCGGCGGTTACGCAGTTGCGAGCTCAGTATGATGGCCCGATCAGTCTTGCAGCCCGGTCATCAGCGACAGCGGAAGACCTGCCCGAAGCCTCCTTCGCCGGTCAGCATGATTCTTTTCTGAATATCGAGTCCGACGAACAACTACTTGAGTCCTGCCGACGCTGCTTCGCCAGCCTGTTCACCAACCGTGCTATTCATTACCGTCTGGACAAGGGCTTTGATCACTTTGCCGTCTCACTGTCCATCGGGGTGATGAAAATGGTGCGCTCGGATCTGGCCTCCAGTGGAGTTATGTTTTCCATTGATACCGAAACCGGATTTCCCGATGTGGCCTTCATTAATGCTTCCTGGGGGCTGGGTGAAACCATCGTTCAGGGCACGGTCGAGCCGGATGAATTTTACGTCCACAAACCCACATACCAGCAGGGTTATCGCGCGGTACTGCGGCGTAAGCGAGGCAGTAAAAGTCAAAAGCTGGTTTATGGAGACGACCCTTCAGGTAATAGCACGCGGCTTCTGGAAACCAGCGCCCGTGAACGGAGCCAGTATTGTCTGTCGGATGAGGACGTGTTGACCCTGACAGACTACTGTATTCGTACCGAAAACCACTATTCCAGCCGCGCCGGGCATCCCACGCCCATGGATATGGAATGGGCCAAGGATGGTGTTGATGGCCATTTGTATTTACTCCAGGCCCGGCCTGAAACCGTGGTTTCCCTGCGTTGTGATACCCATGTCGATCACTATCGGCTGGAGGGGCCGCGTCGGACGGTACTGGTCAGGGGCCGCGCCGTGGGCACATCGGTAGCTAGCGGTCGGGTGCGAATTGTTCACGGGGCTGAAGATCTGGCTGACTTTCAGGGCGGGGATGTTCTGGTCGCCAATCATACTGCTCCGGACTGGGAGCCGGTTATGCGGCTTGCCTCCGCTATTGTTACCGATACCGGCGGACGTACCTGTCATGCCGCGATTATTGCCCGCGAGCTGGGAGTGACCGCGGTGGTAGGCGCTGGCAGCGCCACGACAACCCTGAGTGACGGCGAGGTTGTGACGGTATCCTGCGCCGAAGGCGATGTTGGCCTGGTGTATGGGGGTGAACAGGCCTTTGCGGTGGAGCGGATCGATATTCAAAGCCTGCCCCGTACACGCACCCAGATAATGGTCAATCTGGGCAACCCGGATCTGGCTTTTCAGACCGCCCAACTGCCCTGTGATGGCGTCGGCCTGGCGCGAATGGAGTTTATTATTGCGGAGCATATAAGAGCCCACCCCATGGCCTTGCTTTACCGGGAC
>DLXZ01000035.1:0-206 GCA_003448675.1 Porticoccaceae bacterium
GGTCTGGCTCAACCCGCCGCCGATTCCCCTGAGCACCGAAGAGCTGGACACGGTGTTTGCGTTACCCTATGCCCGCGTGCCCCATCCCAAATACCAGGGGCGGCGGATTCCGGCCTACGAGATGATCCGCTTTTCGGTAAATATCATGCGTGGTTGCTTTGGCGGCTGTACTTTTTGTTCAATTACCGAGCACGAGGGGCGGATTA
>DLXZ01000035.1:495-1718 GCA_003448675.1 Porticoccaceae bacterium
ATCCAGAACCGCTCCGAGGATTCGATCATTGCCGAGATCGAAAACATTCGCGACCGGACGCCCGGTTTCACTGGCACCATCTCGGACCTCGGCGGGCCGACCGCCAATATGTACCGCCTGGCCTGTAAATCCCCCGAGATAGAGGCTGCCTGCCGGCGCCTGTCCTGCGTCTATCCGGGCATTTGTTCCAATCTCAATACCGACCACAACCCCTTGATCAAGCTCTATCGCCGGGCGCGGGCCTTGCCGGGTGTTAAACGGGTGCTAATCGCCTCGGGCCTGCGCTATGACCTGGCGGTGGAGTCGCCGGAATATGTGGAGGAGCTGGTGACCCACCACGTCGGTGGCTATCTGAAGATCGCGCCTGAGCACACCGAGGAGGGGCCGCTGTCTAAGATGATGAAGCCCGGCATTGGTAGCTACGAGCGCTTCGCGGCGATGTTCGAAAAATTCAGTAAAAAGGCCGGCAAAAAGCAGTATCTAATCCCTTACTTTATTGCCGCCCACCCCGGTACCAGCGAGAACGATATGGTCGAACTGGCACTGTGGCTGAAGGCGAATAACTTTCGCGCCGACCAGGTGCAGACCTTTTACCCCTCGCCGATGGCCAGCGCCACTGCCATGTACCACAGCGGCCGCAACCCGTTGCGGGGGTTGAGCTATAAGCGCGGCGAAAAAGTCAGCCGGGTGCGGGATCTTGACAAGCGGCGCCTGCACAAGGCGCTGCTGCGCTACCACGACCCGGACAACTGGCCGCTGATTCGGGAGTATCTGAAAAACGCCGGGCGCGGGAATCTGATCGGCGACGGTGAACACTGTTTGATCCCCGCCGAACAGGTGCCCCGGCGACATCGCGTGCGGGGGGCGGCGGATGGTAAGGCGCGGCGCTTTCGCACCCAGCACGTGCGCCCTGATGGGCGCAAGCGGCGTTAGCGGGCGTGTTGGGGTGCCGCTTAGCCCCGAGGAACTAAGCGCCTCAATAGCCCCGCGAAACACCGTCCGTGAAGGGGATGCTATCTGCTCTTAAAGCGGATGCTTTTACCGGCACGCAGGCTCATAGGGGCAATGACGGCGCCCACGCTTATCAAGCCGAATGAGGTGATGAGACAGCCACTGGCATAAACCAAGAAATAGGCGCCGCTGTAATGCAGGGCAATCCAGGTTAGCAGTCCCGCTAGCGTCATTAGGCCTGCGCGAAGTTTTAAGGTGCGGGTCGATGTAAT
>DLXZ01000035.1:1907-8334 GCA_003448675.1 Porticoccaceae bacterium
AAGGTGCGGGTCGATGTAACTACCGATAACGACAGCAGGGCGCCAACAAGCAGGAGAACCGCGATATGATCCAGGCCCGTCAAGGGGTGGAGGAGTCCCGCCAGAAAATTTGTCTGGGGCAAATCAGGATTACTGTGCGCTAAGCCCGTGGCTGGCGCGCATACGGCGGCAATGGTGGAAAATGCGATAAGGGATTTTTTTGTCCACATTGGCTAAGGTCTCCTCTGGCCTGAAATTGTGACGAACGTGGCCGGTGTTAAGGGTTTTAAGTTGCTGAAGTGCTATTTAATGTTAGCAATTATAAGAATTGTTGGCGCAGCAAATTATATGCCGGTTCCTGATGTTTACCATAGCTTGTTGATCTCATGGGCTCGGCGGCTGTTGACCGGCATACATATTGCCTTTTGACTGCCCAACTAAGTGGAATAAGAAATTCATGGATACAGCAATGGCTCAACTGGAGCCAGAGGCTTCGAAAGGCTGGCTGGCCTTCCTTGAGTTGGTCGCCAATCAGCGGGGTGGTCGAACCGTGCTGGGCCGCAACAGTCACCGGGGCCCATTGCGCGTGCAACGACCCTTTTATCCCGAAGGTGGTATTTGCCATGCATATATACTTCATCCACCGGGTGGTCTGGTCGCGGGTGATGAACTGGACATCCGGATTCACTGTGAAGCCGGTGCGCAATTGCTGGTGACGACACCTTCGGCGGGCAGAACTTATGGTTCGAACCGAGACAGACTCAAGCAGAGTCAGCGTGTTTCCATTCGGGTGGAATCCGATGCTCGCTGTGAATGGCTGCCCCAGGAGAGCATCGTCTTTGATCAGGCGGAAGCGAGCAACAGTGTGCATGTTTCCCTCGCTGAAAGCGCTGATTTCAGTGCCTGGGAAATTACCTGCCTGGGCCGACCGGCGGCAAATGAGGACTTTGATAACGGGCGCTTGTCCCAGTCCATTGAGGTTTGGCGGGAGGGTCGGCCCTTGCTGATTGAGCGAAGCGAATACCTGGGTGGCGATGCCCTGCTGCGGGCGCCCTGGGGGCTTGGCGGCGCAAGGGTGGTTGGCACCCTGGTATCAACTGCCACCGAGGCGGGTGTTGAGAGCTTGCGTGAAGTGGTTGAGCAGGTAAACGATCGGGCGAGCTGTTTGACGGCCAGTGATTTACCTTTCAGTCGGCCGCTGGTGGCCCTTACCGCTTTGCCGGAGCTGGTCGTGGTGCGGGCTTTTGGCGCCAATGCCGCCGCTGTGAAAGCGGTCTTTATGGCGTTATGGCAAACGATGCGCCTGACCCAAAGCGGACGGGAGGCGGCCGCGCCCCGGATATGGTTTACCTAGGGCCTGTTTATACTAAGTAATGATAAATTTTGGGAATGACTGATGGAACTAACACCGAGAGAAAAAGACAAGTTGCTGCTGTTTAGCGCTGCGCTGCTGGCGGAGCGGCGCAAGGCCCGCGGGCTCAAGCTCAACTATCCCGAGGCGGTGGCGCTGATTTCCTTTGAGGTGATGGAGGGTGCCCGCGACGGTAAAACCGTTGCCGAACTGATGGACTTTGGTCGTAGCCTGCTGAGCGTGGACGACGTCATGGAAGGCATCGCCGAGATGATCCACGAGGTTCAGGTGGAGGCCACTTTTCCCGATGGCACCAAGCTGGTGACCGTTCACAACCCGATTGTTTAAACAGGGAGCAGAGGATGAAACCGGGCGAAATTATAAGCGAGCCGGGCGAGCTCGAAATCAATGCTGGCAAGCCGGTGACTACCTTGAGTGTAGCCAACAGTGGCGACCGGCCGATCCAGGTGGGTTCCCACTACCATTTTTACGAGGCCAACAATGCACTGCAGTTTGAACGGGACAAGGCCCGGGGTCTACGCCTGGATATTCCCGCCGGTACCGCAGTTCGCTTCGAGCCAGGGCAGAGCCGCGAGGTAAATCTGGTGCCCTACGGCGGCGAGCGTGCTGTGTACGGTTTTCAGGGCAAGGTTTCGGGCAAGCTTTAACGGGAGTCGCAGAATGTCGAAAATAGATCGCCGCGCCTACGCGGAAATGTATGGTCCCACGGTCGGTGACCGAGTGCGCCTTGGTGACACTGAGTTGTTTATCGAGGTTGAGAAAGACCACACCCGCTACGGTGACGAGGTCAAATTCGGCGGCGGCAAGGTGATCCGCGACGGCATGGGCCAGAGTCAGCGGCCCCGGGACGAGGCGGTGGATACGCTGATCACCAATGCCTTGATCCTTGATTACTGGGGCGTCGTCAAAGCCGATGTGGGCTTGAAGGACGGTCGCATCGCGGCGATCGGCAAGGGCGGCAACCCCGATGTGCAGGACGGCGTTGACATTATTGTCGGCCCCGGCACCGAGGTTATCGCCGGCGAGGGCCAGATTCTGACCGCCGGCGGCGTCGACGCCCATATCCACTTTATCTGTCCGCAGCAGGTGGAGGAGGCGCTCATGTCCGGTGTCACTACTATGATTGGCGGCGGCACCGGGCCGGCCACCGGCACCAACGCCACCACCTGTACACCGGGAGCCTGGCATATTGGCAATATGCTCAAGGCCGCCGAGGGCCTGCCGATGAACTTCGGCTTTCTCGGCAAGGGCAATGCCAGCCTGCCCGGCGGCCTGGAGGAGCAACTGGTGGCCGGCGCCATGGGTCTCAAGCTCCACGAGGACTGGGGTACTACGCCTGCGGCCATCGATACCTGCCTGGATGTGGCCGAGCGCTTCGACGTGCAGGTGGCGATACACACCGACACCCTCAATGAATCTGGCTTCGTCGAAGACACCGTGGCCGCCTTCAAGGGCCGGGTGATCCACACCTACCACACCGAGGGCGCCGGCGGCGGCCATGCGCCGGACATCATCCGGGTCTGCGGCGAGTCCAATGTGCTGCCCTCATCCACCAATCCAACCCGGCCCTACACCATCAATACTGTCGACGAACACCTCGACATGCTGATGGTCTGCCACCACCTCGACGCCAATATCCCCGAGGATGTTGCTTTCGCGGATTCGCGGATTCGCCGCGAGACCATCGCCGCGGAAGATATTTTCCACGACCTCGGCGCCTTTAGCATGATCGCCTCCGATTCCCAGGCCATGGGGCGGGTCGGCGAAGTGGTCTGTCGCACCTGGCAGACTGCCCACAAAATGAAGGTTCAGCGCGGGCCACTGCCGGAAGACAGTGAGCGCAACGACAATTTCCGGGCTAGACGCTATATTGCCAAATACACCATCAACCCTGCTATCACCCACGGTATTGCCGACGAGGTGGGCTCGGTGGAAGTTGGCAAAATGGCCGATCTGGTGCTGTGGAAGCCGGCCTTTTTTGGCGTTAAGCCCTCAATGATTCTCAAGGGCGGCGCCATTGCCGCGGCGCCGATGGGTGACCCCAACGCCTCCATCC
Source organism: Porticoccaceae bacterium (assembly GCA_003448675.1). GTDB lineage: Bacteria > Pseudomonadota > Gammaproteobacteria > Pseudomonadales > Porticoccaceae > HB2-32-21. The sequence goes on from DLXZ01000035.1 coordinate 5,315, forward strand.
CCACGCCTCAGCCGGTGCATTACCGGCCGATGTTCGGAGCCTTTGGCAAGGCCCTGATCGACACCAGCGTGCACTTTGTCTCACAGGCCGCGTTGGCGGCAGGTATCGATGATGTACTCGGACTGGAGCGACCCCTGCGGGCGGTGGCCAATACCCGCAAGATCGCCAAAAAGGACCTGTTGCTGAACAACGCCCAACCCCATGTGGAGGTCAATCCACAGACCTACGAGGTTCGCGCAGACGGTGAACTGCTGGTGTGCGAACCCGCCGAGGTGTTGCCTTTGGCACAACGTTACTTTTTGTTTTAGAACCTCTCCGACACGTGCTGGAGCTTGGGATTGATTGAAACGCCCTTAAAACGCCTGACCGCTTTCGCTGACGCTAGGGTTTCGGGAGCGGTGGACGATGAACTTTTACTGCCCTACGACACCCGCAAAAAAAGCCGCTTCAAGGCCGAAGCCCGCAGTGGTGCATTGTGGGCGGTGATGCTGCCTCGAGGTCAAACCCTGCGCCACGGCACGCTTCTGAAAAGTGAAACCGGTGAGTTGGTGCGGGTTGTGGCCGCCGATGAAACGTTAAGCCAGGTGACCGGCAAGGACCCCTGGGCACTGGCCAGGGGCGCTTACCACCTGGGTAATCGGCACATGCCCCTGCAATTGGGTGAGGGCTGGTTACGTTATCAGCATGACCACGTGCTGGATGATATGGTGCGTGGATTGGGCCTTGAGGTGGAGATCATCGAGGCGGGCTTTGATCCGGAAGATGGCGCCTATGCCGCGCCCGCCGGGCATGGTCATCACCACTGATTTAGCCGGCGGCGCAGCTAATGACTCCGGATACCCTGAAACTTCTGCACCTACTGCGTCTGGCCAGTCCGTCCCTGCCGGTGGGAGCGTTTGCCTGGTCACAGGGCCTTGAAGCGGCTATCGAACTGGGCTGGCTCAGTGACACGGATGATCTGCGGGACTGGCTGGAAGCGGTGCTGATGCAGGGTTTTGCGCGTCAGGACGTACCGCTCTTGCAGCGTTTGTTGGCCGCCGAAGGGCAAAGCGCGATGCTGAACCTCAATGCAAAATCGTTGGCGCTGCGCGAAACCGCTGAGCTGCTGCTGGAAGACCGGCAGACCGGTCAGGCATTACTGCTTCTCGCCCGGTCACTGGAAATTGCTGAAGCTTTGGACTGGCCTGATCACCAGGAAATCAGTTTCGTTACAGCCTACGGGCTTATGTGCAGGCACTATCAACTTGATGACAGCGCGGCGGCCAGCGCCCTGATCTGGGCCTGGCTGGATAATCAGATAGCCGCGGCGATCAAGCTTTTTCCCATTGGGCAGACGGCGGGGCAGCGGGTGATTGAAGCCATGATCCCCTTGATTCCGGTTGCCATAGACAGGGCGACTTCGGTTGTGGATGAAGAAATTGGGCTCAGCCTGCCGGGCCAGGTGATGGCCAGTATGTTGCACGAAACCCAGTACAGCCGAATGTTTCGTTCCTGAGCCGACGGCTGTCTTGGTGGGTGTCAAAATCAGTAATTAGCAAAGAGGAAGTTGTAAATGACCAAACAAGCGTTGCGGGTGGGTATCGGCGGGCCAGTGGGTTCCGGTAAAACCGCATTGTTGTTGCGTCTGTGCGAAGCCATGCGTGATAACTACGATATCGCTGTCGTCACCAACGATATTTATACCCGGGAGGACGCGGAATTCCTGACCCGCAATGAGGCCCTGCCGCCGGAGCGAATTGTCGGCGTCGAAACCGGCGGTTGTCCTCATACCGCGATCCGCGAGGATGCTTCCATGAACCTGGCTGCGGTGGCCGAGTTGAATGGGCGGTTTGCGGATCTGGATGTGGTGTTTATCGAAAGCGGTGGAGACAATCTCAGCGCCACTTTCAGCCCGGAACTTTCGGATTTCACCATTTACGTGATTGACGTCTCCGCCGGCGACAAAATTCCCCGCAAGGGTGGGCCGGGTATTACCAAGTCTGACCTGTTGGTAATCAATAAAACCGACCTGGCGCCCATTGTTGGTGCGTCCCTGGAGGTGATGGATCGGGATGCCCGAAAAATGCGCGGCAACAAGCCTTTTTTATTCACTAATATGAAGGAAAAAACCGGTCTTGGTGAGGTGATCTCCACCATTTGCGATCAGGGGATGCTTTGACAACTGATAGTTTAGGGGTAGCCCCCGGATTTACAGAACTCGGTAGCCGCATTTTCGAATAATTTATCTGTATTCATCTACCTGCACCCATTTGATGGGCTTTAGCCCTAAAATGGTGCAGTTCTATCTTTGTGGTGCACTGATTTGTATCTTCTCAATCCTTTTTCCCCACCATGAAGGCAGTTAATCACTGCTTGTTCCGCGCTGGCATGACTCATGCATTATTTAAGACCGTTGAGTCAATGCACTTAGCGCATAACCAACAGAAAGCTAACTGAGGGAGATAAGGCATGAATAAAGGTTCTATAACCTCATCGAGGTCAACCAAGGGCACCTGGCTCAAAAAAGCAGGCCAGGCTGCCGTTGTTGCCGCGGTCACAATATCGGCGGGTATTGTGCAGGCCGCTGATACTATTAAAGTCGGTGTGCTGCATTCGCTGTCCGGCACTATGGCCATCAGTGAAACCACGTTAAAAGACACCGTGTTGATGCTGGTGGAAGAGCAAAACAAAAAAGGCGGTTTGTTGGGTAAGAAGCTTGAGCCGGTCGTGGTGGACCCCGCATCCAACTGGCCACTGTTCGCGGAAAAAACCAAGGAGTTGTTGGGCAAGGAAAAAGTTGATGTGATCTTCGGTTGCTGGACGTCGGTATCGCGCAAGTCGGTATTGCCCGTTATTGAAGAAATGAACGGCCTGCTCTTCTACCCGGTTCAGTACGAAGGTGAAGAATCCTCGAAAAATGTTTTCTACACCGGCGCGGCGCCTAACCAGCAGGCGATCCCGGCGGTTGATTATCTGATGAATGAAGTTGGCGTAAAGCGCTGGGTGCTGGCGGGTACTGACTACGTTTACCCACGTACCAC
>DLXZ01000019.1:0-219 GCA_003448675.1 Porticoccaceae bacterium
GGCACCGCGACCCCGGTTGTGGTGGGCAATATGGCAATTCTGGGCCTGGCCAACGGCGAGTTGGTGGCGCTCAACCTGCTCAGCGGTGAGCTGCTGTGGGAAACCAAATTCACAACCGGAGAGGGTAAAACTGAACTTGAACGCATTGTCGATGTGAATACCCCGGTGGTGGTTGGCGATATTATTTATGCCAGCAGCTACCAGGGTAAAGTGGGGGCC
>DLXZ01000019.1:514-5247 GCA_003448675.1 Porticoccaceae bacterium
GGCAGGGAATTGTGGACCCAGGCAGCCTCCAGCTACCATGCGCCCAGTTATGGGCCGGGGCGTCTCTACATGGTGGGCTCCGATGACAGAATTCACTCCTACCGGGCTTCCGGGGGCATTGAGCAATGGGTAAATGAGGACTTTCTGCGCCGCAAACTGAGCGCGCCCATCGCCCTGAACGACTTTATTGCGGTAGCGGATCGCGAAGGCTATCTGCACCTTCTGGCGCCGGAAGATGGCGAGGTGGTTGGGCGTGTTAAGGTGGATGGTGATGGGGTTTCCGTGCCCATGGTGGCTTCCGTCATTGCCGGTGGTGAAGGTGAATCGGCCAGGGAAACCCTGTTTGTTCTGGATAACAGTGGCAACCTCACGGCATATCAGTTCCAAATGGAAGACAGTCAATAGCGTTATTGATTGGTGTGAATGCCTCAAGGTGTGGGCCAAACGCTTGTTCCCGTTTTTCTGGCTGATTTGAGTCAAGTTGGCTTGCAGCTTGGCGCTTGGCCCCGGAGAAAATCCGGATCACCGAGCCATCGTTGTTTGCGTTAAAATTCGCCTTTCTTTATTAAATCCGGATTTTTCATGCTCCCCGTCATTGCCCTGGTTGGTCGACCCAATGTGGGCAAATCCACTCTTTTTAACCGTTTGACTAAAACCCGGGATGCCATTGTGGCCGACTTCCCCGGGCTTACCCGAGACCGTAAATACGGCGAAGGCGAGCACCAGGGGCAACGCTTTGTGGTGGTCGATACCGGGGGTATCACCGGTGATGAGGAGGGGATCGACTGGGAAATGGCCGAGCAGTCCCGTGTGGCCATGGATGAAGCGGACCTTATCCTGCTCATGGTGGACGCCCGTGCCGGTCTGAGCGCGGCGGACGAGGAGATCGCCCGGAAATTGCGTCAGCAATCTTACCGGGTGATGCTGGTAGCTAATAAAATTGACGGCGTTGATCCCGACCAAGTACTGGGTGATTTCTATGCCTTGGGTATGGGGGAACCCTTCGCCGTTACCGCAACCCACGGTCGCGGTGTTAAACAACTGATGGATCAGGTGCTGGAGGTGTTGCCGGATCCCGGTACCGTGATTTCCCCGGTGGCTACCGGTATCAAGATCGCGGTGGTCGGGCGGCCCAACGTTGGCAAATCAACCCTGGTCAATCGATTGCTGGGCGAGCAGCGGGTAGTGGTTTACGACCAGCCGGGCACCACCCGGGATAGTGTTTATATCGACTATGAGCGCAGTGGAAAGCGCTATACCTTGATTGATACCGCGGGTATCCGGCGGCGCAAAAATGTAAAGCTGGCGGTGGAAAAATTCTCCATCGTTAAGACCCTTCAGGCCATCGATGATGCCAACGTGGTGGTTTTACTAATCAATGCCCACGAGGCTTTGGTGGAGCAGGATCTGCACCTGATGGGTTATACCATCGACGCGGGTCGGGCTCTGGTCATTGCTGTCAATAAATGGGACGGTCTGGAGCAGGATAGCCGCGACCGCTTAAAACAGGAGCTGGGCCGCCGTCTGCGCTTTGTGGAATTTGCCGATATCCACTTTATCTCCGCCCTCCATGGCACCGGCGTCGGCCATCTATATGCCTCCATAGAAAAAGCCTATAAGGCCGCCACGGATTCGCTGAGCACCAATCGTCTGACCCGAATTCTCGAAGACGCCGTCGCCGACCACCCACCGCCCATGGTGCGTGGGCGCAGGATCAAATTGCGCTACGCCCATGCGGGAGGGCGCAACCCGCCAGTGGTGGTGATTCATGGCACCCAAACCGCCGACGTACCCCAGCATTACACCCGCTATCTGGAAAAAACCTTCCGCCGGGTGCTGGAGTTGCATGGTACGCCAGTTAAAATTGAATACCGCTCGGGTGAAAATCCCTATGCCGGGCGCACCAATAAACTCACCGCGCGACAGCAGGCCAAAAAGCGACGTATGATGAAGCATGTTAAAAGAAAAACCAGATAGAAGACTTCATTAACTGGGTTTGTCAGGCAGCTTAAATATACTTACTTGTAATGACCTATCCAAAACTGCACATCTAAGCCGTTAATTTATACCTATCTCCGGGCGTTTTCATGCCCAGAGCCTGAGGGCGCGGTGCTCGTTGTCGTAAGTGAACCACTTTCCCGTGCCTGCCTGGCTGCTTCACGCTTATTAGCCACCTGCGCTAGTTGAGGATCATGTACTATGAACCGTGGAAATTCTAAGGATCAGAATTTTTGAAATTGATTATTGGCTGTCAGAAATACAATCGGCGGTTACAAAATGAACGATTTAATCTCTGAAAATTCATCGAGCAAAATTCTGGTTTGGGTAGAGCGCGCCGGCAACCGATTACCCGATCCGGCGATTATTTTTTTCTACCTTATTTTGGTCTTAATCGCCGTTTCCGTGTTGTGCGAAGCGCTAGGTCTTTCAGCACTGCATCCGACTCAACTGGATGCTTCTGGTAATCGAAAAGTTGAACAGGCTTTCAGCCTGCTTTCGGCGGATAATATTCAACGGCTTTGGGTAGAAATGCCCAAAACATTTACGCACTTTCATCCTTTGGGTTATGTGTTGGTGGTGATGCTCGGCGCGGGCGTCGCTGAACGCAGCGGTTTGTTTGCTAGTGCGATTCGAGCAGCCCTCGCCAACGCACCAGTGTACCTGCTGACGCCTTTCGTTGCCGTCATAGCCATGCTCTCGAACCACGCAGCGGATGCGGGTTATGTGGTAGTGATTCCTGTCGCCGCGATTATTTTCGCGGCGGCGGGGCGTCACCCCATCCTTGGTGTCGGCGTCGGCTTTGCCGGGGTGTCTGGTGGGTTTTCCGCCAACCTGGCACCAGGTGCGCTCGATGCTTTGCTGTTTGGTATCACTGAATCAGCTTATCAGGCCAGCGGTATCGATGCCGGTTGGTCAATGAATATTGCCGGCAACTGGTGGTTCATCACAGCACTGTTGATCATGTATATACCGGTCATCTGGTTGGTTGCCGACAAATTTGTCGAACCAAGGCTCGGCGCCTGGCTGCCATCGAATATGGCTGATGTCTCCGCCTATCAAAGCCACGATGAGCCTTTGAGTGATGCTCAACGCAAAGGCTTGCAGCACGCCGGTCTGGCGCTGGTCGGCGTCGTTTTATTCTGGGCGTTAATGACATTGGGGCCGGGAACACCTCTGCTAAACGATGGTCCCGGTACGGAAGGCGCTCACTGGTACACCGTTGCAGCCCCCTTCTTTAAATCCCTCATTGCCGCGTTTTTAATCCTGTTCTTGGTCACCGGTTACTTTTATGGTCGAGCAGCTGGCACCATCAAATCCAGCCAGGATATGGTGGATATGATGTCTGAAGCCATGAAGGACATGGGTTACTACCTGGTTTTGGCTTTTTTCGCGGCGCATTTCGTTGCCATGTTTGGCTGGTCGAACCTGGGCTTGATTACCGCAGTGCATGGCGCGGGGATGATTGAGAACAGCGGACTGCCCTTGCCAATTGTGCTGGGTATGATCGTTATCTTCGCCGGCGTGCTTAATCTCTTTGTGGGTTCGGCATCGGCCAAGTGGGCGTTGCTGGCACCGGTGCTGGTGCCCATGCTTATTCTTCTGGGAGTCAGCCCAGATGGCGCCACCGCAGCCTATCGAGTGGGTGATAGCGCCACCAATATTATTACCCCGATTATGGTGTACTTTCCCCTGGTGCTGGTATTTGCCCGGCGCTGGCAAAAAGATTTTGGCCTCGGCAGCCTGACCGCGATGATGCTCCCTTACTCGATCTGGATGCTGCTGACTGGGACTGCGCTGATGATGTTCTGGATTATGTTGGGATTACCCCTGGGGCCGGGGGCGCCTGCTGAAATTGTGCTTCCAGGCTAACGTTATCGCGAGTGCTGTTAGGCGTCAGTTGACACTCAAGGCATTGCCCCTGTTGCGCCAAATAAAGCTTCAATTAAAGCGCGAAGCTAAGGTTATTGGCCGCTGGAGCGCTCAGATTCTGTACCTAGAGGGTTCAACGTGCCAACCTCCAGTACCGGCGAAGCGTCGATGTGTTCGGCGTCCATCATTTGTGCGATACGCTGCAGCGCCGAGAGAATCATAGTTTGCTCCCAGTCGGGAAGATCGGCGAATTGGCGCGCGAATTGTTCCTGCAAGGGCATCGGCGCACGCTCCAAAACATGTTCCCCCTCGCGGGTCAGAAATGCGTGGACTTTGCGTTTATCTTCGGTGGAGCGTTCCCGATAGACCAAAGCGCGTTTTTCAAGACGGTCGAGAATGCTGGTCACCGTGGCTTGGCTGAGGCTCACTTCAATAGCGAGCTCTCCAATGGTGACTTGGCCCTTATTCCGAATTGCCTGGAGTAGAAGGATTTGCGGCGAGGTTAAGCCTACGGTTTTAGATAAATGCTTGGAATGCAAGTCGGTGGCTCGAATTACACGGCGCAGTGCCACCAGCACGTTTTCAATATTACTCAAACAATTCTCTCCTGATATTCAGTGCAACATCCGCCTGAAACTCGACTCAACGACAGCACTCCAGACTCAAACCAAGCAGGGACTGGGACACTGCTAACCATTACCAAGCTCTGTACCGTGTCTCAGCGGGTTTCGCTGACCGGCGAGCATGCATGCCTGATGCCTTTGATTTTTAGCTTTTAGACGCAAGTCCGCAAGGACTTTGATAAATGATCCACAGGCACAGACTCCGGCGCGCTAAGGGTAATACCTCAGCCCTCAGTGGTA
>DLXZ01000158.1 GCA_003448675.1 Porticoccaceae bacterium
CAATTCGGGTTATCTGTCCCGGACGTGTATACCGTTGCGACTCAGATCTTACCCATACGCCCATGTTTCATCAGGTGGAGGGGCTGGTGGTTGACGAGGGCATCAGCTTTGCCGACCTGAAAGGCACGGTGGATCAATTTCTAAAGGCGTTTTTTGAGGTGGATTTACCGGTGCGATTCCGTCCGTCCTATTTTCCGTTCACTGAACCGTCAGCGGAGATGGATATTCAGTGCACTAATTGTCGGGGTGTAGGCTGTCGTATCTGTAGCCGGACCGGCTGGCTGGAGGTGGGTGGCTGCGGTATGGTGCATCCTAATGTATTTAAAGCTTGTGATGTCGATAACGAACGTTACACGGGCTTTGCTTTCGGCATGGGCGTCGAGCGTCTGGCGATGATGCATTATGGGGTCAATGATTTGAGAATGTTTTTTGAAAACGACGTGCGTTTTCTGGCTCAGTTCTCATAACTTTGCGACCTCGGCCCGCGTTAGTGAATGCGCTGGAGGTTAGCATCCAAATTCGTTTTTCCGGTACGAAGATTTCTTGATACAGGGCTGTCGCGAACAATATGAAGTTTAGTGAATCCTGGTTGTATGAATATGTGTCTCTGGATACGACCACTGAAGAGCTGATTGCTCGTCTGACCATGGCCGGACTTGAAGTCGACGGCACAGAATCGGCTGCGGCTGACTTTAGTGGTGTCGTGGTAGCTCGCGTCGAAAGCACCAAGGCACACCCTCAGGCCGACAAGTTGAAAGTGTGTGAAGTGGATGTTGGTACGCAGGAGAATTTGCAAGTCGTCTGTGGGGCGCCAAATGTTCAACCCGGGATGAAAGTGCCGCTGGCGATGGTGGGTGCGAGCTTGCCTGATCTGGTCGTCAAGCAGGCAGAGCTCAGGGGTGTTGCGTCTAGCGGTATGCTTTGTTCCGCAGCAGAGTTGGGGCTTTCGGAGGATAACTCAGGACTTTTTGAGCTGCCCGAAGGTGCAACCCTGGGCGCGGATCTACGTGATTATCTTGGTCTGGAAGACACGATTATCGAAGTAGACCTTACCCCGAACCGCGGCGACTGTCTCAGTCTTCAGGGCCTGGCCCGGGAGGCGGCTGTATTATTTCAAACCGATTTTACACTGCCTGATTTTAACGCGCCCGACGACCAGACAGATAAATTAATTCCAGTGCGCCTGTCAGCGCCGGAGGCCTGTCCCCGTTATCTGGGTCGCGTTATTTGCGATGTCGATGTTTCCCGACCATCACCGGTCTGGATGCAGGAGAAATTACGCCGTAGCGGGATTCGCGCCATCGATGTGGTAGTGGATATCACCAATTACGTGCTGCTGGAGCTTGGTCAGCCCATGCATGCTTTCGATCTCAAGCGATTACAGGGCGGTATCAACGTCCGTTACGCGGAGCAGGACGAAAGCCTGACCTTGCTCGACGGCAACCCTGTTGATCTCGATTCCGAAACCCTGGTGATAGCGGATGACAGCGGGGTGCTGGCTATCGCTGGGATTATGGGCGGCATCGAGTCTGGAGTATCCGAGCAGACCACGGATATATTTTTCGAGAGCGCCCATTTCAACCCTTTGATTATTGCTGGCAAGGCGCGGCAATACGGCTTGCACACCGAATCCTCCCACCGCTTTGAGCGTGGCGTCGACCCGGAGCTCCCGGCTCGCGCCATGGACAGAGCCTGTCAGTTATTGGTGGAAATCGCCGGTGGCCAGCCTGGTACCCTGATTGTTGCGGAAGAACGCAGTTGCTTACCCGAATCTCGTGTGATCACTTTGCGCAAGGCGCGCTTGAGTCAGCAGTTAAGTATCGAGTTGCCTGATGAACAGGTAGAAGCCATGTTGAACCGCCTGGGTATTAACATTGTGGAAACCACGGCAGAGGCCTGGCGCTGTCAGGCACCCAGTTGGCGCTTCGATCTGGCGATAGAAGCAGACCTGGTGGAGGAAGTCGCTCGGATCTACGGTTATGACAGACTCCCTGTTGCCATGCCTGCCATGGCTATGAAGGTATTTGGCGTTAAAGAGGCCATTACTCCCCTTGATCGTATCAAGCAGTTGTTAGTCGACCGTGATTATCTTGAAGCGATTACCTACAGTTTTGTCGATGCTGGACTTCAACAGAAACTGGATCCGGAGCATTCGGCGATTCCCGTTCAGAACCCCATCAGTAGCGATATGGGGGTTATGCGTACTTCATTGTTGCCGGGTTTGTTGCTCGCGGTGAAATACAATCTCAATCGCCAGCAATCCAGGTTGCGTTTATTCGAGGCGGGTCAGCGGTTTATCGGCAAGGAAGAGCTGTTGCAGAAGGACGTGATCGCGGGTGTGGTAAGCGGCAATCGCCATCGAGAAAGCTGGGCGGATGGCAAGGCCGAGGTCGATTTTTTTGATATCAAGGGAGATGTAGAGGCTCTGCTGGCGCTTACGGGAGTAAGCGGGGAAATTGAGTTTATCGCCGATGCCCACCCAGCATTGCAAAAAGGCCAGTCTTGTATAGTAAAATATAAAGGAAATACAATAGGTTACATAGGAAAATTAAATCCAATTATCGAAAAATATCTGGACTTGCCGCAGGCAGTCTTTGCATTTGAGCTGGATTTGGAAAGTATTTCGGTAGGGAAAACCCCGGAATTCGCTGAAATCACCCGTCATCCCGCGATTAAGCGCGATATAGCAGTGCTTGTTGATCGTGAGGTGGATTATTCGCGCCTGAACGATACCGTTCGCCAGTGCAACGCGGATTACCTCGTAGACTTAAAGGTTTTTGATGTTTATGAGGGCAAACACCTTGATAATAATAGAAAAAGTGTAGCATTGAGCTTGACCTTTGAGCATAAATCACGCACTCTATCCGACGAAGAGGTAACTTCCGCCGTCGATAAGGTACTTGAAGCGTTGCAGCAAAGCTGCGCGGCGGAGTTAAGGGGTTGAGAATGGGTGCTTTAACCAAAGCCGATATTGCAGGCATGCTATTTGACGAGCTAGGGCTAAATAAGCGAGAGTCCAAGGAAATCGTTGAGTGCTTTTTTGAAGAAATCCGGGTGGCTCTCGAAAATAACGAACCGGTGAAATTGTCCGGTTTTGGTAATTTCGATTTGCGCAATAAGAGCACCAGGCCCGGTCGTAACCCCAAGACCGGGGAGGAAATCCCCATTGAGGCGCGACGTGTTGTTACCTTCAAACCCGGCCAAAAATTAAAAGTAAGAGTGGAAAAATATGCTGGAGCCAAGTAATAACGATCAGTTGCCAGCAATTCCAGGCAAACGCTATTTCACTATCGGGGAAGTCAGTGAGCTGTGTGACGTCAAGCCGCATGTGTTGCGTTACTGGGAGCAGGAGTTCCCTACCCTTAGCCCGGTAAAGCGCAGAGGTAATCGCCGTTATTATCAGCGGCAGGACGTGCTGCTTATCCGCCAGATTCGCTCATTGCTCTATGATCAGGGTTTCACTATTGGTGGGGCACGGCAGCGGCTGGAGGGCGAAAATGTTAAGGAAGAGGCAACTCAAACCCGGCAGATCGTACAACAGACCGTGGCTGAGCTGGAGGAAATCCTCGAAGCGCTGAAATCCTGATTGTCGCTCAATTCCTTGCGTTTAATTTGTTATCGAGTATCATGCGCGCTGCTCGAATCATCCCTTCTTTCGGAGCGTAGCGCAGCCTGGTAGCGCACCACACTGGGGGTGTGG
>DLXZ01000237.1:0-3909 GCA_003448675.1 Porticoccaceae bacterium
GAGAGCGGTTTACCCGAATGGATAAATCCAACAGCGGGCGCATAGCCCGCAGCCAATACTGCTGCCTCAGTCACGCCATACAAGCAGGAAGTGGCTGCACTGAGGCACTGGTTCACCACGTCTCCAGCCAGCCAATCCTTCGGGTCGTAACGACGACCGTCCCACTTTACGCCATATTGTTTGGCCATTAGTTCGTAGGTTTTGCGCACCCGCGCGCCCTCGATGCCACGTAACTGATTGACACTACGCTTTGCAGGTGCCGGTTCACCAAAACGCATCTCAAACATTTTGCGCACGACCTTGAGGCGCAACTCTTCGTCCAGCGCCAGTTTGGCCTGATAAAGCAATTTATCGGATCGGGCGCCACCCGGTTGCCCCGCGGAATAGAGCCGCACGCCGGCTTCGCCTACCCAAATCAGCAAGGTACCCGTGGCGGCAGCCAGTTTAACCGCGGCGTGAGATACCCGAGTACCGGGTTCCAGCATCAGACAGGCGACCGAGCCAACGGGGATCAAGAGGCGTTCGCCATTCACTTCATCAACCACAACGAACGCGCCGTCCTTTACATCGATACGGCCATACTGTACGAATATCATGGAAACCCGATCCTTGATGGGGATGGGTTTGAGTGGCACAAAGGGTGTTGATTGAGACATCCTCGAAACCTCCCTGTCAAAAGACAGTTTCAATCAGGCAATAACAAGTTCTCGAAGGGCTCGTGGTTCTTCCAGCGATAGGTTCGAAAATCCCGCTGGTCGGTGGACAGAATGCGACCATGACCGAGTGCTTCAGCCAGAAGCACCAATGAGCCGTCGGCGAGATCCATCGGCAAATCGGCATATTGCAGGGTCAACTCCGTAAGGCGTCTAACTTGCCTGTCTGGAATGGCCCAAACAAAAATCAACTGTCGGGCAATTTTGTCGAGCAAATTGGCCTGTGCCGCCGCCCCTTGTCTACTCAACAATAAATAGCAGGTTTCCGTAATCACTGGCCATGTGGTGACTAAATCACCTTCCAGCGCCATGCTAGCGTCCAGACATTTTTGATGAAATTTGTCACGGGGGTTACTAAGCGCCAGCAAATAGCCACTATCAGCTATCAGGGTGTTTTGCATCGACATAATCCATCACATCTTGTTTATACGTTTGTGATCCATTTTCTGGCCCTTCGGCGCAACCAACGAAATCACTCTCCAACAATGCGCGGATCGAACCCTTGGGGTGCACCATTTTTTGCCGATACAGGACGTTGATGGCCTCCTTAATGATTTCAGTAGTGGTGTGATGGTCAAGCTGTTTCAGTGCTTCTAGCTTGCGCACATCTTCCTCTTCCAATCTGGCGTTTATTCGCATAATCCCAATCCCCGCAGCGTGACTTGTTGTTATAGTAAGATGTATGACGATGTCATACAAGTGCTGTATTTACGCTTCTTGGTTGTGAGCTTTATGTACTGGACTCCTCGAATGCGTACGTTACTTCGCCCTTGCCAAACTCAACATGCCGCACCCAAAAGCTTTAGCTCGCCCAATCCCTTTTACATACACTTCTTTAAATACTTCTGGATCTGTTAATTCAATTACACCATCGAAGCACACTGGCTGAATTTTTCCGCTTTGTTTCGTACCCGGTTTTCGAAAATAGATTGGCATCTCTTTTCTGCTCGTCACTACTTGCAAGTAAGCCGCGTTTTCCAGTTTCCGAGCCAACCAAGCATGCTGCTCATCTTCGTCAACAAGAGGAACCCTCGTGGTACGCGTGAAATTTTTACCGTCTCTAGCTACCGTGCCTTTAGTCGGATCTTTGATCGTTTTCGTTGGGTTCGCCTTGAGCATAAATCGTAGTGCCTGGCCATGATGAAAGCCCAGGGCGAACTGCTTTGAACCGATCACTTCAACGCCTTGTTCTGATACAGGCTCCAACAGGGATTGCATTAAAATGTAAGTGCCTATACCTCGTTGGTGTTGCTCTACTCTGAATAGAAAATCTCGCGCGGCGTCCGGGCGATCAGGAAATAAGGACCAGAGTTTCTGGTGCAAGCTGTAATTGTTACTACTGCCCCGCTGAGGAATAAATACCTTACTAAGAAACATGGCTTCCCCCGCTGTGGATAAAGACAGATCGTGTACCAAATTGCCTTTTTGAATTCAGGGGCACATCCCTCAACCGAATCTGCCCATCTGCGCCTTCATCGACATCGCTATAGATCAAACCTCGGCTTGGTGAAACTTGAGAAAGCGCGTCGGCAAATGAAGATGCCTTGAGAGAGGCCTCAAAAAGCGGACGACTGATGGGGCACGATCTTCGCCCGAGAAAGGGTGTATACACCGGAGAATCAAGGCTCGCTTTAACCTCGTCTAGCGAACAAGCCGCTGAAGCGGAAACTCGCATCGCAACGGTAAAACTGGCATCACACAGGTATTCCCTTCGCGAAACCACCGGGTTCTTATTTTCCTTGCCATCCACTTTCCGCGCTTTTTCAACCGTATGAAAGTCGATGATGCGGGAACTCGTATAGGCGCCATTCCCGGCGGAAAAATCATCCTGCCGCACAGCCATTACCAAACCGTTCGCGAGGGCAATCTGTTTATCCTGGTCCTGGCGATCAACGCCCAGGCAAGCAGCAAGTAGGCCTACGATGGCGCTACGGGTCGGGAAGTTGTTACTGGGGCGGTAATCTTCAAAGGTGTGGCTTCCCCATGCCTGCATCGGGCCCTGTAGCTTTATGATGAGATAGTCATCCATCGGTCTACTCCTGAGCAGTAATCCACTGTGCCAACTCATTTATCGAAACGACGGTATCCATCTCGGTTTCTGCGCCTAGCAAAGTAAACAGCCTGGAGTCGGCTGCCAAACCATAGGCCTGGGACAACTTCTTATAATGGTCAATCAGTGCAAGCGTTGAGGGCAGTCGGAAACCACCATCGCGGCGATCTGCTTGAACCGGCGTTTCAAAAGCATTTGCCAAGGATAAGGGCTGGTCCGCAAAAGAAAGTAAAACCGTATCTGCGAGATTGTGCGCAGCAAAGGTCTGTTGTTTGGCAGACGGCACAATCGTTGCGAATAGATGCATCACATGGGCTGCAATTTCCAACGCTCGCTCTCTGGAGCAATCACCCAGATTCTCTTGCAGTTGCGGGATATTCAGGCTCGCGTAGCGATAAAATACACCGCTGGAAAACTCTTGGGTATTAAGATGGCCAGCGCCGACATCGCCCTCTTCGACAATCAAGTCATCCACTGCGGTAAACCAGTCAATATCGGCATCCACTGTGTGAGTGGTAATGGCATGGGCCACCGCTAATGCACCATCGACAGAGGTCATTAATCCTGACGTAGCCATGCGACCCGACAAGGCGATGTCGATTGAATTTTCAAATGCTGCCTTTAACTTTTTGCTATTTTTTTCTATCTGCTTTTGCAGCTTGCTATCATCTATCTCCTCAGCTTTCCCCTGAATAATCTGCTCACAGACCATGGCGATTTCGCCTAGTGCCCACGGCGCCATTGCGCTGGCCTGCACACCCTCTTCCAGAGCAATACCTTCTTTCCCCGCGATCCACTCAATTGCTGTCGTAATCACTTCATTGTCAAACCGCTCCTGGAGAGCCTTTTGAGCAATGCCGAGCAAACTACTTAGTTCACGAGTTCGGACGGAATGGGAGCCCAAACGCTTCTCATAAGCACCACTGGTACGTATCGCCCGTTTTAAACTCTGGCTGGAAACCCGCACCCGGCGTTTGCCGCCGAACACCGCTGATTTCTGCATATTCATGTCATCCCGGTTCAGACAGGATGGGCTGTGTGAAATCAGTACGTGCATATTTAAAAAATTCTTACTCATGACTTATCTCCTTCGCTATTCTTGCCTTCGTTGTCATCCAGAAAATACTGTTCCAATATTCGCCGCTT
>DLXZ01000237.1:4177-10876 GCA_003448675.1 Porticoccaceae bacterium
GTCGGTTCGGCTTGCTGAACCAAACGCCGCAGCAACTCGATATCTTTGGGGTATTCCGAGCGCATCATCTGGAATAACCTCATCTCACTTATTTTTGCGGACCTGAGGCTCGCACCAATCGGCTTTGCCCCTTCCCGATGAGGTAACCAGGGCAGTAGGTAGGCGCCGCGCTCCGCAATGCGGCCAGGATTCGCATAACCCTGGATCAGACGGTAATACGCGGGTAGATCTGCGATGTCATCTACCCCCTGGCAACGCTTCAATTCTGCGAGCCAACCCCGGTGGTTTTCCTGCCAGTCTTTGATGCGGGTACGCATCATTATCCAGTTGATACTTTGCGCTTGCGGCTGTTCCATGTTGCCCCCTTATAATTCAATCTTTCTTAAACCACTGTTTAAGCTGCGTTTGTCTATGGCGTATTGCTTGAGCCCTTCTGGCGAATGCTGGTACGGCCGACTCAGTTCTTCAAAGATATCCCTAGCCAGCCCTTTGCACTGATCAAGAAAGCTCTCAGCAACGAGTCGACCTTCCTTTCGGTTAGAAAAAGACTTCAGCAACTCGTGAACCAAGGATTCAGTTTGCTGGTAGTAAGTGCGTTCCGCCTGCTCATGGATTTGGGCGCCGGTTTCTTTACCAAAGTAATAGGCTCTCCCCCTCAGCGCAGTTTTTACCGCTATAGCTGCGTTGATTGCCCTCTCCAAAAACCCCTTATTTGATTGCCATTCCATGGGCATTGAAAACAGCTCATGCCGTCGTTCAAGAATTGCCGCTTGTTTATTAGCGTAGCCCCCAACCAACAACACCATACGATCATGGCTCTGGTCTAGAAAAACATCTTCATATTGATCTATTACGGGCGCTCGGACGTTGCCATCCTTTGCCGTCTCATAGCTCAGCGCATACTGATTCAGTTGCGTCCAACCCGGTGTCAATTGATTGAATGACAGGTAACGCTCTTTTTCTCGTTCCTGCTTTTTAATATTCCAGCAACGGGGAGAGTGGGGATGGGGCCAAAGGCCTTGCACCTCGAATTTGAAATCCGCTTCGCACCAGAACCCACTGTAGGCTGTTTCAGTGTTAAGGCCGCAGTGCCCACAACTCACCGGTGCATCAAGTTCCGTTGCCTCAAGCTTTAACCTCAAAGGCTGCCAAAACAAACCGCGGCGTAAACCGATTTTTTGCGCAGTAATGCGCTCCCCAGCGGCAATGGGACTTTCCCAGCACAGGACATCGTTGTCCGCATCCGGCAACAGCTCTTTGGCCGCCCCACTATGAAGTACATTCAGCCAAAGTGTTTCCCGCAAGTCTTTCCCGCTCAGGAAGGTATTCAACTTGCCACCACCACGTAGGCCTGCCTTGTGTTTGCCAGAGAAACCCGGCGCATTGCTGGCCTGGTTAAACAAGGCAATCGCGGCGCAACTGCCACAAACCAGAGTGATTTCACCTGGATCATTGAAAAATGCGTGGTTATTGCCTTCCGGCAACCCGATAAACAACTTTTGAATGGGCGTGGTTTCTTTGGCTTTCGGGTCTGTGACCTGCATAAAAGGCTTCGATGAATGCTGAAGGTCGAAGCTATCTGCATAGCCTTCGATTAACTCCCCATATTCCGCCTCACTCATGGGGCTCTGTGCGCGCTGCCGTAATGCCGCTGCACTTGGTGGCTGCGCCACTACCTGCACCAACGAAACCAGCAACTGCAAAGTGGCCAGCTCCATATCGTCGCGGGGTAGCGCCAGGTGGTAGGGAGCATCCGATATGAGCAACTCCTGAAAGCTGATCTGCTCAATGCCTGACGTACTGCGAACCGGGATCCACGACGAAACAATTAGGTTAGTCATCTTTTAGCTCCTATCCTGGTTAAATCAGAACGATAGCAGCGAAGATTATTAGCAACACAAGCACCAATAGCCCCCTGTCATTAACTCGATTACATGTCTCTAGCAGCTTTGAGAACCCTTCAAAAATATCTTTCACGCGCCGGCCTCGAACAGATTTTTGAACCTATTCTAGCCAGCAACCAATTATTATTCAAGTAGGTGTTGAGAAGTAAATATAAAATCGCTTATAATCAAATTTCCCAAACTTGGGATGAACCATAGGTATTGAGTAGTAATATTTTTCGTCAATTACCTTCCCCACCTCTGTGGGGATCACTTCGTGGCCAAGCCAGACTTGGCCACGTTATTCTTCTCTACGCACCAAACCCAGCTTCGAATCATAGGTCAACAACACCGCACCTTCACGGCACTCCCAGTGGCCATTTCTCATCACTCCAATAAGCTCAGCAACGTCATTGTCCTTTGTAAGTGCTTCTGGCAGCCATTTTTTCCAACTGGCGGGGACGCCGACAGTATTCAGCATCATCGTTTCCTGTTGTTGCCATTCATCTAGCTCAGCCAGCCGTTCACCAGACAGGGTTTGTAACCCTTGGGGCGATTCCTGCAACAGGAGTAAGTTGGCGTTCATATCACCGTCTCTGGTCATACATGCCACGTTTTCATCGGTATCAGAAGACGGGTTGTAATTTGCGGAACTCAATTGGCGGGCAACGTAGTAGCTGGCCTCTGATTTTTGTTCGTAGGCCTCATGGGACTGCACCACACTATCAGGCTCATCAGACCACGGGGCTTCGCTATAGACCTGTTCAATCCAGTGGCGGTATGCCTGAGGAAAACGAATTTTTTCCGAACCGCGTAGCAACTGACGGGTTCGCCATAGTAGTCTTGCGGAGGCATAGATAACTTGATGCAGACCAAAATCTTCTTCGTCAGTCGGCACCAGCACCACCGCGCGTGACGCGGATGCAAAGACTGAAGCCCGGTTGTCTCGCTCATGACGATGCAAACGGCCAAGGCGCTGAAACAGCAGGTCCACCGGGCAGATTTGTGTAATCAACCAATCAAAGTCGAGATCGAGCGACTGCTCGATTACCTGGGTTGCAACCAGAATACGCCCTAAATCTCGATCTGCGTCTTTACCGTAGTGGTCTTTAACGCGTTGCTCATGCAGCTGCCGGTCGGCATAGATATAGCGGGCATGAAAAATATCGACGGGAATTTCCACTCCACGTTCTTCAACTCTCGCCGCAATCGTTTGATAGAGCCGCTGTGCATCGGCTACTAGATTACAGACCATGCCGACCAACGCGCCCTTTGACGCGGCATCAATTATTCGATTGATCAGGTCTTCGTCAGGCAAGCAGTCTTCGGTGGCCACCAGCTCAATATGTACTTCCCGAGGTTTAGGAAGCTGAGTTTTGTCTTCTATCTCAAGATAATTGATATCCTCACCACAGACTTGCGTCACCAATGGATAGGTAGTTTGCTCATCAATAACCGGCCCAACGTTTTTTGCCCATGCTTCGATCAACTTGACTTTATGGGCTGCTGGCAATGTGGCCGATAGCAGAATCGCCGAGCCACCAGCCCGGCTCTGGTTCTCCAGCACCTTGGTTAAGAGGCCATACATGTAGGCATCGTAGGCGTGAACTTCGTCGACGATAAGAACGCTTTTTTGCACGCCAAAACTGCGAACGAAATTGTGACGTACCGGGAGCACCGAGATCAGCACCTGATCAATCGTGCAAACACCAATCTGCCCAAGAAACACCCGTTTTCGGCTTTCCCCTAACCATTTTGCACACTGCACCTGAGCCGCTTCTTTCCCCTGCGCATCGCTCCGTTCTGCTGCTGATTTAACGCGCTGAAACTCATGATTAAAACGCGCCTTGCCATGGGCTAGGACCAGATTCGCGCCATCTGCATATAGGCGGTTAGCGACCTCCTCCAACCGCTCAAGCATCGCGTCGGCCGTTGCTTGAGTTGGCAAAGCAAAAATCACACTATCCGCTCGGCTTTTACTGAGAAGTTCGCTGGCATAGGCCAATGCCGCTTCGGTTTTACCAGAGCCTGTCGGTGCTTCAATCACCGTTAGGCCTGGAGCCGAATTAAGCTTTTGGACAATGGTTTGAAGCTGTCGCGGGCGTAACTTAGGAAACAAGCCCTCCATCCCTGTTATGCCAAGGCCCTGCTTATGCAAACCGAACTTTTCGATTAATGGGGAGGCTATTTTTCTAGCTTTCGCCCAATAAGCCTCCAATCCATCTTCATACGGTTTAGGTTGGAAAGTAAAAAAATCCGAGTTAGAGCCAATCCAGTCGCACACTGAACAAAAGCCCGCCAACATCGGCGGGCAATCGGGCAAGGGTGCTCTATAGTCGATCTGAGCGGGTCTAAGAAAGAGATCTACGAGCGTGTTAGCCCAAGTCAACCGCGCCTCTTCATCCCGCTCAATGACCCATTCTTCTGCGTCTGGAGTTTGCCATTGCCCAGACATTTGCAAATCACCGTGGTGGCCACAAACCGCTGCAAGCCAATCTTTTGCTGAATCTAAGCCAAAGCCCAACTTCCTGGAGATTTGCTTACGAAACGCCAGATATCCCTGCGGGCCGTGGTAGTAACCTCTCTCCGAGTTAGCATCGTCCTCTCCAAAATCTGGCCATAGGACCTTGAGTGCTTCGGGTACTTTGAGTTGAAAACGGACATCGAGCTTCCCCAAATCATGTAGTGCAATAAAAAAAAGCACCCAGGCTTTGGTTTGAGACTGTGAGAGCCCGGTCACTCTACAGAAACTAGCTCTAATGGCTGCCGACGAATCCCACCATTGACTTGCGACCGCAGCTACATCCAGGCAGTGGTAGGGCAGCAGGTGATATACCGCGGTCTTCTGCTCCTCCGCCTGCGCGGCCTTACCCCAATAGGCCCAATAGCCTGGACTCACGATAGATCTCCTTGGCGCCAGCCCGGTGAATGATTAGCCATCACTATATCCCTCCGTATGGACAAAACCTGTCATGTCGGTTTGTACAGTAAAAGTGACGTCTGCAAGCGCTGTTGCACGGCTTTGCGCAGGCTGGCGGGCTTAAGGACTTCGACATAGGGCAGGTGGCGGAGGATGTCGCGGAGCAGTTCGCGCTCGTCGCTGTAGGGGAAGGACAGATAGTAATCTTTACCTTGCCATCGGGTCTGTTGCTCGGGGTGCCAGCGTTGACGGGAGATCTCCAACGCTACGGGAGGCAGAAAACGCAGGTGAGCCTTTTTATTGGCGCTTCCGGCGAAGATGCCGTAGCCGGCGGTGAAATGGTCGGCCAGTTGGGAGCCGCTTATTTCCTTCGCCGGTTCTGACAGCAACTCGGCATTTTCGATACGCGCCAGCGCGAAGGTGCGCAGGGCTTTGCGGCGGTGGCACCAGGCATCGAGGTACCAGTTGTCGCGGTAATAAACCAGGGTCTGTGGGCTGAGGGTGCGTGCGGATCGCCTGCCGGCGTAGTCACTGTAATCGAGGCGGAGTTGGCAACGCCCCAACAGGGCCTCGCCGACGCGCAGAAAAGTGTTTGAGTCGATTTCGCTATGGGCCAGGGGCAGCACTTTAATACGCTTGGCCAGGTCGTCGGCGCTGAGGCCACGAGCACTGAGGTTTTTTGTCAACAGCTGGTCGACGGCTTTAAGTTCGCGGGCCAGCAGGCTGTTGCCGAGGTTTTCGAGCATACCCAGCAACAGCACCATGGATTGCAACTCACCAGCGGAAAGCCAGAGGCCGGGCAGCTCAAACATGGCATGCTCGTCGCCCGCGTAACGGTAGCCGTGTTCGGCGTGAATGTATTCGATCGGTGCGTTTAATTCGTCGCGCATGCGCTCGATAACGCGGGTGACGGTTTTGGTGGAGCATTCCAGCAGCTCGGCGAGTTGGGCGAGGCTCAACCCCCGGCGGTGGTTATTGAATATACGGTGCAGTGAAAGGATGCGGTCGAACTTGTCCATGTTCTGTCCCGAATTTTACCTGCGCTACTGCCGAAAGCAGGTTGTCAGGTCTATCCGTTTTATCTCCAACACTCATAGGGTTTTCGACTTAACGAAATCCTTATATCAAATTCTGGCCATTATCGCGACGAGCCTGGGCCTGGCTGCTTATGACTGTTCCCCAAAAAACCGCTGAATACTGGAAAAGTCGAGATCGGGATTGCCGTCTTCCTGCCCGGCATGGAGGTTGTACAAAGCGGCTGCAAGACCACCCATGGGTGTTGCGGATTGGCTGGCCAGCGCGGCTTCCATGGCCAGGCCCAGGTCTTTTTGCATAAGCTTGACCATAAAACCGCCGCTGTAGTCGCGGCTGGCGGGCACGCCGTCCATGACGCCAGGGTAGGGGTTGTATTTTTCCAGCGACCAGTTGCAGCCGGAGCTTTTGAGCATGATTTCCGACAGCGCTTTGGGGTCGAGGCCGTTGTCGACACCCAGTTGCAGGGCTTCGGCGGTGCCAATCATGTGTATAGCCAGCAGCATATTGTTGCAGGCCTTGGCGACCTGGCCCGCGCCGGATGGCCCCGCGTGGAAGATATTAGCGCCCATGTGAGTGAGGACTTCCTTCGCGGCTTCGACATCGGCGGCCTCGCCGCCACACATAAAGGCCAGGGTGGCGGCCTCGGCACCGGCAACACCGCCGGAGACTGGTGCGTCGATAGCGCGCAGCTTGCGTTGTTTGGCGGCTTCGCCGATGCGGCGGGAGCTGGCGGCAGCCACGGTGGAACAGTCAATCAACAGCGCGCTTGATTCGACTTTATCGAGCAGCGCGGCACCGTCGATATACAGGCTTTCGGCGATTTTGCCGTTGGGCAGCATGGAGATAACAAAGTCGGCGCCG
>DLXZ01000237.1:11142-13379 GCA_003448675.1 Porticoccaceae bacterium
CAGACCGAGAAGCCGGCCTTGACCAGGTTGGCAGCCATGGGGCCACCCATATTACCGAGTCCAAAAAATGCGACTTTTTTTGCCATGATTTTTTTCCTTATTCGTTGAATTCGTTCCGCGATATAAGCTGCTTTATTAGACGCCCAGGTCCGCCAGGGGATGGGGGCGATCCGGCCACGGCCAGGTGAGGTATTGCTCGCGCAGCTCGGCGCTGAGTTCGGCCAGGGTCGCCGGCTCGAAGCTGGGCTTGTTGTCTTTTTCGATAATCAAGGCCCGCACGCCTTCGCGGAACACCCCGCGCTTGGCGCAGTTGACGGTGCCGTTGAGTTCCAGTTGCAGGCATTCGTTCAGGGGCAGGTCGCGGCCCCGGCGGTTGAGTTCGTAGGATAGATACACCGAGGCGGGGCAGCCGCTTTTCAAGGTGGCAACCGCGCGGCTGAGCCATTTGTCGTCGCCGTCGTAGGCGGTGATGGCAGCCACCACTTGTTCGAGGCTGTCACCGGCTGTCACTTCTTCTATCCAGCCCATGTGGCCTTCAAGCTGGCCGGGGGGCAGCAGTTCGCGGTGCTGCTCTTGCAGACCATTTAGCAGGGCTTCGATCTGGCTGCGGTTCTGATCGACTTGGTCACTCCAGATGATTGCGGCAAGGCCGTCCAGCACGGTGGCTTTTTCGCCGTGGGGCACAAAGACATCGGCCAGGTTCGCATAGAGGGCATCGGTGGCGTTAATTTGCGCGCCGGTCAGGGCCAGGAACAAACCGCTGTTGCCCCGGGCCTGATTTAAAAACCAGGTGCCGCCGACATCAGGTAGCAGCCCAATGGTGACCTCGGGCATGGCGATGCGGGTGCTCTCGGTGACCACGCGGAAGTCACCGCCTTCAAGCAGGCCCATGCCGCCGCCCATGACGACACCATTACCCCAGACAATAATCGGCTTGGGGAAGTTGTGCATGCGGTAATTGAAGCGGTATTCCCGGGAGAAAAAGTCGGTGGCGTAGGCGTTGTAGCCCTCGCCGGATTCGACCATGGATTCGTAGAGCATGCGAATATCGCCCCCGGCGGCCAGGGCCTTATCGCCAGCGCCGTCGAGCAGGATGCAGACGATGCTGTCATCACGCTCCCATTTGTCGGCCTCGGCGGCGAGCAGGTCGACCATCTCCAGGCTCAGGGAATTCAGGGATTGCTCCGCGTTCAACGTCGCGTGGGCGATTTTTTTACCGTCCGCGCAGGGTATTTCGCGAAACACTACGGCGGGTTCTGCCATTTATTTTTCTCCCGGATTCAGTTCACGCAAGGGTCTATTCAGCCGTTCTTCCACTCGGGCTTACGCTTTTCAACAAAGGCGGCAACGCCCTCTTTTTGATCCTGACTGCCCCACAGATCCATAAAGGCATCGCGCTCAAACTTCATACCACTGTTCAGGGGGCGCTCGCGGGAGGACATGGTCAACGCCTTGCAGATGCGCACGGAGGTTGGGCTCTGGCCCTCGACCTTGGCGGCCAGCTCCAGTGCTTTTTCCAGCGCCTGGCCGGTGGGCACCACTTCCTGCACCAACCCGATCTCGGCGGCCTTGTCGGCCTTGACGTGCTCGCCCAGCAGAATCATGCGCTTGGCCCAGCCCTCGCCGATCAGCCAGGGCAGGTGTTGGGTGCCGAGGCCGCCGGGCAGCAGGCCGACGGTGCACTCGGGCAGCGCCATGCGGGATTGTTCCTCGGCGATGCGAATATCACAGGCCAGCGCGCATTCCAGCCCACCACCCATGGCGTAGCCGGTGATCGCCGCAAAGGACACGCCCTGGTAGTTGGTCAGGGCCTCGAAGGCAGTGCCAAAGGCCTTGATAAAGTCGAAGGCGACTCCGGTGTCGTCGTGGTTAAAGCGGGTCAGCTCGGCGCCGGCGCTAAAGAACTTCTCGCTCTCGCTGGCCAGAATCAGGGAAAAGTTGTCTTTGTCGGCGTTCAGCTCGGCAATGGTTTGCTCAAGAAAGGCCAGGCTTTCCGGCGTCCAGGTGTTGGCCGGCGGGTTGTTCATGGTGAGGATGGCCGTGCGGCCGCGTTTTTCGACTTTGAGTAGTTCGCTCATGGTTGCTCCTTAAATCTATCTGTATGGACTAGGGCCGGTTATCGGATGAGATCAGTGGCGCCATCCTCAAGGATTCGGCGCGCAACAATCACGCGCATGATTTCGTTGGTGCCTTCAAGAATTTGATGCACCCGGGCATCGCGCAGAAAGCGCTCGATG
>DLXZ01000237.1:13685-17316 GCA_003448675.1 Porticoccaceae bacterium
TGGCCAGGCGCTTGGCCATCGCACAATACGTGGTTTTGTCGGCATCGTTAGCATCGAGCTTGCTGGCGGCCAGGCGCACCATCTGCCGCGCCGCCACCAGCTCGGTGACCATATCAGCCAGTTTGAATTGCAGGGCCTGAAAACTGGCCACCGGTTTGCCGAACTGTTTGCGCTCCTGCACGTACTGCTGGGCATGGTTAAGGGTGGCCTGGGCCGCGCCCACCGAGCAGGTGGCGATGTTAATGCGCCCCCCGTCGAGGCCTTTCATGGCGATTTTAAAACCCTCGCCCTCTTCACCCAGCCGGTAAGTCGCCGGGACGCGCGCGCTCTCAAAAGTAATCGTGCGGGTGGGCTGGCTGTTCCAGCCCATTTTGCTTTCGTTTTTACCGTAGCTGATGCCGGGCAGGTCGGCCGGCACCGCAAAGGCCGTGATGCCGGCGGCACCGGATTCCGTGCTGCCGGTGCGGGTCATCAGCACGAGCACGTCGGTACTGCCAGCGCCGCTGATAAAGGACTTGCCGCCGTCGATCAGGTAGTCATCGCCATCGCGGACGGCCCTGGTGCTAATAGAAGCCGCATCACTGCCGGCATTGGGCTCGGTCAGGCAATAGGAGGCCAGTTTTTCGCCGGTGACCAACTTGCCGCAATAGTCCTTATGTAAGGTTTCCGTGCCCCAGGTGCAGGCCATCCAGGTGGCCATGTTGTGGATGGAAATAAACGCGGCGGTGGAGGGGCAAGCAGCGGCCAGTTCTTCGAGAATCAGGGTCGCGTCAAGCCGCGACATGCCCATACCGCCCACTGCTTCTGGGCTGTACATGCCGCAAAACCCCATGGCGCCGGCCGCGGCAATGGTATCGCGGGGGAAGATTTTTTCTTCGTCCCACTGGGCGGCGTGGGGCGCCATCTCACCTTCGGCAAAGGCGCGGGCGGCATCCTGAAAGGCGCGTTGATCTTCGCTGAGACTGAAGTCCATCGCCGCGCCCGCTTATTTCAGGTTAATCGACATATTGGGCCCGGTGGCGACGTCGTCCTCAAACCAGCGGGCGGTGATGGTTTTGGTCTCGGTATAAAAACGCACCGCCTGCTTGCCGTAAGCGTGCAGATCGCCATGGAAGGAACCACGCCAGCCGGTGAAAGAGAAAAACGGCAGGGGCACCGGAATGGGCACGTTGATGCCTACCTGGCCCACCAGAATTTCGTGCTGGTATTTGCGCGCCGCACCGCCTGAGGCGGTAAAGATAGAGGTGCCATTGCCGCGGAAGTCTTCGTTAATCGCGGCAATCGCGTCATCCAACGTATCCATGGTCAGCAGGCACAGCACCGGGCCGAAGACTTCCTCCTTGTAGATACTCATGTCGCGGGTGACATCGGTGAAGATGGTGGGGCCGATCCAGTTGCCGTCCGGGTAGCCCTCCACCACGCAGTCGCTGCCATCGAGCAGGCAGGTGGCGCCTTCTTCTTTGGCGCCAGCAATCAGGCCGATAATTTTTTCCTTGGCCGCGGAATTGGTTTGCGGGCCGTAGGCCGCGCCCTTGTCGGACCAGACGCCGGGGCGAATGGCTTTGGCGGCCTCGGCAATGTCCGGCGCCCATTGGGCGGCTTCGCCCACCAGAATCACATTGGGAATGGCCATGCAGCGCTGCCCCGCCGCGCCAAAGGCGGAGCCGATGATGTTGTTAATGACCTGGCTCTTGTTGGCATCGGGCATCACCACCATGTGGTTGTTGGCGCCGGTCATGCACTGCATGCGCTTGAGGTTTTCGGTGCCTTTGCGGTAGATATGCTTGCCCACGGGCACCGAGCCAACGAAAGAACCGGCGCAGATATCCGGGTGCTCCAGCAGGTAATCCACCTGGTGGGCGCCGCCATGAATCACCTGCAGTACGCCCTTCGGCGCGCCGGCCTCTTCAAACAATTCCACCAGACGGGTCGGGGTTAGCGGGTCGCGCTCGGAGGGTTTGAGGATAAAGGTGTTGCCGCAGGCGATGGCCAGCGGGAACATCCACAGCGGGATCATGGCGGGAAAGTTGAAGGGGGTAATGCCTGCGCATACGCCCAGCGGCTGGGTCCAGGAATGCGTGTCGATGCTGCGCGCCACGTTTTCCACCGTTTCCCCCATCATCAACGAGGCAATGTTAGCGGCCTGTTCGGCGACTTCGATACCGCGCCAGACATCCCCCTTGGCATCCTCGAAGGTCTTGCCGGTTTCCTGGCTGAGGATCTCGGCAATCTCTTCCTGGTGCTCCTTGAGCAGGGCCTGGTAACGCAGCATCAATCGCGCCCGCTCGGACACCGGCACTTCCTTCCAGTCGGCAAAGGCCGCCTTGGCGGAAGCGATGGCCTGCTCCATTTCGCCGGCGGTGGCTGCCGGGGCTTCGCACAGCACCTCTTGCGTGGCCGGATTGGTAACCGGTATCCACTGGTCGGTCTGGCTGGCGACGAATTCGCCATTGATCAGCATGGGGAGTTGACGAGCCATGGGGTCTCCATTCTTGTTTGGGCTGGCGAGCCAGCGTGAAGCGAGTCTGCGCGTTAAGGAACCTCTGAATACGTTGTAGCACAGCCTCCGGCGGATAGAGATAGCCACTTTTGACCCATGATGGACTATATTGCTGCTTATGAGCTCTTCAACCGACCCCGACAACCACCCGGCGGAAACCTCCCGCTGGCCGCTGCCCGCCAGTGGCCAGCGCACCGTGGTGCCCCCGGCGGTGCTGGCCACCATGACGGCGCACCCACTCTGTCGCGGCTGCCTGCCCCATGGCGTCGGCTACTACCCCCATGCCAGCGGACACCGCATGCGCCGGGCGAATCCCGCGGATGATCTGCTGATTTACTGCGTCTCAGGCCAGGGCCAGCTACAGGTCGAGGGCCAGACATTGGCGGTAACCGCCGGGGATCTGTTACTGCTGCCGGAAGGGCTTCCCCATCGCTATCAGGCGGACGACAGTGATCCCTGGAGTATTTACTGGGTGCATTTAGGGGGGGATGAGGTCGCAGGGTATTTTGACGAAATTGCCGGGGAGGGCGTGGAGCGTCAGCGGGTAACGGTGGGGGTACATTCACGATTGGCAGAGGAATTTCAGGCCCTGCTCGCCGCCGCCACCCGGGTACAGCCGGAGCACCTGGTCTACGCCGCCAACCTGCTGCGCAGCCTGCTGGCCTTTGCGGCCCTGATGCGCCGCCAGTACACCACCCGCCACGCCTCCCTGGACATCAACCGGGTCAACAGCTACCTGCAGACCGCCCTCACCCGCCGTCTCAATCTGGACGAGCTGGTGAGCGCCACCAGTACGCTGTCGCGCTACCATTTTATCCGCGAATACAAACGCCAGACCGGGCAAACTCCCATGCAGGCCTTTCAACGCATCAAGGTCAGCCATGCCTGCTATCTGCTGGATATCAGCGACGACACCCTGGCGCAGATTGCCGCCCGGCTGGGCTATGATGACCCCTATTATTTTTCGCGATTGTTTAAAAAAGTGATGGGCGTTTCGCCACAACGTTACCGTCGTGAGCGGGGGCATTAGGGCCATAGTGAGCCAGAATATAAAGTACGTTAACCGCAGGACACACGACGGTTACTCATTCTTTAGCACGCCAGCGGATATGTAGGGTGCACTGAGCCTAA
>DLXZ01000176.1:0-2286 GCA_003448675.1 Porticoccaceae bacterium
ATTAATTCTTCGTCATAGGCCAAATATTTTTTAGCTCGATCATAGGTATTGATAATCTCAGCTTTTAGCCGGCGTGTAGCCTCGTAAAATTCATCAGGCATAAAGTGATGTACACATCCCATCGCTTCACCTTTTTCATTTGCAAGCGCTCTTCCGGTACCAATTTCTCGGTTTGGATCCACGGTTTTCTGTAGTAAAAGAGCGTATTGGGTAAGCGCACCTTGCACGTTGGGCCGATCCGGGTAAGTGAGGTAAATATAACGTTGCACATCATCCCGCAGACCATCGCTATCGCTGTCGATACCCATCAGCGTCCGCTTACCTTCTTTACCCGGGTCTGGAGGAAGACTACTGCTCTCTATCTCAATGCTTGAGGCCCCATGGGCAGTAACAGCGACAATTAAACCAAAAATAGCCCGGCAGATAAAAAGGCAGCATTTATTTATTAATTGCATGACTACATCCCTGTGTTGCATGTATAAGCATCATAGTAAAAATATCTCTATTGCACCCATATCTCGGGTTTTGCTATTTGCATCCCATGCGACGCATGCTTTACCAAATCAACACAATTACCAATTTATTCTGGAAGTTCAATCTCAAATGTTCCCGATACACGTGTGTCTTCACCCGGAACCGAAAACTCGATCTCCCCCAATACACGTTTATCTTTCACCTCACCAAACTTAAGTACCATATCGTAGTCTGCGGCGGCCACAGCAGTTTGTATATCGCCACTCTCTGGATCTAACCAACGGTAATGAACGTGGGGATTGTTATAACTTTGGTCTCCCGCGCTGACCGTTATGGTGCGATCCTCGGGTAACTCACCGTCTTTCAAAAACAAAAAGATCAACAGACTCGGGTTAAAGCCCCAGCCATCGCCTTCGTAGATAGCCAGGGTATTTGACCACTCGGCGCTGCTTAACTGGACTTCCGTGCCGCGAATAGCACCATTGACGCGCGCGGGCAGCACCACGGGCGGCACATAGGCTTGTTGTTGGGCTTGAGAGTCAAGCTGATTAGCGCTTTCCTCAATAATATCCAGGCCTTCGGACATCCCCTCCGCCAGACCTTCCGCGAGGCCCTGCATACCCTCGGTGAGCGCCTCGCCAATACCCTCCACCGCGCCTTTCATGCCCTCACCAAAAGCTTCTCCCATGGCGGCCATGGCGGCGGCAAAAGCGGCGCCCATCATGTTTTTATCGGTGACGGCCTTATCGACCTTCCATTCACCACCGACTTTCACCAACTGGGTATCGAAACTGATTTCCGCGACCTCTGGGCTACCGCCCTGGGCATCGGGTTCTGGAATAATCGTGGTCGGGACCCGCGCACGCTCGGCTTCGGCTATTGGTTCACCAAAGCGGATTTCACGAACCTTGTCCGACTCCATTGTCATTTCACCGCTGAATACGGACATACTGGCCGACGGCTCCGTGGGTGCGGTCAATTCATCCTGGGAGGCTTTATCAGCCTGCTGCACTGCGGCCCAATACTGTTGTGCCACCTGGGCGGGATCACTGCTGGATTGGCCACAGGCGATGAGGGTAAGACACAGGACCAGAGTCAGTACACGTTGCATGAGTTTCTCCATTTAGTATGAGCTTGTACGGGAAATGAGCTATCCTCGACTGGCAAATGTAGCTTTTAATACCTCACAATGCCACGAAGTACGTCAACTTGTGGCAGCAAGTCTCTCGCAGCACCAACCAGATTGCTCTCAACTGGCATTGCTGGCGGTCATCGCTAAAAAATACCGCGTTTCTGATTACAGGACTGTCCTGACATGGCGCTGAAAGCCACGATATTCAAAGCACATCTCAAATTGGCGGACATCGACCGCGCCTATTATGCCGACCATACACTGACGCTGGCCAGGCACCCTTCGGAAACCGACGAAAGGATGATGATCCGCTTGCTGGCTTTTGCCATTCATGCCAGCGACTGCTTGCAATTCACGCGCGGCCTCAGTACCGACCAGGAGCCGGATTTATGGCAAAAAAACCTTCAGGGGGAGATTGAAACCTGGATTGAACTGGGCCAACCGGATATCAAACGCTTGCGCAAAGCCTCGAAGCTGGCGGCACAAGTCTTCGTCTACAACTACGGTGGTGGCGCTGAACATTGGTGGGTGAAGAATAACAAGGAGGTTGCCCAGCTACGTAACGTCCAAATCTTCAAACTGCCCGGGGTAGAAACACAGCAACTAGCCAATCTGGCCGATAGAAATATGCATCTGGAAATTACCGTTCAGGATGGCCAGCTTCTGGTTAGTACTGCGGG
>DLXZ01000176.1:2509-5118 GCA_003448675.1 Porticoccaceae bacterium
TTTCGCCGAACAAGATCACGCGACCTTGAATTCCAAACCAGTCAGCTTCGCAGGCTGGCTGCCTGCACACCGGATCAAAAACCATAGTAGAATCCCGCCCGTTTTTTGAACACCAACAAACCCACCTAAGGCAAACGCTGATTCGATGGACAAGATAGAACGTCTGATAGAAAAAACCATGTACCGCTCCCGCTGGCTTCTAGCCCCGATTTATCTGGGCCTGACTCTGGCCCTGCTGGCCCTGGGCATCAAGTTTTTTCAGGAAGTTTTTCATCTGCTGCCCCACGTTGTCGAAATGGCGGAGGCGGACATGATTCTGGTGGTGCTGTCGCTCATCGACATCGCCATGGTGGGCGGGCTTATCGTGATGGTGATGATGAGCGGCTATGAAAACTTCGTTTCGCAACTGGATGTGGATGAGAACGAAGAAAAGCTTAGCTGGCTGGGCAAGATGGATACATCTTCGCTGAAGATGAAAATCGCCGCCAGCATTGTCGCCATCTCGAGCATCCACCTGCTCAAGATATTTATGAACGCTACCAATATTAATAATGACAAATTACTTTGGTATGTCATTATGCACCTGACCTTTGTCCTCTCGGCTTTCGCCATGGGCGCCCTGGACAAGGTCACCAAACAAAGCTGATCTCAGCTGCCGCATGACTTTTGACCGTATCCCCGCCAGCCCATCACCTAGCCAATACGCTCGAACAGGCATCTGACAAGGTACTGACCTATAATCCAGATCGAACCGCTTATTCGGGGCAGATAGAACGCTTTTCAATAATCTCCATAAGCCCCGACCACACCGCTAGCAAATCGCTACCAGGCGGCGCATGTTAATTAAGCTACACATATTCGCTTTAACGGAGATAACCATGAGCACTACAACCGACGAAGACATAGTCATGCACGGTGCCCTGCATCTGGATTCGCCGCAATTTGGCGTGATGGACCCGCTGTCCGAGGAAAGCCATCCCCAGGAATATTACGAGGCCATCAAAAAGCGCTTTGCCAAGGAGCGGGATATCCGCATTAACTACCGGCCCGAGGGTAGCAAGCAGTACGACCAGGATCTGGCCGGTGAAATGGCCAAGTATGACAATGACCCCTACGCCGAGGAATTTATCGAGCGCGAACCTCTGACCGACACGGTCGAATGCCTGTTTATCGGCGGTGGCTTTTCCGCGTTGCTGACCTCTGCCCGACTGCGGGAAGTGGGTGTCGAAAGCATTCGCATTGTTGAGCGTGGCTCCGATGTAGGCGGCACCTGGTACTGGAACCGCTATCCCGGTATCGCCTGTGACGTGCCCTCCTACGACTATTTGCCCCTGCTCGATGAAATGAACTACGTGCCGAAGCATCGCTACGCGCGGGGTGATGAAATCTACCAGCACTGCCAGGCCATCGCCGAGAAATATGATCTATATAAGCTGGCGGTTTTTCAGACCACGGTCACCGCCACCGTATGGAACAAAAACGAACAGATGTGGCACATCAAAACCGATCGCGGCGATCATATGAAGGCCCGCTTTGTGATTTGCGCCAACGGTATTTTGTCCAAACCCAAGCTCACCCGCATCAAAGGCATGGAAACCTTTAAGGGCCATTCCTTCCACACCTCACGCTGGGATTACGACTACACCGGCGACGACCTGTCCAAACTCAAGGATAAGAAAGTCGGCATTATCGGCACCGGCGCGACTGCAGTACAGGCAGTGCCTGGACTCGGCGCCAACGCCAGGGAGCTCTATGTATTCCAGCGTACGCCATCCTCAATCGATGTGCGTGACGACTGGGAAACCGACCCGGAGTGGGCAAAAAGCCTGCCGGCGGGCTGGCAGGCAAAGCGCAGGGAAATCTTTCTGCGTCCGAAACGACTGAGCGAGGAAGCCATCGCCAAAATCAAGGCCATGCCCCGGGAGGAAAAACTGCGCCGTCAGGAAAACGCCAATATCGACGCCATGATGCGTATTCACCATCGCATTGAAGAGATCGTCGAGGACAAGGACACCGCCGAGGCCCTCAAGCCCTGGTACATGATGATGTGCAAGCGGCCCTGTTTCCACGAGGACTACCTGCCCACCTTCAACCGCCCCAACGTGCACCTGGTGGACACCCACGGTAAGGGCGTGACCGAAATTAACGAAAAGGGTCCCGTGGTTGATGGCAAGCAGTACGAGCTCGATTTGCTGATCTACGCCACCGGTTTTGTGATACAAAAAACCGGCATCTATAACGAAATCATCGGGGAAAATGGCGTCGAAATTAACAACAAATACCAGGACGGCATACGCACCCTGTTCGGCATCCATTCAAAAGGTTTTCCCAACCTTTTCATCATGAATGGCTACCAGGCCTCATTTCAGTTCAACCTGACCGACATGATGCAATGTCAGGGTAGCCATATCGCCGCCTGTGTCGATTACTGTCGCAAAAACGGCTATCAGACGATGGACGTCTCGGAGGAATCAGAGGAATTCTGGGTCCAGGAAGTGATCAAATTCCGCGGCCGCACCGATCGCAACAAGGAGTGCACCCCCGGTTATTACAATTTTGAAGGCGAGGAAAACCGCCGTCAGGATGGTACCTACAATGGTGGTTTTGTC
>DLXZ01000229.1:0-8713 GCA_003448675.1 Porticoccaceae bacterium
GTCAGGTTGTAGCGCTCGCCATTTTCCAGGCGCGAGACCAGGGCGGTTTTGTCCCGGTGATCGGCTTTGTGGGCAAAGCGCAGTAGGTTTTCCGCAAAATTGAGTCTGGCGCCGGTAAACCAGCGGGCGCCGGGGAAGCGCTCTCCATCCGTCAGAATCTCTTGCCACGGTTCGCTGGCAACAATATCGCTGTAGCGCCAGATACTGGCCCAGAAATCGCTGGCTTGATCGACGGACCACCGGTGAAACTGCGCGTAATTTTCAAAGGTCACGTCATATTCACTTTCGATAAAGCGAATGTAGTCGATCATGTTGCTTCGATTGATTTGTTCGGCAGTGGGCTGCCAAAGAGGTGTGGTCATTGCAGTTTGCTTGGTATCAGTGCTGATACGGTAGTGGGTTGACGCGTATTAGTGTGAACGGAAGCTAGTCGATATATTCAAATACCCGAACCACTTTGCGCACACCGCGAGTATTGCTGGCGATGTGGCTGATGGCGTCTGCCTGCTGGCGGGTAACCAGACCCATCAGGTAGACCACGCTGTTTTCGGTGATGACTTTGGTGTTACCGCTTTTTATTTCACGGTTAGCGACCAGCTTGCTTTTGACCTTGGTGCTTATCCAGCTGTCATTGGTACGCGCCAGAAAAGAGGTCGCGCCCTGGATCTCCAGTTCGTTATAGACCTGGCGCACGCCACGGAAAGCCCGTGCGGTTTCGCCTGCCAGGGTGCGCATGTCAGTGGAGGGCACTTCGCCGGTAAGCAGAACGATTTTATTATAGGTGTGTACATTGACATGGGCGCGCTCAAGCTGGGGGTGGGCTTTTTTGATATTAACGCCGATAAGGGTGTCCATCTGTAGATCGTCGAGATCGGTGCCGATGGATGTTTTGGCGGGGTCGGGCTGAATGGGCTCACTGGTGACGGCATGGATGGCGCTGGTGCAGCCGTTAACCAAAATCGAAGTGAAAATAATCAAAATCAGCCAGGTTCTGGTCATCGAATCGCTTCCTTTGAATGCCAATATTCTCTTGGTGCTAGTGTTTTGTTAAGGATACCGGGTCCCTCGGCTATTGGTTGTTTGGGAGATGGAGAAGTTCCCTGGCCCTCACTACCCTGGAAAACCGGTTACCAACCCGCACCGCTGCTAAAGGCGTCTTTAATCCACTCGGCGTTGCTGCTTGAGGCGCCGGTTTTCCGGTCAAGGCAGATTGTATCAAAGCGACAGGGGCGGGAGTTGCCGTCTTCCTGTTGTAGATAGTGTTGGCTGGCCAGAATAATGCGTTGTTGCTTGCGTGGGGTAATACTTTCCCTGGCTCCGCCAAACCTCGCATTACTGCGCAGTCGTACCTCCACAAACACCAGGGTTTCTCCATCTTCGGCTATGATGTCTACCTCACCACGCCGGGTTCGATAATTACGGGCCTTGATTTTTAGGCCGTGACTGCGCAGTAGCTTGCAGGCCAGTTGTTCGGCCTTTGCCCCGAGGTCGGCGGTTTTGCCAGGCGCCATGGTTCAATCCGCCCGTAGTTGTCCAGCAGTGCGGACCTGGTTGCCACTGAACTGGGCCCAGGGCTGAACTCGCCGGATGGTATTGTCCGACGCCAGCGTCAAGGTGCCAGTGTGCCCGTAGAGCTGCATTTGTGGTGAAGCCTGCATCAAGCCCAGTCGCTGGAACAACTGATAGGCATCAATACCCAGTGCGTAGAGGTGGCGATAAGTATCTCGTAGCGTCTCGTCCGGTAACAAGTGACTGTCGACCATGCCGGGCAGGGTCCAGGGCATGGCGCTAAAACGTATCCCTTGTAAGTCCTGGTTAAGATAAGTGGGCCCGCTGTTGGCATAAATGTGCGAGGTGGCGTAAACGGGTAAGTCGTGGGCGTAGAAAAAGTCCAGTGTCGGTTTAATGGAGCGTCCCTGGGCTGGCAGGGCAACTAGAAAGATCATGTCGATATCGTGGCGACGCCGGGGTTTAGACTCAATGTTCTTTCCCAGTGTGCGCTGTATTTTCTGCGCCCGTTGGGCGCTTTCGTCAAGCAACATGCCGGGCTTGATGATCCTGGTGAAGTCGGTCTGACTGAGCGAATAAGGTGGTGTACTGACCAGTGTGCCGCCAAGGCGGAGCCAGTGTTCGGCAAAGGCGGTCCGCGCCCGTTCACCCCAGCCGGTGTCCGGGGTCATGACATAAGCGGCGCGGCGTCCTTCCAGCCAGGCGCGCTCGGCGACCTGTTTGGTTTCGTCGGCGATGGACAGGCCAAACTGAAACAGGTTGGCTGGCCTGGGGCTTACCGATGGGGTTGTATCACCGTTTTCAGCTTCGTCCAGATAATTGAGGCCGATAACCGGTACTGGCAGGTCTGGTAATGCTTGCAGCTCAGCGAGGTTTTCCTTGCGCAAGGGACCTATTGTCACCCGGGCGCCCTCGGCGACAGCCTGTTGGTAGAGATCGGGAGTGCTCCCAGAGGTGGTGTCATAGATTTTAATCAGCGGTGTTCCGCCGCCCTGGCCCAGGCTGTCATAGTAGGCAGCAAGAAAGCCATCGCGAATTACCCTGCCCGCCTCGCCGTAATTACCGGTCAGGGGTAACAACAACGCAACCTGAGTGGGCGAGACAGGATCGCCGCTAATGATGATATCCAGATTTGCCGGTGGGTGAACGCTGGCGGGGTGGGTCGACCAGCGTTGCCGCCACTGAGCGATCTGGTTCTGTTGCTGGCTGATATCGCCCAGGCCACGGGCGGCAAGGGCGAGTTGATACCAGCCCTGCATATCCATTCCCTGTGTGTTCGCGCTTTGGGCTTGCAGGGTGGCGCTGGGTGCGTGACTGAGAATATTCCAGATCTTGTTGTGAATGCCCTTGATGTAGTTGGAGTCGCTCGAGAGCCGGGACAGTGTCACATATTCCTTGATCGCCGCGCGGTCTTCTCCGAGTAGCGAAAATAGATCGCCGCGCTGGCGACGCAGGTCGCTGTGGAGGTCAGCGGGCAAGGTCGCCAGGATGGATTCCAGCTTTGACGCCGTGAGCAGATCCCGGGCCTGGAAGTGTTTGTGTTGCGCCAGTAAGGAAGGTGCGTAAAGGCTCGTATACTGGCCCAGCGCCTCGCCAGAGAGTTGCGTGGCATCCACTGCTTTTAGTGTTTCCCATACCTTATCGGACTGCCCGAGAGTCCGATAGTAGGCAGCGCCTTCAAGCAGGTGGCGCGCTCGTTCGGCACCAGTGCTGGCCCTGGCTGCCAGTACGGCTTGTTCAGCCTTTTGCTGCAACGAAGGTTCACTGGTGTATGCTTGTGGTGCCGGTTCGCCTGTGCCCTGGCAGGCCATCAGGGACACAATTGACAACAGTAAAGTGGTCAGGATAAGGGTGTTCGGCGCCTGGCCCGTGGTTTTTAACTTCACGTCATCGAGACTCTGTAATTCTATGGCTGGAACACTGTATGTAGTGGCGACACCGATCGGTAACCTGCGGGACATGGTACCTCGCGCTTTGGAGATACTCCAGACGGTGGACCTGATCGCGGCGGAGGATACCCGCCGTAGTGGCCAGCTACTCAGGCATTTTAATATTTCCAGCCCCCTGATTTCTTATCATGATCACAGCGACGAAAGTAAGGTCCGCAAGGTGCTGGAGGCGCTGGCTCGCGACGAGCAGGTCGCGTTAATCAGCGATGCCGGGACACCCCTGATTTCAGACCCCGGTTATCGCCTGGTTCGCGAAGCGCAGGCGATGGGGGCAATTGTCAGCCCGGTGCCAGGCGCCTGCGCGGCCATGGCAGCTCTGAGCGTTGCTGGTCTGGCCAGCGACCGATTCGTCTTTGAAGGATTTTTACCTGCCAAACAAAATCAGCGCCGCGCCGCGCTCGAAGCGCTGGACAGGGAGCCTCGCACGCTGATTTTTTACGAAGCACCCCACCGTATACAGGCGATGCTCAGTGATCTGTCCGAGGTGCTAGGTTCTGCGCGGGAAGTGGTGCTGGCGCGTGAGCTGACCAAGACCTATGAAACAGTAATCAAAACCAGCGTTGGCGCTTTGCTGGAGCGGGTGACTGAAGATACTGATCAGCAGCGGGGTGAGCTGGTGCTGGTGGTGCAGGGCTGCGCCGATTCCTCCGTCAGTGCCGACAGCCAGGAACAGACGCGTGTTCTGTCGGTTCTGTTGGAGGACTTGTCGGTCAAGCAGGCGGCTAATCTGGCGGCTAAGATAACCGGCGGTTCCCGCAATCGGCTCTATCAGCAAGCCCTGCAAATGAAAAATGACGCCTAAAGGGTGATTGGCCAGATTATGAATGAACTCCTTAATGCGTTCATCGTTGCTTAAACCAGAGTGTTCAACCAGTTGGCGATGGCCTGGCCGATTTCATCGGGCGAATCCTCCTGAATAAAGTGAGTTCCCGCGACAGTCACCTCTGTTTGCGCCGGCCAGGCGCGGCAAAACTCCCGTGGAGCGCCCCGCAAAATCGCGCCGGGCTCGGCGTTGATAAATAGCTTTGGTACCTGACTTTGACTTAACCACTCACTGTAGTTCTGGACGATGGCGACGACATCTTCCGGTTCACCGTCGATGGGAATTTGCCTTGGCCACGTCAGCGTCGGGCGACGGTCCTCGCCGGGATTGGTGAAAGGCGCCCGGTAGTGGGCCATTTCAGTGTCGCTTAGCTTACGCATAATGGCGCCGGGTAATACCTGTTCGATAAACACATTGTCTTCTAGCACCATTTTTTCGCCGGCGGGGGAGCGAAAGCCCTGAAACACGGGTTTTATCACCGTCGGCCACTCGTCCCAGGTGACGGGCCGCACCACCGCTTCCATATAGGCGATGCCTCTGACCGCCTCCCGGTGCCGGTTGGCCCAGTCAAAACCCAGGGCCGAGCCCCAGTCGTGGACTATCAGGGTGACATTCCGCTCAACACCCAGGGCTGCCAGGAGGGCGTCGAGAAACTCACGATGTTCGATAAACCGATAGCGTTGCGGCCCCGAGGGCACGAGTTTGTCGGAGTCGCCCATGCCGATTAGGTCGGGTGCAATACAGCGGCCTAATTGTTCACAGTAAGGTATGATATTACGCCACAGGTAGGATGAGGTCGGGTTGCCGTGGAGGAAGACAATGGGGTCGCCTTTACCTTCGTCCACATAGCTCATGTTGTATCCGTTCACCGCCAGGCTTTTCTTTTTATAGGGCATGTTGTCTGCAGTCATTACATCTTTCCCGATCTGGAATTTTTGTTTTGCCGCGTTGAAATCAGTTGGTTTCTTATCGGATCCGTCCTGCAAAGGTCTCCGAGATGGCCCTAAAAAAGACAATCCGCAAACCTGTTTTCTCGCCAGGTTAGTATAGCTAAGCACGGAAAAGTTGCTTATGAAAATTGAAGAACTCATCGCTCTGTTATCTCTTGAACGCCTTGAAGCGAATCTGTTTCGTGGCCAGAATCAGGATATCGGCTCGCCCAGTATCTTTGGCGGACAGGTGCTGGCCCAGGCCATGGCGGCGGCCAGTGCGACGGTGGACGGGCGTAGCGTTCACTCCCTGCACAGTTATTTTCTCCGCGCCGGAGATAAAGCCAAGCCCGTGGTATACGAGGTCGATCGGATTCGTGATGGCGGCACTTTTGCTACCCGCAGGGTGGTGGCGATTCAAAACGGCAAGGCGATATTTACCGCCGCGATTTCCTATCAGCTTGCCGAACAGGGTTTCAATCACCAGTGCGACGCGCCCGCGGCGCCACCACCAGAAACACTAGAATCGGATCAGGGCTATCGGGTATCCCTTGCTCACCTGTTGCCCGAGGATCAGCGGGAGTTTTTTGCCCGCGAGCGGCCAGTGGAATTGCGTCCTGTCGCCCCCGAGGCTTTTTATTCCGACAAAAGCGGGCCACCCGAGCAGATGCTTTGGATGCGCGCGGTCGGGAAAATGCCGGACGACCCCGACCTGCACCAGGCGGTACTGGCCTATGCCTCGGATTTTTATCTGATTGGTACGTCGCTAAAACCCCATGGGGTCAAGTTTTTTACCGGCGAGGTGAGGTCGGCCAGTCTCGATCACGCCATGTGGTTTCATCGCCCTTTTCGCGTGGACGATTGGCTGTTGTATGTGATGGACAGTCCTTCGGCATCACAAGCGCGTGGACTCAACTCGGGCAAGATTTTTAGCCGCGACGGCGCGCTGGTGGCCTCTTGCATGCAGGAGGGCCTGATTCGTTCTGTAACGGACAAACCCGCATAAAAAAACCGGCGACAATGGCGCCGGTTTTTCAGGTCTTTGCTAAATCAGGCGATTGATGCGGATCAATAACCGCCGGAAGTTGAGAAGACCTTTTTCGGGTTGGCCACCATCATGGTGTCAATGTCCGCCTGGCTGACACCGGCAGCGGTCAACGCTGGGAGAACATCGCGGGGCACATGTTCGTAACACCAGTTAGGGGCGAATTTCTCAATGTATTCGCCATCGAAGAAATCCTGGAAGCTGCAGGAGTCGTGGGAAATCACCATCTGTCCCGCATAGCCTTTTTCGCACAGGGTGGCGACGGTTTTAACCCGCTCGTCCGTGGGCAGGAAGGCCTCCAGGCCGAAGCGATCCATGCCGATAAAGCAACCACTGGCAAGAATGCCTTCCAGGTAGTCAATGTCGGTGGAATCGCCCAGATGGCCGATTACCACGCGGCTCATATCCACACCGAATTCCTTGAAGGTGCTGACCTGGTCCCTGGCTGAAGTGTTGGCGACGGTGGTATGGGTGGAAATGGGCGTGCCGGTTTCCCGGTGGGCCAGGGCGGTGGCCTTCAACAGCTTTTTATTGAATTCGTCGACGCCGGTATGGTCGGTAGCGCATTTGATAATGCCCGCTTTGATGCCGGTGTCGAGAATTCCCTGGGTAATGTCCCGTATCATGTATTTGGACAGGTATTCGGCATCCCAGCCGTGCATCCAGGGTTCCTCGGTCCAGTAGAAGCCGGTGGGGCAAATGACGTTGACGCCGGTGGCCTCGGATACCGCCCGAATCGAATGAATATCCCGGCCCAGATTGATGGGGGTCAGGTCGACAATGGTCTTGACCCCGCGCTCCTTGGCGGCGTTCAGTGACTGGACGGCTTTGGGGACCTCTTTTTCGATATCCACATAGTCGTCATAGTTGGAACGCATGTCCCAATCGGCAATGATGATGTGCTCATGCATCAGGCACATGCCGATATCCTCGACATCGATGCGTCCGAGTGCGGTTTCTACTTGTGGCATGGGTACTCCTTCTTATCGTGAGTGATGGGTGTTGAAGTGGTTGATCTTTGTGTAGTTGGCGCCGGGGTGCTTTATTTTTTCAATGGTCGCTGTATCGGCCGAGCGGTCGATGGTAGTTGATTTTCCGGGGCCGGGAAAGCGGCCAGCAGTGATCCATTGATCGGGCAGGCCGCCTGTTTCATGGTAACCTTGGCGCCGGGAGTCGGCCGGACAGTCGCTATCGCGGGTGCTCGAATTTTCCGTGATGGGAGTTCGGGGCCGCGATGGAGGAAAGTCCGGGCTCCGCAGGGCAGAGTGCCAGGTAACGCCTGGGGGGCGTGAGCCCACGGAAAGTGCCGCAGAAAATATACCGCCTAAGCAGTTCGCTGCCGGTAAGGGTGAAATGGTGCGGTAAGAGCGCACCGCGCAGCTGGCAACAGGTGTGGCAGGGTAAACCCCACTCGGAGCAAGACCAAATAGGAATCCCATGGTGCGGCCCGTACCGGATTCGGGTAGGTCGCTTGAGGTGTGTGGTGACACACATCCCAGATGAATGACTGTTCTTGACAGAACCCGGCTTACAGGCCGACTCCTTTTTATTTCTCTTTCCCCCTCGGGTCTCAAAGGCCGCGCGGCGACGTGCGTGATCCGAATGTCCTCGATCTGCCCAGGCAGCGGCCGATTGGTCAAAAATTAAACAAGCGCATTTTTATATTTATTTAAAGAATAAAAAATAATATTTTTATCCTAAATAAATCTTGTTTTTAATTCTCTACATTAACTTTCGGTAGTATTGCAGTGTAAGTTTTAGTGATTAGTGAGCGCCCCACAAGCGATGGGTGTTCGTTTCCTGCCAGATCACCGCATTTAAGCGCCATTTCGATTCATTAAGCGTGCGCAGCTCCCTTGACTGCCTTTGGGATGAGAATATAGTGTCGATAAGTGGGAAATAATGGCAGGGAATGTTTTTTTAGGCTCAAAACACTCCCAAAAACACCAATGAGGCGCCAGTGTTCCGAGGCAGCAGCGAAATCAATGTCGATGCCAAAGGTCGTATGGCCATGCCGGCACGCTATCGCGAATTGCTGGAGGAACATTGTGACGGCAAGGTCGTCATCACCGTTGGAGCGGATCTCAATATGGGGGTGGGTGACAAGTATCTGTTCATCTACCCAAGGCCCCGGTGGCAGGAAGTCGAAACCGAGGTGCTCGACCTCGCTTCCTTCGATAGTTTCGCTCAACGCTTGCGGCAGTTTTTTGTTGGTCATGCCCGTGACGTGGAGTTGGATGGTAGTGGGCGAATTCTAATTCCCCCCGAGCTGCGAGACTACGCGCTCCTGGAGAAAAAAGTAACTCTGGTGGGTCAGATTGACCGTTTTGAGTTGTGGGACACCGGGGCCTGGAACCGTAAGCGCGAAGAATGGCTAACCACGCCGGTGGATCCATCGGCTATTTCGGAGCAGGTCCGTGCATTGCGACTTTGAAAAGCGGATCCCCCCGCCCGGGCG
>DLXZ01000229.1:8969-14827 GCA_003448675.1 Porticoccaceae bacterium
GAAAAGCGGATCGCCCTGCCGGGGCGTGGTTTATGACGGGCGCGGCCCATGCGACGGTGCTTTTGCGGGAAGCGGTGGACGCTCTGGTGTGGGACGAAAATGCCTGCTACGTTGACGGCACCTTTGGTCGTGGCGGCCACAGTGCGGAGATATTAGCGCGCCTAAGTGCCCGAGGGCAGCTGTTCGCCATTGACAAGGACCCCGAGGCCTGCGCCTGGGCGCGGCAGCGTTTTGCTAACGACGAGCGCTTTTCCATTATTCATGGCTCATTTGCCGACCTGCCGGACTTGTTGGCGACGCAACAGCTTCCCGAGGCAGCCGGCGTGCTGCTTGATTTGGGTGTCTCCTCGCCCCAGCTGGATGACGCCGAGCGTGGTTTCAGTTTTCAACACGATGGCCCGCTGGATATGCGTATGGACCCGCGGCGCGGGCAAAGTGCGGCGCAGTGGCTGGCCAGTGCCGGTGAGGCGGAGATTGCCCGCGTGTTAAAGGAGTACGGCGAGGAGAAATTTGCCCGGCGGATGGCCAGAGCGATTATCAAGGCTCGCGAGCAGGCGCCTATTACCCGCACTGGTCAGTTGGCGGAAATTATCAAAGCGGCGAACCCGGCCTGGGAGAAAAGCAAACACCCGGCCACGCGGGCTTTCCAGGCGATTCGTATTTTTATTAATGAGGAACTGCTCGATCTGCAGCGTCTGCTTGACCAGGTGCTGGAGCTGTTGGTGATTGGCGGCAGGTTAGTGGTTATCAGTTTTCATTCCCTTGAGGATCGGCTGGTTAAACGATTTATTCGCAATCAGGAGAACCCGGTTGTGCCCCGTGGGCTGCCGTTGCGAGACAGCGAGATTCAGCGGCGTTTGCGGTCCGTGGGTCGAGCGGTGCGAGCCGGGGCCGAGGAAGTGGCGGTCAATCCCAGGGCGCGCAGCGCGGTCATGCGTGTGGCGGAGAAAGTGGCGTGAGCGCGGGTGATTTACAAAACGGGTCAGCGTCGATCTCGTTAAAACTTATTGTTTTTCTTTGGCTGGCCGTGCTGGGCAGCGCTTTAGGGGTCGTTTATGTGACCCATCAAAGTCGTCTGCTGTACCACGAGCTGGCCTTGCTGGAGCAGGAAAAAAACCGACTTGAGGTGGATTGGGGGCGGTATTTATTGGAGGAGAGTTCGCTGGCGTCCATGCACAGGGTAGAGGCGGCGGCGCAAAAGGAGCTGGGCCTGGCAGTGCCTGGCATTGAAGAAGTTGTGGTGGTGAAGCCATGAATGGCAAACGTGGCGGAAACAGGGTCGCGCCCGCACCAAGGCGCAAGTCCAGGCGCCTCGGCGCCCGACAGGCGGGTATTCAGAATTGGCGCTTTCGGGTGGTGGTTGTCGGTCTGGCGCTACTGCCCATTGCGGCGCTTTGGAAGGTTGCCAGTTTGCAGGTGCTGCCCGATGTGGATCGCGGCCATGAGTTTCTGAAAAGCCAGGGTGATGAGCGGATGGTGCGCGAAGAAGAAATTCCCGCTTATCGGGGCGTGATAAGTGATCGACGCGGAGAGCCTCTGGCGGTAAGCACTGCCATGGTGTCCATTTTCGCCAACCCCCAGGTGCTGGATAACGGTGAGCAAGCATTGGCGCCTTTGGGTCGGGCTTTGGGGGCGTCGGTGGAGGATCTTTCCCGGCGTCTTGACCGTTATGCCGATAAGGAATTCATGTACCTGGCGCGGCGAATCACACCAGCTCGGGCCGAGCGGGTTATGGCGCTGGATATCCCCGGTGTCTACAAACATCTGGAATATAAGCGCTTTTATCCGGCTGGTGAGGTCGCGGCGCAGTTGGTGGGTTTTACCGATATCGACGATGCGGGTCAGGAGGGAATTGAGCTGGCCTTTGAGGATCAGCTCGCGGGCCGACCCGGTTATCGCCAGGTATTAAAGGACCGCCGGGGTCGGGTGATCAGGGATTTGCGTCTGATTAGCGCCGAGAAGCCAGGAGGTAATCTGGCTTTGAGTGTCGATATGCGTCTTCAGTATGCCGCTTATCGTGAGTTGAAAAGTGCCATTAAGCACTTCCGGGCA
Source organism: Porticoccaceae bacterium (assembly GCA_003448675.1). GTDB lineage: Bacteria > Pseudomonadota > Gammaproteobacteria > Pseudomonadales > Porticoccaceae > HB2-32-21. The sequence continues at coordinate 11,022 of DLXZ01000229.1, forward strand.
CGCTCTGGCTCGGTGGTGATTCTCGATGTCCAAAGTGGTGAAGTACTGGCCATGGTCAATCAGCCTTCCTTTAACCCCAATGACCGAGAGCGCCTGGATACCAACGCCATGCGCAATCGTTCCCTGACGGATTTGATTGAGCCGGGTTCCATCATGAAGCCCCTGACCATGGTAGCGGCCCTGGAAAGCGGAAAGTTTACGTCCGGCAGTGTTATAGACACTTCGCCGGGGTATTACCGGGTGAATCGAAAGACCTTTGTTGATCATAAAAACTATGGACCACTGAGCATGGAGGGCATCCTGCAGAAGTCCAGTCAGGTGGGTACTACCAAGATTGCGCTGGCGCTGGAGCCAGAGGCAATCCGTGGTGTCTTTGAACGCGTGGGGCTCGGCCAAAGCTCCCATACGGGCTTTCCTGGTGAAGCTCCAGGCCTGTTGCCGGAGCGTCGACGGTGGCGTCCGGTGGAGCAGGCCACCATGGCATTTGGTTATGGCCTGGCCGTGACGCCGTTGCAAATTGCCAACGCCTATGCGGTGCTGGCGGACAATGGCATTAAAAAGCCGGTGACCCTGCTACGCAGGGACTCCGCCCAAACCGAGGTGGGTGAGCGCGTGATCGGCGCCGATGTGGCGGCGCAAGTGCGGGAAATGATGAAAGCCGTGCTTGAGGAAGGTGGTACTGGCACCCGGGCGACAATCCCCGGCTACGAAGTGGCCGGCAAGACTGGCACCAGCCACAAGGTGGGGCGGGGCGGTTATCAGGAAGATCAATATGTATCACTGTTTGCGGGCATGGTGCCGGCGGATAATCCGCGTCTGGTGACCGTAGTGGTTATCGATGACCCGCGCAGTGAGTCCTACTACGGTGGTTTGGTGGCAGCGCCAGTGTTCTCCAAAGTCACTGCGGAAGCTCTGCGTTATCTCAACATTCCACCCACGCATCAACCCGCAATCACGGAATTAACCAGTGATGCAGTGTCAACCATCGACCCGGGTGCTGGTTCTCCAGTGCCGGTGGGCCTGGCGAATGTGAGCGAGGTGGATGTGGGTCTGGCTTCGCTGGCGGGAGGTGGAAGGTGATGACCGCCCGTCAACATCATGGCTTGGCGCTGGCGCAATTATTACCGGACTGGGGTACCTGTGGTCGGGCGGCGGTGCTGCCCGCTGGCTGGAGCCCCGATTCCCTGGGTGCCGTGGTGATCCATGATGTCCAACTGGACAGCCGCAAAGTCAGTAGCGGGAGTTTATTCATCGCCATGCCAGGCTTTGATGGAAGCCAATCCGTCGATGGTCGCCAATACATCGCCGAGGCCGCCGCCGCCGGAGCGGTGGTGGTGGTCGCGGAAGCGAAGGGCTGGGAGGCTTTTGCCAAAATGACTTATTCCGTGCCCGTTATCCCGGTGGCAAATCTTTCGCACCGGGTTAGCAGTATTGCCGGGGCCTTTTATGGTCGGCCCAGTGAACAACTTAAGGTAATTGGTATTACCGGCACCAATGGCAAGACCACCTGTTCGCACCTGCTGGCCCAGCTGTTTAACCGCCTCAATATAAAAAGCGCGGTGGTCGGCACCCTGGGCTACGGGGTGCCTGGGTCGCACTCGGGTTTGACGGACACCGGCCTGACCACCCCGGATGCGGTGACCAGCCAGGCAATCCTGGCGGAACTGCTGGATGATGGCGTCAGCAACGTGGTGATGGAGGTTTCTTCTCACAGTCTTGAGCAGGGCCGCCTGGAAGAGGTGTGTATTCGCGGCGGTGTTTTTACCAATCTGAGCCGTGACCATCTGGATTATCACGGCACTATGGAAGCTTACGGGGCAGCCAAGGAAAGACTGTTTCAGGGGCCGGGGCTGGCGTTTGCGGTGATTAATCTGGATGACCCCGCCGGTCGAGAAATGCTCGGTAACATGCGCGCGGGGGTCAGCTGCTATAGCTATTCCCTCAACAATGACAGTGCTGCGCTCCGGGCAAAAAATATTCGCTATACCCCGGGCGGGCTCGAGGCTGAAGTGGTGACGCCCTGGGGCGAAGCGACCTTGCGTACCGATCTTGTTGGCGAATTTAATTTGAGTAACCTGCTGGCGGTTATCGCGGCGGCCTGCGCCTCGGGTCTGCCTTTTGAGCCGGTTGTTGAGGCTGCCGGTGCCCTAAAGCCGGTATCTGGTCGTCTGGAGGTGATTGATGGGAGCCGGGGGCCGCGGGTGGTAGTTGACTATGCTCATACGCCGGCTGCCTTGGAGCAAGCGCTGAGCGCGCTGCGTACCTCTTCCCGTCAGCTGGCCCATGCGGGCGAACTCTGGTGTGTTTTTGGTTGCGGCGGTGATCGCGACGCCGGCAAACGCGCCGAGATGGGCGCCGTGGCCGCCCGCTTGGCCGATCGGGTGGTGATTACCAGCGACAACCCCCGCAAGGAGTCGCCAGCGGCAATTATGGCGGCCATAGCCCAGGGCGCCGGAGCCGGCGCAAACTGCATTGAAGATCGGGCCGAAGCCATTCGATTCGCCATCGCCAATGCTGCAATCGAAGACACTGTGCTGATTGCCGGCAAGGGCCATGAGCGCTATCAAATCACGGGAGAGCAACGTTTACCTTTCAGTGATGCCGCCCAGGCGCGACTGGCGCTCAGGAGTTGGGGTGATGACAGTGAGTGAGTTAACGCTGTCCCAGGCGGCGGTGGCCTATGGCGGCACACTGCTTTACCCGGATTGTCGTTTTAGTCGGGTGTCCACCGATACCCGCACCCTGGCTCGTGGCGAATTGTTTGTAGCCCTGCGTGGAGAGACCTACGACGGTCACCTGTTCCTCAAGGAGGTAGCGAACGATGCCTGCGGTCTGGTGGTGCAGTACCCCGACAAGCAAGTGGACAAACCCCAGTGGGTGGTGCCCGATACGGTGGTCGCTCTCGGCCAGCTGGCAAAACTGGCCCGGGATCAATTCGATGGCCCCCTGATCGCGCTAACCGGCAGTAGCGGCAAGACCACGGTGAAGGAAATGCTGGCCTCGATTCTGACCTGCGTGGCGCCGGTGCTGGCGACCCGTGGCAATTTGAATAACCACATTGGCGTGCCAAAAACCCTGCTCGCCCTGGCTAAGGAACATCGCTACGCGGTGTTGGAAATGGGCGCCAGTGGCCCGGGTGAAATCGCCTATTTGGTAAGTCTGGCCCGACCCACTATTGCGCTGGTCAATAATGTCATGCCCGCCCATGTGGAAGGCTTCGGTTCCCTGGCGGGTGTGGCTGCCGCCAAGGGTGAAATTTACGGTGGTCTTGATGCCAGCGGCACCGCAGTGATTAACCTGGATGAACCGTGGGCCCGGGATTGGCGAAGGAAGCTGCCCTGCATGAACGTGGTGACGTTTAGTCTCGAGCAGGAAGGCGCCGACGTGGGCGCCAGCAATATCCGATTTGACCATCGTGGTAACCCTGCCTTCACGCTGCATGTGGCGGGTGAGGAGTTGCCGGTGAGCCTGCCGGCGCCGGGGCGTCACAATGTCAGTAATGCCCTGGCTGCCGCCGCCTGCGCCCTGGCCGCTGGTATTTCGCCGACCACTATCGCCGCAGGCCTGGAAGCGATCCAAACCGTGTCGGGGCGCATGGAATTCAAGGATGGCCCACGCGGCAGTACCGTTATTGATGACAGCTACAACGCCAACCCGGGTTCCTTCCGCGCTGCCATTGATGTGCTGGCGAACGCCGATAACGGCTGGCTGGTCATGGGCGATATGGCGGAGCTTGGCGACGATGCAGTCGCTATGACCGCAGGCATTGGCGAATACGCCCGACAAACACCAGCAATGTATCCCCA
>DLXZ01000232.1 GCA_003448675.1 Porticoccaceae bacterium
AACGCGGACAACAAAGTGTGGAAGGGAAACAGGATGACGCAGAGGACAGGGGGCGGCAGCGTCCCTGGCGGAGAAGAACTTGTCGCGCGGGCGCGCGACATGGTGCCGGTATTGCGCGCGCGTGCCGCAGAATGTGAGGCGTTGCGCCGGGTTCCCGATGCGACGATCGAAGATTTCCGCAAGGCGGGCTTTTTCAAAATCGTGCATCCAGCGAAATATGGTGGCTATGAGCTGCCGCCCACCGTCTTCTTCGATGTCTGTGCTGAAATCGGCCGGGGTTGTGCCTCAAGCGCCTGGGTATTCGGTATCGTCGGCATTCACAACTGGCAGGTCGGGCTGTTTCCGCCACAAGCGGCGGAAGATGTGTGGGGTGAGGATCCTGATGTTCTGATTTCCTCATCCTATGCGCCAACCGGCAAGGCGGAGCGGGTGGAAGGCGGCTTTCGATTGAGTGGACGCTGGTCCTTCTCGACCGGTTGCGATCACTGCAACTGGCTGTTTGTCGGCGGTATCGTCGATAACGGTCGGGGCGGGCGCGATATGATGACATTCCTTGTTCCCCGGCCCGATTATGAAATCGATGATAACTGGCATGTTGCTGGTCTTGCCGGGACGGGCAGCAAGGATTTTGTCATTGCCGATGCCTTCGTTCCCGATCACCGGACCCATTCGATGGTCGATGCGTTCCGGATCGATAATCCGGGGCAGGAGGTGTTTCCCGGCGATCTGTTCAAATATCCGTTCGGACAGATGTTTGCAAATGCCATTGCCGCCCCGCCGATTGGCGCGGCGACGGCGATGCTGGAACTGTTCTGCGACTATACAAAGCAGCGCGGCAATGCCCTGGGCGGTGTGACAGGCGGGTCGAGCTACGCCCAGGATCCGACGATTCAGATGCGGGTAGCGGAGGCCGATGCGCTGATCCGCGGGGCGCGTTTGCGGATGCGCGACAATTTCAACCGCATGGGGGAATTCATCGCGGCAGGGCAGGCGATCCCGCTACCTCTTCGGGTGCAGGCCCGGTGGGACGCGGCACATATTACCAAAAGCTGTTTGCAGGCCGCCGATTTGATTATGGAGGCTGCTGGCGGGCATTCGTTGCATCTCGATAATCCGCTACAGCGTTTTTTCCGCGATATCCATGCGATGCGCGCGCATGCGCTGAATACACCTGAACCCGCCGGCAAGAATCTGGGCGGTTTCAAGCTCGGGCTCGATAATGCGGAGATTTTTATCTGATCGCCTGTGCTCGTGGAAGGCGCTGCGGCGGGGCCGGCTCAGGCTTCAGATATATGGCGGCGGGCAGGGGATAAGCCCATGCCCGCACAACCTGCAACCTGAACCGTGATTGATCGTTATCGGGGCAGGTGGCTTGTGCCCATCAGATATTCGTCAATGGCGCGCGCGCATTGCCGCCCTTCGCGGATCGCCCAGACAACCAGCGATTGGCCGCGCCGCATATCGCCGGCGGCAAAGACCTTGTCGAGCGATGTGCGGTAGTCAATGACATTGGCCTGCACATTGCCGCGGGCATCAAGCTCGATCCCCAGTTCATTGAGCATACCCTCATGCACCGGGTGCACAAAGCCCATCGCCAGCAGGACAAGATCCGCCTGAAGTTCGAATTCCGTGCCCGGAATTTCCTTCAGCTTGTCGTCCAGCCGGATACATTCAATCTTTGTAACCTTGCCATTTGCGCCGACAACCCGCTTGGTCGCAACGCTCCAGTCGCGCGTGCAGCCTTCCGCCTGGCTTGAGGAGGTACGCATCTTTGTCGGCCACTCCGGCCAGGTTTGCGCCTTGTCCTCTTTTTCCGGTGGTTTCGGCATGATCTCAAGCTGGGTCACAGACTTGGCGCCCTGCCGGAGCGATGTGCCGATACAGTCAGACCCCGTATCGCCACCGCCGATTACAATGACATGTTTGCCTTTTGCGCTGACTTCGGGCAGCGGAGCCACGGCTTCACCGCCAACCCGGCGATTCTGCTGCGGCAGGAAATGCATTGCGAAATAGACGCCGTCAAGTTCACGGCCGGGAACCTGCAGATCGCGTGGATGTTCGGATCCGCCGGTCAGCGCCACCGCATCGAACTGTTCGAGCAGCCGGGATGCGGGCATATCGACACCAACCTGCGTGTTGTGGCGGAACGTTACCCCTTCGGCCTGCATCTGGCTGATGCGGCGGTCGATCAGCTGCTTTTCCATCTTGAAGTCGGGGATGCCATAGCGCAGCAGCCCGCCAATCCGGGCATTTTTTTCATAAACGGTGACATCATGGCCGGCGCGCGCCAGTTGCTGCGCACAGGCAAGCCCGGACGGGCCGGAGCCCACAACCGCAACCCGCTTGCCGGTTTTGTGTTCAGCGATTTCCGGCGTGATCCAGCCTTCCTGCCAGGCGCGATCGATGATTGCACATTCGATGGTTTTGATGGCGACGGGCACATCATCGATATTCAGCGTGCAGGCCGCCTCACAGGGAGCGGGGCAGATCCTGCCGGTAAATTCAGGAAAGTTGTTCGTCGAATGCAGGACTTCAGCCGCCTCGCGCCACTGCTGTTGATAGACGAGGTCGTTCCAGTCGGGGATGATGTTGTTGACCGGACATCCACTGTGACAATAGGGGATACCGCAATCCATGCAGCGCGCACCCTGACGCACCAGTTCCTCATCATCCAGCGGGATGACAAATTCCTTGAAATGCTTGAGCCGTTCTTCAACCGCCTGATGTGGCCGTTCGCTGCGCTCATATTCCTTAAAGCCGGTGACTTTACCCATTTTCAGCCGCCTCTCTTTCTAGCCGACAACGCGCAGATTAGGCGCTTCGCTTGATTTACCTGCCTGACTTGCAGCTTCCGCCTGCAGCTCCAAGATCGCGCGGCGATAATCCACCGGTAGAACTTTCACGAATTTGTCCCGATAGTCGGCCCAGTTAGCCAGGATCGCCTTTGCGCGCGCACTTTGCGTATAAGAAACATGCGCTTCCAGCATCGTCTTGATGCGCTCGGAATCGTAGCTCAGCGGATCGGCAAGCATGGATTCAGGGGTGACAGGATCGGTTGCTTCCTGGGCGATGGGCATCAGCTCGACCATCTCCTGATTGCAACGGCGCGCGAACTTGCCATCCTCATCCAGCACATAGGCAATGCCGCCGCTCATACCAGCCGCGAAGTTACGACCGGTCGAGCCGATTACAAGCACAACGCCCCCCGTCATATATTCGCAGCAATGATCACCGGCACCCTCGACCACAGCGGTGGCACCCGAATTTCGTACCGCAAAGCGCTCACCCGCCCGCCCGGCGGCAAACAACTTACCGCCCGTGGCGCCGTACAAACAGGTATTACCCATGATGGGGGTTTCATTGCTGGCAAAACCGCTGCCAGGGGGTGGTGACAGGACTATTTTGCCCCCGGCCATACCCTTGCCCACATAGTCGTTAGCGTCACCGCGCAGGTAAAGCTCCAGACCACCCGCATTCCAGGCGCCCAGTGACTGGCCAGCAACGCCGTCAAGATACACTTTCAGAGGTGAAGCCGCCATCCCCTGGTTACCATGACGACGGGCGATTTCACCACTCAGACGCGCGCCGAGGGTACGATCGCAGTTAGACACCCGGTAATGGAACTCACCACCGCTGGCCGCCTCGATGGCAGGCAGCATATCGGCGACCATCCGCTCCGCCAGCTCTCCCTTATCAAAGGGAGCGTTACGCTCCACCAGACAGTGTTGCGGCTTGCTGTCCAATAGCGCGTCTGTGTGCAGCATCGGCGATAGATCCAGTTTGCCATGACGCTTGGTTTTACCCGGCAGCACTTCCAGCAAATCAACGCGGCCAATCAGGGCATCTAGCGTGGGCACGCCCAGAGCCGCAAGATGCTCCCGCACTTCCTCGGCGACAAACCGGAAGAAATTGCGGGCATTTTCCACTGTACCGTGATAATGATTTTCCCGCAGGCGCGCATCCTGGGTGGCCACACCCGTGGCGCAGTTATTGAGGTGGCAGATGCGCAGGTATTTGCAGCCCAGCGCCACCATCGGCGCCGTACCAAAACCAAAACTTTCGGCACCCAGAATAGCGGCTTTAATCACATCGAGGCCAGTTTTCAGGCCACCATCCGCCTGAACCCTTATCTTGTCCCGAAGATCATTGGCCTTGAGAGTCTGGTGAGTCTCCGCAAGACCCAGCTCCCAGGGCGAGCCCGCGTAACGGATGGAGGTCAACGGACTGGCGGCCGTGCCGCCGTCATAACCGGAGATGGTGATCAGGTCCGCATAGGCCTTGGCGACACCAGCTGCGATGGTCCCGACACCGGGCCGAGACACCAGCTTCACCGACACCAGGGCATCGGGATTAACCTGCTTAAGATCAAAGATCAGCTGGGCCAGGTCTTCAATGGAATAAATATCGTGATGAGGGGGTGGCGAAATCAACGTTACACCAGGCACGGAATAACGCAGCGTCGCGATCAATTCATTAACTTTGCCCCCCGGAAGCTGACCCCCTTCTCCAGGTTTTGCACCTTGGGCGATTTTAATCTGAATAACTTCGGCATTGACCAGATAATGCGGTGTCACGCCAAACCGGCCTGAGGCTACCTGTTTGATTTTGGAAGTTTTTTTAGTCCCGTACCGATTTGGATCCTCGCCACCCTCACCAGAGTTTGAGCGCCCGCCAAGGCTATTAAGTGCTTCGGCCAGGGCTTCATGAGCTTCAGGAGACAAAGCCCCCAAAGACATGCCCGCCGAATCAAAACGGGCGACAATTTTTTCAAGGGGCTCAACCTGCTCCACAGCGATGGGTGAGCTGTTGAATTTGACCTCCATAAGGTCCCGGAGAGTCGCGATCGGCCGGCCATTTACCAGATCTGCATAAGTACGCCAGTCGGCGTAATCGCCACTACGCACCACTTTATGCAGCGCCTGTACCACGTCTGGGTTGAAAGCATGATACTCCTGCCCGTGAATATATTTGAACAGGCCACCGGGCGAGATAGGCTTGCGGTCCTTCCAGGTCGATTCGGCCAATAATTCCTGATCTTTCTGAAAATCCGCAAAGCCCGAACCCTGAATCCTGCTGATCAATCCGGGGAAGCACAGTTCAACAACTTCATCGGCAAAACCCACTGCTTCGTAAAGCATGGCGCCACGGTAGGAAGCAATGGTGGAAATGCCCATCTTGGACAGTATTTTCATCAGGCCTTTATTAATGCCCCGGCGGTAATGCTTGAAGGCGGTATCCAGATCGACGACCAATTCCCCGCTTTCACACATTTCGTGGAGCAGATGGTAACTGAGATAGGGGTACACAGCGGTAGCGCCGCAACCGATGAGCGTAGCAATTTGGTGCGGGTCCCTGGCGGCGCCGGTACTGACAATGAGGTTAGCATCGCAACGCAGGCCGCTGGCGATAAGGTGATTATGCACCGCGCCCACGGCAAAAACTGCCTGCACGGGGATTTCTCCGACGTCAATTTTGTAATCAGAGAGAATACAAATGCTGACACCCTCCCGTACGGCTGCTTCGATTTCAGCGCACAGGGCCTGGATGGCCGACTTCAGGTCCGTTTCGGCAGGCTTGTAGCGCAAGGCGAATTTACGCGCCTCAAAGCCAGGAATGCCGTTATTTTTCAGGGAGAAATATTTGCGCGGGGACAACACCGGGCTATTCAGGTTTATTCGCTGCGCATGCTCGGGCGTTTCATCGAAGATATTACGCTCCTTGCCCAGCTGAGTGCTGAGGGACATGGCAATACCTTCGCGCAAGGGGTCGATGGGTGGATTGGTCACCTGGGCGAACTGCTGACGGAAATAATCAAATACACTGCGGCTTTGTTCCGACAAAACCGCCATGGGCGAATCATCACCCATGGAGGCAACCGCTTCCTGCGCCCCTTCGGCCAATGGCGCAAGCACCTGATCCCGCTCCTCCAGGGAAACACCGTACATTTTCATATAACGCTTAATCAGCTGCGCAGACAAGGTGCCTTCCGCCTCAAGGCCGTCATGATCCATACTGGATTCGATGGCCTTGGCGCCTTGCTTCAGCCACTGACGATAGGGCTTTGCCGCCGCCAGGCGCCGGTCGATTTGATCCCGGGTTTCAACCTGACCTGAAATGATGTCCACCGACAGCATGTCACCGGGACCAAGACGCCCCTTGGCGACCACGGCCTCGGGCTGGTAATCATATACACCCACTTCCGAAGCAACAGTAATAATATCGTCGTCGGTCAGCACCCAGCGAAAAAAAAAAAAGCCGTTCCTGTCCAGGGCACAGACCGCGTAACGGCCATCGGTCATTACCAGTCCGGCCGGCCCGTCCCAGGGTTCCATATGCATGGACTGATAGGCGAAAAAAGCCCGCTGATCCGGATCCATGTCATCCACGTTATGCCAGGCAGGGGGAATTAACAGGCGCACCGCCTGGTGCAGGGGAACACCGCCGGTTACCAGCAACTCAAGCATATTATCGAGGCTGGATGAATCCGAACCCTCGCGATTCACTAGCGGCGCAAGCTCCGTGAGTTCTGGCAAAAGGGGGGTATCAAACTTTGCCGTGCGCGCCATCGCCCAATTACGATTACCCAGAATGGTGTTGATCTCGCCGTTATGGGCAAGCATGCGGAAAGGCTGCGCTAGCGGCCACTCGGGTAAAGTATTTGTGCTAAAGCGCTGATGGAATACACAGATAGCCGTTTTCAAGCGCGGATCGGAAAGGTCGGGATAAAAGTTGGGCAGATCCACGGGCATCATCAGCCCTTTGTAACAGACGACTCGCGCGGAAAGACTGGCGATATAAAAACTCTTGCATTCCCGCAGCTGGTTTTCCATACGACGCCTTGCGGCGAACAGTCGCGCATCGAACTGTTTTTCGTCCAGATCGGGAGGTGCGCCAACAAATAAATGTTCGATTTCCGGCAGAGTGCGCAAAGCAATTTCACCCAAGCACTCATTATTGGTTGGCACTTCTCGCCAGGTCACAACGTCCAGATTCTCGCGCGCCAACTCCGCGTTGATAACCGCCTTCGTCTGCTCCCGCTCCTCTGGATTTTTGCTTAACATAATCGCGCCGACCGCATAACGCTCTGGCAGAGGACTGTTCAGCTGAGTTTTTGCGATGTCTCGAAAAAAGGCATCGGGAATTTGCATCAGCAAACCGCAGCCATCCCCGGTTTTACCGTCGGCCGCAATGCCTCCCCTATGAGTCATACAGGTTAATGCTTCGATCGCCTTTTGCAGAAGATCGTGGCTGGCATGGCCGCCAATATGCGCAATCAACCCGAAACCGCAGTTGTCGCGATATTCGTCCAGCCGATACAAGCCACGAGACATACAATATCCTTTAAAAACAAAAGACTAGAAAAGGTTTCGCCCGCACGTCGCAACTCAGCAGGTGAAAAGGACGCACATTTTACACACAGGGATAGAAGTGAACAAATCCCTTAGATGGAAGCTTGGTTTAACACGGCGACCAAGTCGCCCTGCGGATAATCCGCAGTCACTACCGCTTCACCGATAGCTTTTAACAGCACCAACCGTATCTTGCCCCCGCGCGCCTTTTTGTCGACCGACATATGCTCAAGATACGTTTCCGACCCAATATTTTCAGGCGCACGACAGGGGAGCCCAAGGCTGGTCACCAACGACTCGATCCGGGCCACCTCAGGCTCCGGCAACCAGCCCAATCGTTGCGACATACGGGCGGCCATCACCATCCCGGCAGCCACTGCCTCCCCATGAAGCCAGTCGTTATATCCCTGTTGAGTTTCGATCGCGTGGCCAAAGGTATGCCCCAGATTGAGTATCGCTCTGATACCGCCTTCTCTCTCATCAGCGCTAACGACTTTAGCCTTTAGGCGACAGGATACTTCTATGGCATGTGAGAGGGCCTGCTCCTGTCGTCCCAGTAACTCACTGGCGTGCTCCTCTAGCCAACAAAAAAATTCATCATCGATAATCAAACCGTATTTGATGACTTCGGCGAGGCCCGCCCTATACTCCCTTTCTGGAAGGGTCTCCAGCGTTTCTATATCAATGAGTACCGCTTTCGGCTGGTGGAAAGCGCCAATCATGTTTTTTCCCAACGCATGGTTGACGGCGGTTTTACCACCAACGGAAGAATCCACCTGCGCCAACAGTGTCGTGGGAATCTGAATAAAATCAACCCCCCGCTGGTAACAGGCGGCGGCAAAGCCGGTCATATCACCGATAACACCGCCGCCGAGGGCGATTAAGGTGGTATCGCGATTGTGGCTGCATTCCAGTAATCTGGAAAATATCAGATTAAGTGTTTCCAGATTTTTATATTGCTCGCCATCCGGCAAAATGATGTGGTCGGCCTTGCGTCCCGCCAGAAGTGCCGTGACTGTGTCCAGGTAAAGCGGCCCGATCGTCTCGTTGGTCACGATCAGTATGCCGTCACCACCCAGATAGGGAGATAATAACCCTTCCTGGCGCAGCAGCGCCTTGCCAATTAGTATCGGATAACTCCGATCGCCCAGATCAAGGCTCAAGGTATGTGTATTCAAAGGGTCGCCGCAGCTGGTTTCAGATAGCGCCGGCTAACATCCCGACGCGCAACGCAGCTTATTTTAGCATTACCCGCGACCATCCTGAATCAAGCTTATCAAGGCGTTTGCGCTCGCTTGAGGATTGGCGTTAACCCCATCGTAAATGATATCTGCGACTTCCTGATAAAATGGTTCGCGCTCTGCAATCAGACGCTCTATCACTGCGCGTCTGTCTTCCACTTGCAGTAAAGGGCGTTTAGTATCACGAAGGGTGCGCTGATATAAGGCCTCGGCGGGAATAGACAGGTAAATAACGGTACCGCTTTTTTTAAGCAGAGCACGGTTTTCAGGCCGGAGTACCGCCCCACCGCCGGTGGCTATAACAATCCTGTCCTGAGCCGCCACCTCGGAGAGAATTGATGACTCCCGCCGGCGAAACCCCTCTTCCCCTTCGACGTCAAAGATCCACTGTATATCAGCGCCACAACGGCTTTCAATTTCAGCGTCGAGATCAATAAACGCGAGATTTAGAAGTTTAGCTAGCTGCTTGCCAACCGTAGTCTTGCCGGCCCCCATGGGGCCAACAAGAAATATGCGCTGGGGCATTCAACGATCCAATAGCTGGTCGTCTATGATTCTCGGGGTCACAAAGATCAGGATTTCCCGCTTGGACTGGTCTTTGAAATCATTTCTGAATAACTTGCCAACGTAGGGGAGATCACCCAAAACCGGGACCTTGTCAACGGCATCCACTTGTTGCATCTGAAAAATTCCACCCAACACCAGTGTCTGGCCATCACCAACCAGTGCCTGGGTTTGCACCTCGGTAATATCGATTGTGGGTTCAGAGCCTCCCTCTGAGGTGGGCACAATTTCACCCACCTGATCCTGAGTGATGTGCAAATCCATAATGACGCGATTATCCGGCGTAATTTGCGGAGTAACCTTCAACTGCAGCACCGCTTCGCGGAATTCGAGATCCGTTTCGCCACTGGCAGTGCCTGTCTCGTAGGGAATCTCTACCCCTGACTTGATCACCGCTTCCTGTTTGTCTCCAGTGAGTACTTTAGGCTGGGAAATGGTTTCACCAAAGCCGTCGGCTTCCATGGCGCTAATTTCCCAATCGAGGA
>DLXZ01000253.1:0-2121 GCA_003448675.1 Porticoccaceae bacterium
TTTTCGACGCATCGCCACCTTCCCCATTCATGAAAACCTTGACCTCGAAAATGGCGATCAGAGCGAGGACGAAACCGTCGCAGAAATTGTCACCGCCTCCGAGGACGGACAAATTCTGATTTACACCGACAGCGAGAAAGAGCGCCTCGGATTTATCAACATCAGTGCTCCCTCCACCCCTGTCGCTGATGGATTTATTGAACTGGATGGCGAACCGACTTCCGTCACGGTAACAGGTGACTACGCGTTAGTAGGAATCAACACGTCCGAGAGTTTTGTCGCGCCTTCCGGGGCGCTGGTGGTGGTTGATATTCCAGGTCGCACGGTAGTACAGACTCTGGATATGGGTGGCCAGCCGGATTCCACAGCCGTCAGCTCTGACGGTCGCTTCGCCGCCGTGGTCATTGAAAACGAACGGGATGAAGACATCGAGGTCAACGGTGTAGAAGGCGGCCTGCCTCAACTACCCGCGGGCTTTCTGAATATTATTGACACCGTTGGCGAGCCAGACACATGGCAGGTTCGCAAGGCCGACCTCAGCGGTCTTTCAGCGCTGGCGCCCTCCGACCCGGAACCCGAGTTTGTGGATATCGGCAGGCATAACCATGCCGTCGTCACCCTTCAGGAAAATAACCATATCGTCATCGTTAATCTGAGATCCGGTGCCGTGGTACAGGACTTCCCGGCCGGTACCGTTTCACTCAACGATATCGACATCGAAAAGGATAAACTCATCGATCCCAGCGGCAGCCTCGACGATGTACCCCGTGAACCGGACGCGGTCACCTGGATGCGACAGGGTCTGTTTGCGACCGCTAATGAAGGCGATCTCAAGGGCGGCAGCCGCGGCTTTAGCGTATTTACCCCCGGTGGCGATGTGGTTTTCGACAGCGCCAACACTTTTGAGCACCTGGCCATACGGCATGGCCACTACCCGGAAAAACGCGCCGGCAAGAAAGGCACCGAACCGGAAGGTATTGAATACGGCAAGTTTGGTAAAACACCTTACCTTTTCGTTGGCTCCGAGCGGGGCAACTTTGTCTCCGTTTACAATGCACAGGAAGCAGATAACCCCGCACTCAAACAGGTACTGCCTGCCGGCGTGGGTCCCGAAGGTCTGCTGGCGCTGCCCGAGCGTGATCTGTTTGTCGTAGCCTCGGAAAAGGATGACGCGGAGGCGGGTTTCCGCTCCACGATCTCCATTTATGAACTGCAAGACGATGCCCCCACCTATCCCGGCATTAAATCCAGCGAGCAGGACCTGATACCCTGGGGTGCGCTATCCGGTTTGAGTACCGACAAAGATAGCAGCGATATCCTCTATGCCGTTCACGATAGTTTCTATGAAAAATCGCGTTTTTATACCGTCGATATCAGTGACAGTCCGGCCGTTATTTTCGACGAAACCGTACTGATGAAAGACGGCGATAGCGTCAATTACGATCTTGAAGGCATCGCTCAGGCCGCTGACGGCAGTTTCTGGTTGGCATCCGAAGGCAAGCCCGCCGACGAACTGAAGAACATCCTGGTCCACGTTGATGCCAGCGGCAATGTACTGGCGGAATACCTGTTACCCGAAGCCGTACAGGCCAAAGCCAAAAAACATGGGTTTGAAGGCGTAACCGCATCCAGCGATGGCGCCACGGTTTATGTCGCCTTCCAGCGCGAGTGGGACGGCGATCCAGACAACCACGTTCGCATCGGTGTCTTTGATATCGCTAGCGAAGGCTGGACGTTTTTCTACTATCCCATCGAAACCGCCAGCACCGGCTGGGTCGGCCTGTCGGAAATCACCGCCCTGGAAAATGGCGACCTCGCTGTTATCGAGCGGGATAACCAGCAGGGACCGGCGGCAGCTATCAAGCGCATCTACACCTTTGACCCCTCCTCGGTTGTACCGAAAACCGAAGGCGAGATTTTCGACGTGGTCAGCAAGACGCTGGCAAACGACCTGCTTGATGAGCTTAACGCCACCAAAGGCTGGACGCCGGATAAAGTGGAAGGACTCGCGGTAATCGGCAACGAGGCTTACGTGGTTACCGACAATGACGGCCTGGACGATGCGGTGGGTGAAACGCTGTTTTTTAGTACACCGCTGCTTGAGGATTAACCCTCCTACTC
>DLXZ01000253.1:2286-16111 GCA_003448675.1 Porticoccaceae bacterium
CGAGGATTAACCCTCCTACCGGGGCCTGACCCCAACCCATAAAGCGGAGCCACCAAGGCTCCGCTTTTTTTTGCCCAAGGGGCTCATTCAAACCATGCCACCCCAGCCACTCAAGGTTCTCTCCTTCACGCAGGATTTAGTGGTATGCCGATATAACCACAGTATGCGTGCGACGTGCGCACCATGGTGACAGCGCTAAACGTATGAACAATAATGCCAACCAAAGAAATATTCGCCGAGCAAGCGCGGCTCCTTAATACACACTTCGGGAGAATCACCATCAACACACTCACAGTAAAGCCTTCGAACTACGATTTTGGCCCCATCGACGAGGCCATGCAAAAGTATGTCGACGCCAACCTGGTCAGCTGCCTGTCGGCGGTTATTTTGAAGGGGACCGATGTGGTCGATTTCAAAACCTGGGGCTATATGGATATCGAGGCCAAACGGCCGATAATCGATGATGCGATTTTTCGCATATATTCAAACACCAAGATCGTCACTTCAGCGGCTGCCATGATTCTTTACGAAGAAGGCGCTTTTCAGCTGGATGACCTGGTGACCAAGTACATACCCGAGTTCGCCGATCTGAAGAAGCTGCGCAAGGGCGCGAAAGCACTGGACGACACCGAGACCCTGGAAAATATACCCACCATCAGCAACCTGTTCACCCACACCGCCGGCTTCGCCTATGGGCTGTTTCCCAACAACCCGGTGGATGTCGCCTATACGGATCAGCGCATGATGGGCATGGAATCCACCCTGGAAGAGATGATCGGCAAGCTAGCCAAGCTGCCGTTGCTGTTTGAGCCAGGTGAACGCTGGAATTACAGCATCAGTATCGACATTCTGGCGCGGCTGGTGGAAATCTGGTCGGGCAAGCGTTTTATCGAATTTCTCAAGGAACGCATTTTTGACCCATTGGGCATGGTGGATACGGACTTTTACGTGCCGGAAAAAAACCACCACCGGATCACCACTAACTATGCGCCGGTGGATATGCGAAACCCAATGACTCCAGGCTTGAAGCCCTGCCCCGATATCATGATCGGCAGCATTCTGGAGCCGAAAAATTTCTTGTCCGGTGGTGGCGGCCTGGTGTCCACCATGCAGGATTACACCACTTTTATTCAGATGATCATCAACGGCGGCGAGTGGCAGGGCAAACGTATTTTGTCCGAGGAATCCGTGGCACTGATGCATACCAATCAATGTCGGGAAGGCGTCAAGGTAAAACTGCCCACCTGGGACATGCCCAATACCGTGTTCGGCCTGGGTTTTGCCATTAAGAACTCACCCGCCGAAGGCGAACCGGACAGCGCCATCGGCGAATATCACTGGGGTGGCATGGCCGGCACCCATTCGTGGATTTCGCCAAAAGCCAATCTTTCAGCCCTGCTGTTTACGCAGCGGGCCTATGGCTTCTGGCATCCGTTTAGCCATGAGCACAAGCGACTGGTCTATGAGATCGCCGGGGACAAATAATTAATCTTAAAAATTCAAAATAATTTCGAAAAAACATTCGATTTGATAAGAGGAGAATTATGGGGCGTGTAGACGGCAAAATAGCTATTGTGACCGGTGGTGGCAGTGTTGGCATGGGGCGCGCCACGATGTTTCCAGCGAGGCGGACTGGGCGGCGGTGGTAAAAACTGGCCACCGACACCTATGGCCGTATTGATATCCTCGATAATAATGCCGCGATGTTTATCGCCAAGCCGCTGATGGAGACATCCACGGAGGAATTCCGCAAGCAAAATGCGGTTAACGTCGATGGCGTATTCTTCGGCATGAAGGCAGTGATCCCGGAAATGGAAAAACCCGGGGGCGGCGCCATCGTCAATATTGCTTCCGGCGCGGGCATTGTCGGCTTCGCCGTCGCCGGGGCCTACAGCTCCAGCAAGCGCGCGGTGCGCTTGATCACCAGGGCCATGGCCCTGGAGGGTGCCCAGCGAAACAACAACATCCGGATCAATTCAATTCATCCTGGCCCAATTCTGACACCGATGCTGGAACAGGGAATGGATGATCTGGGCCGGCAGGATCAGATACGTCCCCTGTTCGAGAGTATGGCGCCAGTGGGCTACTTGGGTGAACCCAGGGACATCGCTCAGGGCGTCCTGTATCTGGCCAGTGACCAATCCAAATACGTAACCGGGGCAGAACTGGTCATCGATGGCGGATTTACTGCCCAGCAACCACTAAGCAATCAACACCTGTGCTGGCCCCGGCCTGATCAGCTGTTGCAGGCAATTGCCAAAATAATACGCAACATTTATATTGCCACCTTGAATATTCCCTTTACAGACCGGGCAAATTTTTATGGCTAACCCAGCTATTTGGGATTAGTACTCCCTTGAACTCAATTAATTTTCGACTGTTCGCAGCGTGCCCGGACCCAATGGTCATTATCGATGGTGAGGGTGCCATTATCGATTTTAACCCGGCTGCGGAGAGCTTATTCGGTTTTAGCAAGGAAGACGGTCAACGCGCGTATTCAGTACAGGAACTGTACGAAAGCGAGGCCGAAGCCGAGGCCGTGGCTATGCTTCTGAAGCAGGGAACCAGCGCCAACTTCGGGCAAATTATGGACGGGTATCGTGCTCAGTTGATCGATCAGTCCGGTCAAGTGCATCCGATGCTGATAACCGCAACCCAACTGAGTGACCAGGAAGACAGCGAGGAAAGTATCATCTGTCACTTCCGTGACGTCACGGAAACGGAAGCGCTCGAACAAAAAGTTCGCGAAATGTCCCGGACCGATTTTCTGACCGGGATGTATAACTTCAGGCAGCTCTTCGAAAGTCTGGATAAGGAAATAAGCCGCTCGGCGCGTTACATGCACCCATTCGCCCTTATTTGTTTCAGCGTGAGCGGCTTAATAATAGCCAAGGAGCAACTTGGCGCCCTGGCCAGCGACAAAATTCTGCAATCACTCGCTTCTATCACCCACGGTACTTTACGCGGCAACGACAGCAGCTATCGACAATCCACTACCGAGTTTTTAGCATTGTGTCCTGAAACCGATGTCACGGGGGCCCTATGCGTGGCGGAGCGTTTGAGAGATTCATTTGTCGCGTCACTGCCCCAAGCTATTGGAGTCACCGAGGAAAACATTAGCCAACCCCTTACCCTGGACCTGGGCGTAACGGTATTTTATGGCGGCAATAATGTCGGGACCGATGAATTGGTCGAGCAGGCCGTTCAAGCGATGGTGCAAGCTAAAAGAGAAGGCAACAATCGCATTGTGCTGCACAAAGCCCTGAGCGAACGCGAGAGTTGAGTTATCCCGAAGGAAACTGATTTTTGTTTCACTGCCCCTAATTTCCCTTTACCGTGCTAGACTTTATTAACTGACAACAAGCTCCGAGCACCTGTGTTCTAAGGCCCTCAATGGCGATGAACCCCGTGCCGAGAACCTGCCAGACCTCATAGTTAGATGAGATCTGGCAGGCGTTCTGAGGGATGCCGGGGAAACCCGGCATCCTCCCGACTTTGGAAAGGTGTTTGCATGTTACGCGACCCCCACGGGCGGGAGTTTCATTACTTACGTCTGTCTATTACCGATGTCTGCAATTTTCGTTGCAACTATTGCTTGCCCAATGGCTATGAGGGCAGGCCTGACCAGGCCTTTCTGTCGCTGGATGAAATCCGCCGTCTGGGCGCGGCTTTTTGCGCCGAGGGCACCCGAAAAATCCGCCTGACCGGCGGTGAACCATCAGTTCGCGGCGATCTGCCGGCGATTATGCGCAGCCTCAAGGCGCTGCCCGGCCTGGAAACATTGGCCATCACCACCAATGGTTATCGTCTGCCAGAGCTTGTGGCCGAATGGGCCGATGCCGGCCTGGATGCCCTTAACCTGAGTATCGATAGCCTCGACCCATCTGTCTTTCAAACCATTACCGGCCACTCCCGCCTCCACGAATTACTGGCGGGACTCGACCGCGCCATCGAGCTCGGCATACCCTCCATTAAAGTTAACGCGGTGATGCTACGGGATATAAACGATAGTCAGGTGGGCAGTTTTCTCGACTGGCTGCGGGACAAACCCATCACCCTGCGGTTTATCGAACTGATGCAAACCGGGGACAACCGGGAATTTTTCGAGAAACATCACGCTTCGGGCGAAATACTGCGTAGTCAGTTGCTGGAAAGCGGCTGGACACAAACCTTGAGAGCCGTGGATGCCGGGCCAGCCCAGGAGTTTTATCACCCGGACTATCAGGGCCGCATCGGCCTGATCATGCCCTATAGCAAGGATTTCTGTAGTACCTGTAATCGCCTGCGGGTCAGCGCCACTGGCAAGCTGCATCTGTGCCTGTTCTCCGAACACGGCATCGATTTACGTCATCTCCTGCAAAGCGATGACCAACAGGCAGAACTGCGTGCTTTCCTGCACCAGCAACTGGGCAGTAAAAAGGCCAGTCATTTTCTACAGGACGGCCTGAGCGGCGGCACCCGTCACCTGGCTATGATTGGAGGATAAACTTGTGGTGAAAAATTATTCTGAAACCTTTCGGCCCCTGCAAATTGCCGTACTGACAGTATCGGACAGCCGCAACGAGGACACCGATACCTCGGGCAAATTACTGGTTGATAAACTTGGCGAGGCCGGCCATGCGCTGGCCGAAAAACAAATCCTCAAGGATGACCTCTATAAAATTCGCGCCCTGGTCGCCAACTGGATTGCCTCCGACAATATCCAGGCCGTGCTGATTACCGGCGGCACCGGTTTCACCGGGCGGGATTCCACTCCCCAGGCAGTGATGCCACTGTTTGATACCGTGGTGGATGGCTATGGCGAGTTATTCCGGCAGATTTCCCATGAGGACATCGGCTCATCCACGGTGCAATCCCGCGCCGTCGCGGGGCTCGCCAACGGTACCATCGTGTTCTGCATGCCCGGCTCCACCAACGCCTGTCGCACCGCCTGGGACGGCATCATCCGGGAACAACTGGATGCCAGTCACAAACCCTGCAACTTTGTCGGCCGGTTAAAAGCCGTCGACGACGGCGAATGCGAGTCCCGGGAGGCCGGCTAAGCCGATGGCCGAACTGAGTCATATCAATGCACGCGGTGAAGCCGCCATGGTCGATGTCAGTGGCAAAGCGGTCACCACCCGCATCGCGCGCGCTGAAGGCTTTGTGCGCATGCAGCCCGAAACTCTGGCGCTGATTCGCGACGGCGGCCACGCCAAGGGCGATGTTCTAGCCACCGCCCGCATTGCCGGGATTCAGGCCGCCAAGCGCTGCGCTGATCTGATCCCCCTCTGCCACCCGCTGATGTTAAGTAAGGTCCAGGTGGATTTCGAACTTGATGTTGAACAAAACCGGATACGCATCGAGGCCCGCTGCAAACTTGATGGCAAAACCGGCGTCGAAATGGAAGCGCTCACAGCAGTGTCCGTCGCCGCGCTAACCTTGTTTGATATGTGCAAGGCCGTGGACCCCGGCATGATCATTGAGAACATTAAAGTCCTGAGCAAGGAAGGTGGCAAAACCGGACGCTGGCAGACGCCGGCGCAGGATTAAAGAGAATCCCACAACGCACCTCGAAACCAACCATTGGGCACCCATGATCAAACTCCTGTTTTTTGCCCAGCTAAGAGAAAAGCTCGGCTGCACCAGTCTCGACCATCCACTGCCAACAGTGGCCACGGTCGGCGGACTCAGAGCCGCACTGATAGCCAGGGGTGAGCCCTGGTCGGAAGTCTTTGCCGATAAAAACGTGCTGGCGGCAGTCAACCAGCGCATGGCCAAAGATAACGCAGCCATTAGCGAGGGCGATGAAGTAGCCTTCTTCCCGCCGGTTACCGGGGGCTGATATGAACGGCCCTGTCTCCGAACAAGCCATCACCCGGATAGAGATTCTGGACGCGACCTTTCGCCCCGCCGATCATGCCGAACAACTGTCGCAAAACGACAGCGACAATGGCGCCCTGGTCACCTTCACCGGTATGGTGCGGGATCTCGTGGAAAACCCAGTCAATGCGATGTACCTGGAACATTATCCCGGTATGACCGAGCAGGCTTTAGAAACCATAATCGCCACCGCGCGGCAGCGCTGGGTCCTGGGCCACGTCACCGTTATTCACCGGGTCGGCATGCTCTACCCCGGCGAGCCCATCGTCTTTGTCGGCGTTACCAGCCGCCACCGTCGGGAAGCTTTCGAGGCCTGCCAGTTCATCATGGATTTCCTGAAAATGGATGCGCCTTTCTGGAAAAAAGAATACACCCCCGAGGGCGAGCGCTGGGTGGAAGCCAAAAGTAGTGACAGCCAAGCCGCCCAACGCTGGTAGGCCGACGTGAAGCTCATCGGCGCCATACTCGCCGGCGGTCAATCCCGTCGCATGGGCCAGGACAAAGCGCTTTTACCGCTCGGCGAGAGCAAAACGGGCCAGTCCACCTTACTGGAATATATGTTTAATAAACTGCAGGCCTGCGACCTGTTCGACGAGATTATTATCTGCCGGGACCCTAAGGCCCAAAGACCGCCAGGGCTCGAAGCCATACGTTTCCTGGCCGACCTCCTTCCCGACCGCGGCCCCCTGGGTGCCCTCTATACCCTGGCCGAACACTATCCATCCCAACGCGCATTAGTAGTGCCCGTGGATATGCCGCTGCTGGATTGTGCGCTACTCAAACAACTTGTCAGTACCGCGGACCATGCCGCGGCCTCACACTACGGGGGGCATTATTTTCCGCTGTTAATTCATTTGAATAAAACTGTGCATCGCCACCTGAAAACCCGGATTTTCGGCGAGGAAAAAAATTACGCCCTTGCCGCCGTGCTGGACGATATCGTGGCACAGACGCTTTCAGGGCCAGAGGAGCAGTCGGGGTTTAGCAATATCAACACCCCGAAAGAATGGCGGGCTCTCGGTTTATAGGTATTAAAAAAGCGGGCCAGTGCCCGCTTTTTATTCACACCTGAGAACGCAAAGGATCAGGGAAACCTGACTACCGCGTGACCGGGAATGGTCACTTCACCTTCGGCATTTTTCAAAAACAAGCTGACTTTCACTTCCCGGGTGTCGTCATTTTTTTCCTCCACCTGGCCACCCGCAGTCATGGTTTCGCCCAGGTAAGCGGCGCGCCGGTTGGCGTACCCAAAGGAAACCAGGCTCGCATCCTCACCAATCCAGTCGGTTACCACCTGCCCAATCCAGTCGCCCTGAAGAGGACCGTCAAGAACGATGGCGGGATACCCTTCCTCTTCGGTGGCGTAAGCATGGTCGAAGTGAATGCGGTGGGGATTCCAGATAGCAGCGTTGTACATAAACAACTGCACGATGGAGGCGGTGTGGTCGCGGGCTGGCAGCGCTTGGCCAACGGTAATATCTTCATAACGCAACATACTTCTACCTCGCAATCAGTGACGTTGTTTCGTTGAGCACGGGCTCGCCGTCCTCGGTTTCCACCACAACTTCGGTGACCACAAAAATCAGTGGGCCAGATTTCCCTTCTTTTTCGTAAAGGTCTTTCAGACGCCGGGTGATGGCCAGTTTGTCGCCGGGGCGTATGGGGCGGTGATAGACGGTGTCGGAACTTCCAGCCATCACCCGCTTCAACGGCAGCGGCGGGATCAGCTTGTCCTCGGCGATGCCGTCCTTGCGCAGCTTTTCCGGCGGCAGGATGTCCATGGAGTAGCCAAAATGAAACAGGGGCGGCGCTTCGTCGCCATCAAGGTATTTCCGGGCGGTTTGTCCGGTGGAGACCGCGTATTTCTGTATGTCCCGGCGAGTCACTTCCACATGGATGGTAGGGTTCGCATCGCCGATACGGGCCTTGATTTCGGGGGTAAGTAGTTCAGGCATTGCAGGATCCAAAGCTCATAAGATGTAACAACACAGGGCGCCGCTAACAGGCAAGCGCCCTGCCATGGAGAAGCTATAAACTATTCTACCGCCGGCAGAATCTGAATACCCGGCGCACCAGCCAGAAACTCACCCAACTTGCCGCCCAGCTCCTTGAAGTGGGGGGTAACCCGATGGGCTTCCAGATCAGCCCCGCTGCCGTACTGCTCGAGCATGATGTAGGTGGTGGGATCGTCGGTTTTATGCAGCTGATACAACGTGCAGGCCGGCTCATTGGCGCGCACCGCGGCGGTCAGCTCCTTCATCAGGGCCTCGAAACCTTCTTGTTTGCCATCCTGTATTTTCAGTGTCGCGATGACTCCAATCATGATTATCTCCAGTGAATTATTTTCGGGGCGTCACTATAGCCCATCGACATCACCATGAGTATAGAGGCTTTGGCTTTTGTCAGACCGGGGGGCCGGGCGCTACACTGGAACCATCAACATTTACTGACCAATAACAATCAGCTCAGGGGAACAACACATGCCAAACTTCGATTCAGACGAGGTGGAGATTGTCTATGAAACCTTCGGTACCGGCGCGCCGGTGATTCTGTGCCATGGCTTTGCCGCCCATCGCCGGCAGGCCTGGATGGCCAATGACTGGCATGGCACCTTAATGAAGGCGGGCCGGGAGGCGGTGATGTTCGACCACCGGGGCCATGGCGAAAGCGAGAAGCTCTACAAGGCCGATGATTATTCCATCCCGGATATGGCCGGCGATGTACTGCGGCTGATGGACAAATTAAATATCGCCAAGGCGCCAATTGTCAGCCATTCCATGGGCGCGCGCATCACCCTGCACCTGGCCATTAATCACAGCGAGCGCGTGGAAACAGCGGTGTTGATTGGCGTCGGTGAATATATGCTGATACCGGCCCGGGACCCGGAGGTCATGGCTGAAGCCTTGCTCAGTGACGAGCCCTGGAATATTGAGGACGAGGCCGCCGCCTCATTCCGAACCTTTGTGGAATCCACTCGGGGTGACCGGGAGGCCCTGGCGGCCTGCACCCGAGGTATTCCGCTGCCACTGGACAGGGATGAACTGGCCCGGATCAACGTGCCCGTGCTGGTGGTGGGCGCTCAGATGGATGAGCTAAGCGGCGATCCGGCGCCCCTGGCCGAAGCCATCGCCGGGGCCAGGGGCGCCCTAATTCCACGGGCCTCCCACCATTCGGTGCTGGCGGAAAACCTGACCAAGGACGTGGTATTTGAATTTCTGGAACTGCCACCGCCGGAACATTACGAGCATTCCTGGTAGCAGCCCCAGGATGTATCAAACCAGTAACGGTTTTACCTCCCGGGCGAAGCGCTCCACCTGTTCAAGGCGCTCTTCCGGAGGGCTCACGGAATCAATAATAATGTGGCGAACTCCCGCCTCCCGAAAACGGTTGATAGTTTCGGCTACCTGTTCGGGCTTGCCCAAGGCACAGTATTTTTTCGCCGGGCCTCGGAAGTCGCTGGCGTAACGCTCGCTGAGGTGCTCGGTAGCGACATCCCAGGATTTCTCGAAGCTGTCATCAATGCGAAAAAACAACAGGTGAGCGGTACCAAAGCGATCCACCTGCCGGCCGGCCTCCTCGGCGGCAGCGGCCATGGTAGCCAGTGCTGACTGGTACATGTCAGGGGTCACCACGTAGGAAATATAGCCATCGGCCTTGCGCCCGGCCCGCTGTAAAGCCGCTTCAGAGCGCCCACCACACCAGATGGGCGGGCCGCCGGCCTGGACGGGCTTGGGCCGCATCATCACATCCTCGAAAGGAAAGAACTTGCCCTGGTGACTGACCTTGCCGCCTGTCCAGAGTGCACGAAGCACATCCATGCCCTCGGAGAGGCGCGCGCCGCGTTCCTTGACCGGCACCCCGCAGGCGGCAAACTCATTGGGAAACTCGCCGCCGATGCCGACGCCAAAAATAAGTCTTCCCTCGGTGAGGCGATCCAGGGTCGAGACTTGCTTAGCCACAGTCGTAGGGTGGCGTAGAGGCAGGAGGTATACCGACGTACCCAGGGTTAGCCGGTCGCTGAGGGCCGCAGCCTGGGCCAGTTGCAGGAGCGGGTCCATGATTGGTACGGCAAAGGCGATATGGTCGCCCACCCAGAGGGAATCCATGCCGATATCATCGGCCAACTTCACGGTTTGGCGGACGGACTCCAGGCTATCCATGGAGGTCATCCAGCCAAATTTCATATCCTGTTCAAGGGGGAGTGTCATCGGGTTGTTCCTTATCTAGTCTTTAGAAATTAAGGGCTTTATCTAGTGAAGCTTCTTACCAGGGACGCAAGTCTACGCCAGGACTTGAGGAAATATCAGCAAGTGGTGTCAAAGCCTGCGAAGGGTGTCTTGATGCGCCGGATATCCTGTACCAGCTCCGGCGGCAAATCCGCCGGCATCACCGTGGCCACACTGGCAAAGATACCGTCCGCCGCATCACCGAAACGTTTTTCAATAGCGCTGGCGATGGTTTCGTGGGTGCCGATGGCGGCAAACAGGGCAACCGTCTCATCGGAAACCTCCGCTGCGATTTTGTCCCACTCACCGGCCTTGGTCATGGTATTAAGTTTTTGTCCCAGGTCCTCCAGACCGTGCTGCGCCAGCACCGGCCAGTAAGCGGGCGTGGAGGCGTAAAACGCGATACGATAGCGCACCCACTCAAGCATCTTATCCACCGCCGCCTGATCCGGCCCCGTGGCGATAAAACCACCGCCTGAAATCTCGAAATTCTCTCGACGCCGACCCGATCGGGCCATGCCGGCTTCGAGGTTGGGCATCACCACATTATCGACGTAGCCCCGCGTACAAAAGGGATGCAGGCGCACGCCGTCGGCCACCTCGCCGGCCACCTTGAGCATGCCCGGCCCCACTGCGGCCAGGGTGACGGCTGGCGGAGGGGCATCGTAATTTTCCGGCACGAAGTTGGGTGTCATCAGAGTGAACTGGTAATGCTCGCCGCGAAAATCCAGCTTACCGTCACCCTTCCAGGCCGACCAGATGGCCCGCAGGGCCTGGACGTACTCCTTCATTCGCGGCGCGGGCGCCGACCAGGGCACACTGAAACGGCGCAGATTGTGAGCCTTGATCTGGCTGCCCAGACCCATCACAAACCGACCGCCGGAGGCGGCCTGTAAATCCCAGCCGATGTTTGCCGCGCTCATGGGGCTGCGGGCAAAGGCAATGGCGATGCCTGTAATCAGCTCAACCTTTTCAGTAACAGTTGCGGCGACACCCAGTGGCAAAAAAGGATCGTGGGCGTTCTCCATGGACATCAACCCATCATAGCCAGCCGCCTCAATTGCCTGGGCCGCAGCGGGTACGGCTTTCAAATCATGCTGGGGAATAGTGGTAAAGACTTTCATTGTTATCGATCCTGACTGCTAGCGAGTTTATCCCACTCCATCAAACACAATCTTGATGTTGGCTAGTCGCTTAAAACGCCTTTCTTCAAGGCGAAAAAAAACCGGGTACAACCCGGCTTTTTTCAGGTGACCAAAAATTCTGTTAACCGAACCTTACGCCGCACGTGTAACGCCCATGGCGCTTCCGTGACGCAACAGTTTTCCGGGGTATTCACCGGTGACTTCATTATCAACACGGATGGTGACACCGTTGACGATGGTGTAGCGATACCCTTCCGCTGTTTCAACGTAGCGCCATTCGTCGCCAGGCAAATCATGGGCAATAGTGGTAGGCAAGAGTTTTAGATTTTCGTAATCATAGATCACGATATCCGCCGCGCGACCCACTTCCAGGGTGCCACGATCATCAAAACCCGCCGCAATAGCAGGCAAGGCCGCCAGGCGGTAGTGGGCTTCTTCCAGCGTGTAAGCGCCACGTTCTCGGACACTGTCACAAATCAGGTCGGTTGGATAACGGCCGAAGTTCAGGAACTTGGTATGGGCGCCACCATCGGAAACCCCGGGGACGGTCCACTCGTTATCGAGCACTTCCTGCATATAGCTTTGCTCGTAGTTAAAGGGCGTCACGTAGAACACGGTTTTCAGACCTTCGCTGGTAGCCAGATCGAGCATCGCATCGGCGGGATGTTTGCCGGTGGCAACACCGAGCTCGGCCACCGTCATTCCCACGTACTTCTGGTTTTCTTCGTTGGCCACGGAGTCGATGACGATGTTGGCGATGGGGCCACTGACAAACGGTGCACTGCCGTTATCGTAATCATCGCGAACCGCGGCGCGTAATTCAGGATCATTCATTTTGGCGATCCGCGTGGGTACGTCACCGATGGTTACATCGCGCCATGCGCCATTGCCGTCAAAGAGGTTGAAGTCATCGAGCATGAAGCGCATGTCGTTAGGGGTGGTAATGGCCTGCATCCAGATTTTGTGGCCTTGTTCGCGTTGTTCGTTTACCCACTTCAACATGCGGCGATGCTGATGGGGGTGGTATTCGTTGACCTGTACGGCGTTCCAGAGCACCACGGCATCGGACTCTCTGGCAAGATCAGCACCAAAATCCAGGTCTGCGACCACATCGTTCTTGGCCTGGGTCAGCTGAATGAAACCCTGACCACGATCCTTAAGCACATTGGCAAAGGCCAGGCACAGCTCGTCGGACATCGTGTCAGTGGGCATCGGGGTGCCGTCGTAGTCACGTTGAACAGAGGTAAAACCATCACCCAGGCGCTGCATGGAGAAACCGACACCACCGGCATCCAGGGATTCTTCCATCAGGCGCAGCATCTCGGCCAGCTCTTCCTCGGTGGGTTCACGGGTCTTGGCCGCATCGATACCCATCACGTAGACCATCAAGGGATTCAGGGGGACGAAGCTCATGACGTTGATGCCCTTGGGGCGACGATCCAGGGAATCCAGCCATTCGGGGAAGGTTTCCCAATCCCAATCCATACCGGCCTTCATGGTGGCCAGGGGAATGGCTTCCACCCGCTCCATGGACAGCATCAAACGCTCCTGTTGTTCCGGGTGAGCCGGGGCGAAACCAAAACCGCAGTTGCCGATAGCAACGGAAGTTACACCGTGCCAACTTGAGCAGCTCAGGTAGGGGTCCCACAGTAGCTGACCATCGTAATGGGTATGCAGATCAATAAAACCGGGCACCACATTCAAACCGGTGGCATCGATTACTTCGGCACCCGCACTCGCCGGAATGCCATCGCCTTCGGTGATTTTCGCAATCAGACCATCCTTGATTGCAATATCCCCGACAAATGCTTTTCGGGTGCGAGTACCATCAATAATGGTGCCCCCTTTAATTACCTTATCGTACTCAGACATATCATTCTCCTATGCACAGTCATGCATCAGTTGAGTTTAATTTTCGGGATTAAAAAATTATCCGTCTGATTATATAGCTAATTACCCAGTGTAATAGTACCGAGAAACAACAAAATGGAATAAGAACCACTCAATATAAAATCAAACCAGATAACGTTAAGCCCTCAATACCAACCCCATCTGGCGCTTACCAAACGGCCGAAAAACAATACTGCTACTTAGTACACCCGTGCCCACCTACACACGGCAAAAATCTGACACGCAAGCAGAAGCTATTATTGATGCACCGCGTACCCACCTACACACGGCAAAAATAATTGCACTGCAAAAGTCCACCGCGTAGCATCTTCCTCCTCAAAGAATAATGGTTAGTTAATCCCAGGGCCCGACTGGCTCCTCCCAGTATTAAAAACATACGCTTGCCTGATCATCTCCGCTCCAGCCAGCAGCGGCCAGTGAAACCTCGGCGCTAACCTATGATGAAATATCACCGAAACAACTCTATAAACCCAAGGGGAATGCAGTAATGACAAGAAAACACGTACTCGACGGCGTTAAAGTCCTCGACTTCACCCATGTCCTGGCGGGACCCACCTGTACCCGCCTGATGGTGGAAACCGGCGCTGATGTCATCAAGGTGGAGGCCGCGCCTACCGGAGACATGGTGCGTTTTATGCCGGCGCTGAAGGATGGCCGCAGCGGCTATTACATCCAGCAGAA
>DLXZ01000253.1:16442-16627 GCA_003448675.1 Porticoccaceae bacterium
AAGGACGTCGATGTCGTGGTGGAAAACTTTACCCCCGGCGTCATGAACCGTCTGAATATCGATTACGAAACCCTGAGCGCCATCAATCCCGATTTGATCATGTGCTCGATTTCAGCCTTCGGCCAAAAAGGGCCGCTGGCAAACCTGCCAGGTTTTGACTACATCGCCCAGGCCTATGCCGGGGT
>DLXZ01000200.1:0-5199 GCA_003448675.1 Porticoccaceae bacterium
TTGCTACGGCGGCGGTTATCCTTAAATCCGCAGCCTCCCCCCGTCGTTGGAAACGACGGCCGCCTGTCCCCTGTTCAAGCAATACCCGAGAAAGGTTCCGCTCAAAACGTTGAGCACTATCCAATACTGTTAATTCACCGTGTTTTAATTTCACCGCAAGTGACGAACGCGAAGCCAGAAACATTTTTTGCCTCCGACGATCACTGAAGAGAAAATTCTCGCTGGCGCCTACAGTACCCACAAATCGCCAATACTGTTGAGTACGGGCATTTGGAGATTCCGCCTTAACCCAACAACCTTTTTTTAGCGAATCTATCTCAGCCAGCGCGGTATCATTTACTTTAGCGGCCAGTTCTCTGAACTCCTGATCGAACTCCCCAGGCAGATTCGTTTCGACGATTTCCACCAGCACCCGCAAATCGTAATCGTCTGCCTCTTGGGCGTCCGTTTTCTCAAGCATCAAGGGATGAATGTTTTCAGGCCTAAGCTTACCCCGCAACAGATATTGGCTGATACGATCCTGCCATTGGCTGATATCTTGCGCCTCTTGCCCCTCCTCTACAAGAATAGCCGCCATGGCTCCAAGGATGCGGTCGATTAACTCTGGATCAACGTCTGCCTGGGATTCAAGACCAAGCAACTGATCCAGAAGGTGAACAGCACCGAGCCACTGCTCCGATTCGAGTCCCGCAGTCGTGACAGCGTTATACAAAACGCCTGCCCATACCCGCTCTACAAATACGACGATGGCATAACCGAACTGTTTACCCAGGAGGCGCAACTCCAGCAGCTCTTCAACCCGGCGTCGCGCGGTGTTTACTGTTTCCCTTTCATTGGCGTCCAGCAGCAAAATGGCTTCCGCGGATCGTGCAATTTCGCGCTCACTCTCCACGTCCCGCACAAGCTCGACAAAAACGCGACTGAGCTCTCTGGCGCTCAAGGGGCATCGCTCAAAGCGCTGCACCGCCGCGACCAGACTTTGATACAGACGGTCGGTTTCGATATTTTCGCTACCTCTTAGCTCCTCAATACATTGCACTATTTCCGCGACCAAGCGTCGAGCCGGGTGATAATCAACTTCCAGCATAGAAGGCTCCGCCAGTGCGACACGCGCGAAAGGCAGTGCGGTACGCATTAACAACTTGAGCAGGTATTGAGGCAAGGCCATCTCCTCAACAAGGAGCACGTAGAGCGTATCCACCAAATCGATAATCGCCTGGTCGCTCTCGTTTAACGCGAAAGTACTGCCCGCTTCTTTTGTTAACAGCTGCGATACCGTTAGCTCGATAGGCTCCGCCTGCTGAGCTTGGTCACCGGCAGCGGCATTGGGGTCTACGCCATCGCATTGTATAAAGCCGCGCTGCCCTTCGGCGACTCTCTCAAGCAACTCACAGAGAGCAGGCCTGTCGATTAGCAAGGCACCGCCTAAAGGAGTCACCAGATTGGATTTATCGCGTGTTTTCCCTGACTTCGGTAGTTTTGGTGGACTCGCTATCCTGCCGAATGCATCACCTCTTTGCATATCGGCGGCAACTTCCACTGCGTGTGCTGATTCGCGGCCAGCGCCTGACTGTCCGGCGGGCTCGAACCCACGGTCGCCCATTGCTGTCCGCTCCGCGTCGATAGGGACCTCCGGCTCAGAGATCCGTTTGGTTTCATCCGCGGTTTCGATACCCAGACTTTGCAGAAGCTGATCACACTGCCCAAGCAGTTCAGGCAAGGTGGCGAGCACCTGCCTTTCATAGGAATCGAGCAACACCAGCTTAGCCTGGTTATCGAGCCGGCAATCACTAAGGGCATCCACAAACTGGACACTCAACCGCTCTGGACTCAAAGGTAAGCCCTGCACCGAAATATTTTCCCCCACCAGCCGCGAAAAGCGCTGTTGAAGAGAAACAAGTGTCGCGCGGCAAGTATTTGCGGAAGCCGCAACCATATTATCCAGCAGGAGCATAGCTTCCCGCTCGGATCCCCCCGGATCGACACCGGGGCGAGCCACGTCTCGCACTTCTCCCCACCCAGCAGAGTCAGATCCAATGGTGTCAAAAGCGGAAGAAATCGCATTTAACCAGCGGCCACTAACCACAGCCCGATCGTTCCGAACGGTTTTTATGGCGTCGAAGTACATGCTTTGGACTTCATTATCCTCGCTAGTCTCGGCCAGATCGAAAAACACATCCCCAACGTGGTCGAACAGCTCATCCGCCTGGCTGGAAAAGAATTGCAAACTTCGATCCGCAATCATTTTCAACGCAATTGAGCCACCCCTCCGTCGCACTGAAGGGTCGGCATTTGCTTTCGAACCGTGGGTTTGCTTGTCCAAATCAGTCATGAAAGTCTGTCAAATGCAAAAACACTACTCACACACGCGAGCGACGTGGAATATTTTTTGTTAATATTCAAAATGTTATAGTCAATTCTTATCCAGATGGATTATATATGTCAAGTAACCATATAATCCAGGATTGCTTTCAATGCTTACCGGCAAATCGTAAACACCCTCAAGACACTCTCCTGGCCACCCACACCCACGAGAGGCCAACTTTAGCGATTGGTATACTTTTCAGCCTAATCGAGGAATTAGATAACTATCGTGACCATGACACTTCAAGAGACAATATCGCTCAACGTCAAGCTGGCGCTGGCCGAGGACTTAGGCAATGGCGATATCACCGCCCAACTGGTGCCGGAAGACAGTACCTCGGAAGCCCTTATTGTCGCCAGGGAGGCAGCCGTGATCTGTGGCATTCCCTGGGTTGAGGAAGTGTTCCACCAGCTTGACCCAGGGATTACACTGAGTTGGACCGTGAACGAAGGTGATGATATTGCCGCCGAGCAAACTGTCTGCGAACTACGGGGCAACTCCCGCCACCTGCTCACCGGTGAACGAACCGCCCTGAACTTTTTACAAACCCTGTCAGGCACAGCCACCATTGCCCGCCAGTACGCAAGCCTGGTTGCCGACACCGACATTCGTATCCTGGATACCCGCAAAACCCTGCCTGGCCTGAGACTAGCGCAAAAATATGCGGTCAAAACAGGCGGCTGCGACAATCACCGCATCGGCCTGTATGACGCCTTCCTGATCAAGGAAAACCATATCGCCGCCTGTGGCGGCATCGAAGAAGCCGTAAGCCGAGCTAGAATCATCGCCCCCGGAAAGCCCGTCGAAGTAGAAGTGGAGAATCTGGAAGAATTCGAACAAGCCATGTCGGCCAAAGCCGAGCGCGTGATGTTGGACAATTTCAGCGATACACAAATAGAAGCGGCTATTGCCTTGCGCGAACAATATCCAGATAAACATCGAATGGAAATTGAAATATCTGGCAATGTGACAGATGCAGAGATACGGCGACTAAAAAGACTTAAAGTGGGTTTTATATCCACTGGGGCGCTGACCAAACATTGCCGCGCCGTGGATTATTCGATGAGAATCACTGAGCACCCACAAAATTAACACCAGCCTATTTGTTAGGGAGATGCAGTCTCGATGAAAAGAAAAGGGATATTGATGGCCGGTGGTTCTGGTACGCGATTGTTTCCCGCCACAAGGGTCATAACGAAGCATCTTTTACCAGTCTATGATAAACCAATGGTCTATTACCCATTATCAACACTCATGCTGGCCGGCATAAAAGAAGTCCTTATTATTTCAACCCCAAACGACATTCCTCGATATACGGACCTACTCGCTGACGGCGCTCAATGGGGCATGAATATAGAATATGCCGTTCAAGAAACACCAAACGGCCTGGCTGAAGCTTTTCTAATCGGAGAGTCCTTTCTGGGAGATTCGCCAAGTGCGTTGATTTTGGGAGACAACATTTTTTATGGCCATTCGTTGGAAAGACTTCTGCGTACAGCCAGCTCACAAGAGCGTGGCGCTACGATATTCGCCTATCATGTCAACGACGCTGAAAACTACGGTGTTGTAGAATTTAATAAGGACGGTTTAGCCGTAGGTATCGAAGAAAAACCAATTACACCACGTTCAAACTTCGCTGTAACCGGCCTATATTTCTATGACAATGATGTAATAAGCTACGCAAAAAATGTAAAGCCGTCATCAAGGAATGAGTTAGAAATCAGCGATATTAATCGCATGTATATGGAAGATCAGAAGCTGTCCGTACAAATACTAAGACGAGGATATGCCTGGCTGGACACGGGAACACAAGAAAACCTGCTTAAAGCACATCAATTTGTACATACTATCGAAGACAGGCAGGGACTTAAAATTTCTTGTCCCGAAGAAATAGCTTATCGAAAAGGATGGATAGATAAAACAGAACTAAAAAAATTGGCAGAACCAATGCTGAATAATAGTTATGGTCAATACTTAGCGAGACTAGTGAAGGGGCATTTATAGAGTATATAAAATAAGCCGCCAATCAACGCATTTGATCAAGGATAATGTACAGATGAATGACTTGACTCCGCAAAGTGCGTTATAGTGAACCTGCCAAGAACAATAACCGACTACAGGTGGTATCCGCCTCTACCAACCTGCTAATTTGCAATTATATGTTTCACTCCCAGGGTGGATTCTCTCGGAATTTCCCTATGTAGCGAATAACGGGTTATAAGCCAGCTAACCTCACCAAAACAATCCGCGAAACCGACAATCGGACAACGAATCAAGTCAAGCAGACCAGCATAGAGAGTTAATCAGAGATTCCCTATAATATATTCAACGTGAACCAGAAAACCACTAATCCATACATAACGCTTATCAAACGGAGACATTATCGAGGTTACATAGCAAAAACTCAGCTTGCGTCCCCAATATTTGCCATTTTTTTGCTATTGTAGATCAATTCATTATATTCGAACTGGATATCGGTAACAAACAATATGGGTTCACTTTCAGTCGTCATCCCCGTATTCAATGCTGCAGAATCACTTGAAAACCTTTGCGATCAATTGATTCGTGCACTTGCAAGCATCTCAGACAATTATGAGATACTATTAATAGATGATGGCAGCAGAGACAAATCATGGTCAATAATCATTGACTTACAGAAGCACAACCACCGCATTCGCGGTATCAAATTAAGTCGCAACTACGGGCAGCACAACGCTCTACTATGCGGGATAAGAGCAGCTAGATTTGAAACGATCGTCACAATGGATGACGATCTACAAAACCCGATTAGCGAAGTTCCAAAACTTCTCAATAAGTTAAATGAAGGCTATGAC
>DLXZ01000200.1:5418-5612 GCA_003448675.1 Porticoccaceae bacterium
ATGAAGGCTATGACGTCGTTTACGGCACTCCTAACAAGGAGCAACATACCCTCCTCAGAAACTTTGCCTCGCGTCTTACAAAGATCGCCCTAAAAGAGTTAATGGGGGCTGAAACTGCGACTCACGTTAGTGCCTTTCGCGCCTTTCGAACAAGGCTCCGCCAAGGTTTCGATAATTACAGCAGCCCCTATGTC
>DLXZ01000147.1:0-4401 GCA_003448675.1 Porticoccaceae bacterium
GCCCGCCACCTGCCACTGTGCTTTCGCGGCTTTTTACCCGTGGTTATCGATGTGGAAACCGGCGGTTTTGATGCGCAACATCACGCGTTGCTGGAAGTGGCGGCGGTGACTCTGGATATGGACGACGACGGCCATTTACACCTGCGCCAAACCATCGCCCATAATGTTCGCCCCCACCCGGACACCCGCTGCGACCAGGCGGCGCTGGAATTTACCGGCATTGACCCCCACGACCCACAGCGCAAGGCGCTAAGCGAAGCCGAAGCGCTGAATAGCGTTTTCAGGGCCATCCGCCAGCACGTCAAGGACAGCGATTGCAACCGCGCCATTGTGGTTGCCCACAACGCCCATTTTGATCTCGGTTTTATCAATTCAGCGGTCAACCGCAACGACATCAAACGCAACCCCTTTCACCCCTTTTCCTGCATGGATACCGCCACCCTGGCCGGACTGGCCTTTGGTCAGACGGTGTTGGCGAAAGCCTGCCAGGCCGCCGATATTCCTTTCAACAATAAGGAAGCCCATAGCGCCAGCTATGACGCCGAGCGCACGGCCATGTTGTTTTGCACCATCGTCAATCGCTGGCGGGAACTGGGCGGTTGGCCGCTACCAGAGCCCCTTGAAGTCTGAACCCGCGTTAAGCGGGCACAAAAAAAGCGGGCCCAGCCCGCTTTTTTTACCTGGGAAAAATACCGTTTCAACCAGGGCATCTATGTAAATTACAGATTAGCTCTCTGTAGCAGCCGCTTCCTTGACCAGGGTTTCCAGCTCACCGCTCTCGGCCATTTCAGTAATGATATCGCAGCCCCCCATCAACTCACCTTTGATCCACAGCTGAGGAAAAGTCGGCCAATTGGCATACTCGGGCAATTTGGAGCGAATTTCCGCATTGCTCAGTACATCCACATAAGCAAAGCGCTCACCGCAAGCCATCAGCGCCTGCACCGAGCGGGCAGAGAAGCCACACTGAGGCTGGTTGGGTGAACCTTTCATATAAAGAATAATCGGATTACTCTCTATCTGATCGCGAATGGTTTCCATAATATCCATGATACTGCGCCTCGAAATAGTTGATCGGAGTAGTGGGTTATTCTAGCGCTTTCTTCCAACTCTGGCAAAGCATCACGGCCCGACACCGGGTAATTCGGTGTTTCCAGCACATACGGGCTGCCCTGCGCTGTCCGTTGTACTCCGCTAATTTTGTCTATAGAATTGCCGACTTTTTTACAGGCAGCAAGACGCTGCCTGTTTTAGTTTCTGGGGTATTCAAACCAGCAGGATCCGCGGTCGCCGCCTTAGGGGCATCTTAATGTCGACCGGATAGCATATATGACCAGTGATGCATTAATGAGCAACTATGGAACACGCGCGCTGACCCTGGTGAAAGGTGAAGGCGCCTGGGTATGGGACGATCAGGGCAAACGTTATCTCGACGCTTTGTCAGGCATCGCCGTCTGCGGCTTGGGCCACGCCCACCCGGCGGTAACCGCCGCCATCAGCGAACAGGCCGGCCAGCTGCTGCATTGCTCCAATCTCTACAATATCCGCACCCAGGAACAGCTGGCCGACCAGCTTCAAGCGGTGTCGGGCATGGACAAGATGTTCTTCGGCAACTCCGGGGCCGAAGCCAACGAGGCCGCCATCAAGCTGGCCCGCCTGCACGGCAACCACAAAAAAATTGACATCCCCACCATTATCGTCACCGAAAACTCCTTTCATGGTCGCACCCTGGCGACCCTGACCGCCACCGGCAATCGCAAGGTTCAGGCGGGATTTGAACCCCTGGTGCGCGGCTTCGCCAGAGCACCCTATGACGACGTCCAGGCCATTGAAACCATCGCCGCCAACAACCAGAGTGTGGTGGCGATTATGGTCGAGCCAATACAGGGGGAAGGCGGCGTGCGTATTCCCGATGCCGATTACCTGGGCCAGTTGCGCGCCCTGTGTAACGCCAACGACTGGCTGCTGATACTCGACGAAATCCAGACCGCCAGCGGTCGTACCGGCAGCTTTTTCCACTACCAGCAGCACGGCATCTACCCGGATGTGGTGACCATTGCCAAGGGTCTGGGCAATGGCATGCCCATCGGCGCCTGCCTGGCCCGTGGTCCCGCCGCGGAATTAATGCAAGCGGGCAGCCATGGCTCCACGTTTGGCGGCAACCCGGTCGCCTGCGCCGCGGCGCAGGCGACGCTGCGCACCATAGAGCAGGAACAACTGGTCCAGCGTGCGGCCAGCCTCGGCGAGGATCTGCTTTCCCGCTTCGAAACTGCCCTGGAAGGCTGCGATCTGGTCAGGGATATTCGCGGCGCCGGTCTGATGATCGGCATCGAACTCGAACATGACTGTGCCGGACTGGTGGCCCAGGCCGCCGAAGCCGGACTGCTGATCAACGTAACCGCCGGCAATGTCATTCGCCTGCTACCACCGCTGATTTTCAGCGACGAACAAGCCTCCCAACTGGTGCAAATTCTGGCGCCATTGATTCGGGGTTTCACACCCGAGGACTAACCCATGTCCGTTCAACATTTTCTGACTCTCTCGGATCTGCCCCGCGAGACCCTGCAAGGTATTATTGACAGGGCCATCGCGCTCAAGCAGACGCCGCAACATGGCACAACTCATCCCGCACCCCTGGCCGGGCAGGTGCTGGGGATGATTTTCGAAAAATCCTCCACCCGCACCCGCGTGTCCTTCGAAGCCGGCATAGCCCAGTTGGGCGGTGACGCCATTTTTCTGTCCCCCAACGATACTCAGTTGGGACGGGGCGAACCTATCGAGGATACCGCCAGGGTGCTGTCCCGAATGGTTGACATCATTATGGTGCGCACCTTCGGCCACGAGCGGGTCGAGACCTTTGCCGCCCATTCCAGTGTGCCAGTGATCAACGCTTTGACCGATGATTATCACCCCTGCCAGCTTCTCGCCGACATCCAGACCTTTGTTGAACATCGCGGCGCGATCACCGGCAAAACCGTGGCCTGGGTGGGGGATGGCAACAATATGTGCCAGTCCTACATGGAAGCCGCCTCGGTTTTTGACTTCCAGCTTAACGTCGCCTGTCCAGAAGGCTATCGCCCCGATACAAGCCTGTTGACAAAGTACGCCGACACCATCCATCTCTGCACCGAGCCGAAACAGGCCGTGGCTGGCGCCGACCTTGTGGTCACCGACACCTGGGCCTCCATGGGTCAGGAGGACGAAAAGAAAAAGCGCGAACAGGCCTTTACCGGATACCAGGTGGATCACGCGCTGATGAACCTGGCGGCCGACGACGCCCTGTTTATGCACTGCCTGCCCGCCTATCGGGGCATGGAAGTCAGCGCCGAACTGCTGGAAGACCCTCGCTATTCCGTGGTCTGGGATGAAGCGGAAAACCGCCTGCATGCCCAGAAAGCCTTGATGCTGTACTTGCTCGGTATCGACTAATCCCCCAACAAGGCGGACAATACGCCGCACTTGGTACGCGGATCGAGGCCCGGCATGGAGCTCGCCAATAAAACCGTCGTTCTCACACACGCCACCAATACCCTGGGGCGCGCCCTGGCCCAGGCCCTGGCTGGTATAGGTGCGCGGCTGGTGCTTTCCGGCGGCGATCAAGCGGCGCTAAAGCAGGTGGGGGAACGGCTCCCCGGCGACCAACACAGCGTGGTCGCCAGCGATATCAACACCGAGCCTGGACGCGTGTCACTGATCCATGCCTGCCAGCAGGGTGATCGCGGTCTCGATATTCTGATTAACAACCCCATGAGCGGCGGTCAGGGCTCGTTCCGAGCAACCCCGCAGAGCACCATCGACGCTTACCTCAAAGCCCATTTGAATGCGCCCATCCTGCTCATCCGCGCCCTGCTGCCCCAACTGCTGAAGCGCGACAGCGCGCAAATCGTCAATATCGGCGCACTGACCGCCAGTATCGGCCTGCCCGGTTTCGCCTGTGACAGCGCCGCCCGCTTCGGCTTAAGGGGCTTTAGCGAGGCCCTGGCCCGGGAACTCGGCGACACGCCGATCAAAGTGATCTATTTTGCTCACCGGGGTATCAAGTCCGAACAAACACAGGCCAACAAAAACCTTGGCAGCGCACTCAAGCGCCCCCTGGATAGCGCGGACAGCGTCGGCAAAGCACTGATTCGGGCCATGGAAACAGAAAGCCCGTTCACCCAGATGGGCTGGCGGGAACGCCTGTGGATCAAGCGCAATGCCGTGGCCCAAAAAAAGATCGATCAGGCCATCGAGAACCAGCGTGCAAGCTTCGCCGCCTCGGCCCGGAAGAAATCCTTTCCCGACCGC
Organism: Porticoccaceae bacterium; assembly: GCA_003448675.1. Taxonomy (GTDB): domain Bacteria; phylum Pseudomonadota; class Gammaproteobacteria; order Pseudomonadales; family Porticoccaceae; genus HB2-32-21. The sequence continues at coordinate 4,288 of DLXZ01000147.1, forward strand.
TAAGCGACATAGAGGTATTAGTTTTTTTCGCAATATAGCTTCCTGGGTATTTGCCCAAACGATATAAAAAAGTGCTTGCTTACCATGCAGCCCAGATGGCGCAATAAGCCTCTC
>DLXZ01000147.1:4629-4964 GCA_003448675.1 Porticoccaceae bacterium
TTTTTTGCTCACAAAACACTAGAATAGTCACATCTTGTGTTGCATTCCCACGCAATGCACTTTATCTTGTGTTCCTTCGTGACCCACACCCATATCTAGGAACACCCGCACGGCGAATCGCGTTGGGCTTATCGCCAACCACCGAGCCAAGGTGTGCGGATGCAGGCGGGTGCAGCGAAATGCGACAGTAACGAGTAACGCGAAACCAGGACCGAAGGAAGATCAGACGCTAGAAAAAACCAGCAGATGGAATATTGCAGTATTAGTTCAACTACACCAGTTTTGGAAGCGTCCCGCGCAGGAACTTCGAACAGCGGAAACTTCCAGCGGCACGT
>DLXZ01000072.1 GCA_003448675.1 Porticoccaceae bacterium
AACGTATACATTTGCCGCCAGCGGCGTTATTTCCAGATCCTCGCTCATCTCAATCCTCCTAGCTATCCGTATGGATGTACTCATGCCAGGTCATCCCGACCAACAATATATTAGAGTATTATATTTTACAACAACTCCGCACCGCTTTGTCCGTTACTGTACGCGAACCGCCGCGATAAAAAGCCGTTTCGCCTCATCTTACTACAGGCCCTACTGGTGGCTTAAGGGTGGGTACAAAGCTTGTGAGCAACAGAGTAATGCGACGTTTATCACCTTTGCCTACCGGGAACAGTGCGCACGGGTCTGTTCAGGGCCATGTATCACACCGCTGTACTCTGGCCGCCCTCGTAAGCGGAGGACCTGCTCCCTAACCCCGACGACGCGATCACCCGTTAGCGGCGGATCAACTCCCACCGTTATGCCATAACAAATTTAATCGGCCCGAACCGAAGCCGCTTTGGTTTAGCTCAATGAAACTGTCGCTTTGCAAAGGTCTCTGGACGCGATCCCCATCGTGGCTCAAGATTCATCGCTTTCTCTCAAAAAACAAACCGGATAGGTTGAGCCAGGATATCTCTACACCGCTACATTTCGTAATCAATAAGATCACCAGGCCTATCCCAATATATTAGGACCGGCGGCGGGCCAAACACCGAAAAAAGCCTGTGCTTATAAAGATAGTACCTACAAAGCAAGAAGGCGTATAATCGCCGCCCCAGCAAGCCCACACACTGGCTGGCCGGGGCCAGATCATCCGTGTTTTATCATTCCTCTTGCATCATTAGCGGCACTCATCATGACCGACGACATCGATTTTACCGCGCTGGGTTTGTCCGCGCCGGTACTCAAAGCCATTTCCAGTCTCGGTTATGAGCAACCCTCGCCGATTCAGGCCCAGGCCATTCCACATTTGCTTGCCGGCAAGAATTTGCTGGGTGTCGCGCAAACCGGCACCGGCAAGACCGCTGCCTTCGCGTTGCCTCTGCTCAGCCGGGTCAATAACGAACTGGGCAAACCCCAGGTGCTGGTATTGGCCCCTACCAGAGAACTCGCTATTCAGGTCGCCGAAGCATTTCAGTCTTACGCACGCCACATTAAGCAGTTTCACGTCGCACCCATCTACGGCGGTCAGGACATTCGCGGCCAGTTGCGCATGTTGCAGCGCGGCGCTGATGTTGTTGTGGGCACGCCGGGCCGCATTCTTGATCACATCCGTCGTCGCAGCCTTAAGCTCAATAACCTGCAGACGGTGGTGCTGGATGAAGCCGATGAAATGCTGCGCATGGGTTTTATCGATGACGTTGAAAGCATCCTCGGTGAAGCACCAGCCAACTGCCAACGCGCACTGTTTTCAGCCACCATGCCCGCGCCCATTCGGCGGGTGGTTAATCAATACCTAGGTGATGCCGAAGAAGTCAGCATTGCCAGCAAAACCCGAACCGTTGAAAAAATTGATCAACAATACCTGATTGTCCACCAAAGCCATAAGCTCGACACCCTGACTCGTATTCTTGAGGTCGAGCAAGCTGACGGCTTGCTGGTATTCGTACGCACCAAATCCAGCACCGTCGAGCTGGCGGAGCGACTGGAGGCCCGGGGTTTTTCCGCCTATGCACTTAATGGCGATCTCAGCCAGGCCCTACGTGAAAAAACGGTCAATCGCTTTAAGCGAGGTGACATCGACATCATAGTTGCCACTGACGTGGCCGCCCGGGGCCTGGATGTTGAGCGGGTCAGCCATGTGATTAATTTTGATATTCCCTACGATACCGAAAGCTATGTCCACCGCATTGGTCGCACCGGCCGGGCCGGACGAGATGGCAAGGCGATATTATTTGTTACACCCAAGGAAAGACGGCTGCTTAAAGCCATAGAAAAAGCCAATCGACAGCCCATGGAAGCCATGTCTTTGCCCAGCGGCGAACAGGTCAGTCTACAGCGGGTCGCGCGTTTTCAAAGCGAACTAATGGCGGATATTCAAAGCCAGGACTTGAGCAGCTTCCGTGAACTGGTCGAACAACTGGCCCACGATACCGAAACCGACATTGGTGACATTGCAGCAGCGCTGGTCTGGAAAGCACAAAAGCAACGACCACTGTTCCCAACATTTAAAGCACCAGCAGAACCCAGAACACGGACTGACAGCAGAGCCAGGACCGAAGGCAAATCGACTCGGTCAGAAAAACCGTCACGAGGTAAAAAACGAACCTCGGGAGAAGACATCAAAAACGGCCTAAAGATGGTCACCTATCGCATAGAAGCAGGCGAGGCACATGAGGTTAAACCCGGCGATATCGTCGGTGCGCTGGCCAACGAAGCAGGCATTGACGGCGAATATATTGGTCACATCGATATTCAGGATGAGTTCAGCACCGTAGATCTGCCAGAAGGCATGCCGAAAGAAATATTCCAACACTTAAAGAAGGTGCGAGTACGGCAGCAGGCCATGAAGATTAGCCTGCTCACCCGGGATGGCGATGAAGCAAAACCCCGAAAGACCAAGCGCACAACGAAGAGAACAACCAGGACCGGCGCCCACGCCAAATCGAAACCCAAATCCAGCAATAACTCTGCTAAAAGCAAACCTCCAGAGCGTCACGCCTCAGGAAACAAGGCGCCCACAAATAACTCACCGGAAACAAAAGGCCCTAAGAAAAAGTCCTATACGAAGAAAAAGCCGAGCGAAAAAAAGAACAAACTCAAGATCTAGTGACAAACTCGACCCGACACCAGTCTTCGCAACCCTTATTCAGC
>DLXZ01000262.1:0-1311 GCA_003448675.1 Porticoccaceae bacterium
GTGCTCGATCCACCTTTACCTTAGGTCGTTTCGGCGGGCACGGCGGGCGTGCCTTGCGGGTGGGCGATGTGTTGCATCTCAATACCAGCGCCGATACCGCCGGCGCGCCAGGCCCTATCGGCGCGTGTCTGCCGGAAGCGCTGATCTCCCGCTTCAACCAGCAGTGGCAATTGCATGTTGTCCCTGGCCCGCACGCTGCGCCCGATTTTTTCACCGAAGCGGATATCCGCACGTTTTTCGAGGCCGAGTGGCGGGTGCACTTTAACTCCAGCCGCACGGGCATCCGCCTGATTGGGCCGAAACCCCAGTGGGCGAGAAGTGATGGCGGCGAAGCCGGTATGCATCCCTCGAATATCCATGACAACGCCTATGCGCCGGGCTCGGTGGATTACACCGGGGATATGCCCGTTATTCTCGGGCCGGACGGCCCCTCGCTGGGTGGCTTTGTGTGTCCGGCGACGGTGATCTCCGCCGATCTGTGGAAGCTGGGCCAGCTCAAAGCCGGCGACACGCTGCGATTTGTCCCGGTCAGCATCGCCGAGGCGGTGCACCTGTCCCAGGCGATGGAAGACGAAATCAACACCTTGACCCCGAGGCAATCAAGGCCGGAAACCTTGCCCATTGACCGGGTCGTCACCACCACGCCGGTATTGCAGCAGCTCGACCCGGCCGACAACACCCAAAGCCAGGCGCCGGCGGTGGTCTATCGGCCCACCGGCGATCGCTATGTGTTAGTGGAATATGGGCCACTGGTGCTGGATATCCGCCTGCGTTTTCGGGTCCACGCCCTGATGCTATGGCTGGAGCAGCGAGCAATTGCCGGCGTGCTGGAGCTGACGCCGGGCGTTCGTTCGCTGCAAGTCCGCTACGACCCGCTGCGTGTGTCCCTGGAAACATTGCTCTCGATACTGCGCGATGCCGAACAGGACCTGGGCGATGTGGATGCACTGACCATTCCTTCGCGCACGGTCCACCTGCCATTGAGCTGGAATGATCCGGTGTGTCAGCAAGCGGTTGAACGCTATACCCATTCGGTGCGCGGGGATGCGCCCTGGTGCCCGGATAACATTGAATTCATTCGCCGTATCAACGGCCTGGAAAGCGTCGATGCGGTCAAACGCATGGTATTCGACGCCACCTATGTGGTGATGGGCCTGGGCGATGTTTACCTCGGTGCCCCGGTGGCGACACCACTCGACCCGCGCCACCGTTTGGTTACCACCAAATACAACCCGGCGCGCACCTGGACGGCGGAAAACTCCGTGGGTATAGGGGGTTCCTATCTCTGTGTCTACGGCATGGAGGGACCGG
>DLXZ01000262.1:1544-1855 GCA_003448675.1 Porticoccaceae bacterium
TCTACGGCATGGAGGGACCGGGGGGCTATCAGTTAATCGGGCGCACCTTGCAGATGTGGAACCGTTTTCAAAGCACCGCTGCGTTTGAGCGGCCCTGGTTGCTGCGGTTTTTTGATCGCATTCGGTTTTATGAAGTCGGTGAGGAAGAACTCGCGCAAATCCGGGAAGAGTTCCCCATCGGGGCCTATCCGCTGCGCATTGAGGAGGGCTCTTTTTGTCTGGGGGATTATCAGGCTTTTCTTGAGCAAAACAGTGCGGGGATTGCCGCATTTACCGAGCAGCGGCAGCACGCCTTCAACGCAGAGCTGGCC
>DLXZ01000262.1:1903-2565 GCA_003448675.1 Porticoccaceae bacterium
GCTGGATTGCCAACGGCCAATTGAACTTTGATTCCGCCCAGGCGCCGACGGAAGCCCCCGAGGAGCAAGCCGAGTTGCCGCCGGGGGCAACCGCCGTGGATAGTCCTGTGGCCGGAAATATCTGGCGACTGAAGGTGGCCCCGGGGGATCGGGTAAGCCGGGGCCAGGCGCTGGCGGTGCTTGAATCCATGAAAACGGAAATCGAATTAAGCGCACCGGCGGACGGGACCGTGCTGCGGATTCTGCGCAGCGAAGGGCAGGCCGTTGAGGCCGGCCAGTTGTTGATGATTCTGGAGTAAGCGCTGGCAAAGCTTATCGGGCGCGTTATTTGTAGCCGCGCCAGCGAGTGTGAATTAAAAACTGGAGGCGCTTTATGTCTTTCACCATTTCATCAATTGGCGCACTGTTGCGCGCCTACCGCAGCGGCGAAGTTCGCCCCAGGGACGTTCTGGCGCCCGCACTAAAAAGACTTCAGGCAGATCAGCATCGGGCCTGGATACAGCTCATCGACGAAGCGGCCCTTGATGGATATTTGCAGTTGCTGGAACAAAAAAATGCCGATGATCTGCCGCTATACGGTGTGCCCTTCGCGATCAAGGACAATATCGATCTGGCCGGCGTGCCGACCACCGCAGCGTGCCCGGCCTTTGCCTATACACCCG
>DLXZ01000212.1:0-4611 GCA_003448675.1 Porticoccaceae bacterium
CCTGGAAGTTGCTCGTTTTAAGTTTGTTTTGGGGTGCGGCTGGCGCAGTACTATTTGGTTTGTTGCGACCGGGGAGAACCGGGACGTGATGATTTTTCTCTCTTTTTCCCAGAAAACCGTTACAGGGCTTGTCCTGACGTGTCTGCTATTGGCCAGGGGAGGGCTCGCTTACGGCGACTTCGATGAATCTCTCCTGCAAACCCAAAGCGGGCAGGGAGACCATCGCATGATCATGGACGAAACTGGCATGGTGATGAATTACAACGCCGATGTTCTTCCTGAAGACTGCGAAAGCATCAGCCGCGACTACGAATTCACGATAATGGCTGGCGCCAAGTACGCGACGCCTTATGCTGATACGGTGTTTGGTTTCAGTGAGCACGAATGGCGTGTAGAACCCTGTAGCAGGGTCACTATAATTTTTAAGAACGAAGATGAAGTGCGCCACCAGTGGATGGTGCACCGATTGCCCAAATACCTCTACGATCAGGGCATGTTTCACATGGAAGCCATTGGTGGGCAGACATTGAAAGGCGTTTTTATCGTCCCCAGTGACGATCGTACCTATCTGGCCCACTGCGATATCGCTCAGCATATGGAAAAAGGTATGAAAGCTCAGTTGGTGGTGGGCGAGGGTAGTGGAGATCTCTGGAGTATTCCAGGTATCACTGCTAGCTTTGAGCGAGCGGGATTAACATGGTCGCCTCTGCGTTGGATGGTGATGATTCTGATGTTTCTGCTTGCGGCTATCGTAGTGTGGCGATTTTTACTGCACAAAAAATGGTCCAGGTGACATTAGAGGCTTTACTGGCGACCTGCCAATCTTTTTGCTGGAGTTGCGCAGAGAGCGTTGTTTTCGCGCTTTGATTCAAGGCAAATAAACGTCAATACCTTTACAAACATACTGAATATAAAGGGTTTTTTCGTAACCGAGAAGGTTTTTTTTGTAGATGTCTCGAATTTGTCATGATAAGGTTGCGCCGCTCGTTTTAGGTTAAAAAAAATTTTTGGGGGAATTAAAATTGGAGACGGCACGCTATCGTATTGCTAAATACGTGATGCACCATCAATGGGCATCTTTGTTGATTATTTTTGCGATTACGGCGTTTTTCGCGGTCGGCGCACTAAATACTCAGCTGAAAACGATCTTTTCTGATCTCCTGCCAAAAAATCACCCCTTCGTCGAAACCTATCTCGATCATCCCAATTTCGGAAATCCCCTCACCGTGTCTGTCATGGTCAAGCGGACCGATGGCAAGGACATATATAACCCCGAGACCCTGCAAAAGGTCTGGGATATGACCCGCAATATTGATTTGACCCCTGGTGTTGATCACGATCAGATACTGTCGATCAGTACCGAGAAGGCTCGCTATGCCCAGGCCACACCCTTTGGTATTGATAGCCAGCCCTTGATGGGAGACCGGGCTCCGCAGACCCCCGAAGAGATGGAAGAATTCATTGATCGGGTGAAAAAATCGCCCGGCAGCCAGAACTTCCTTATTTCTCCTGATGGGACAGCGACGTTGATCCAGGCGACATTTATCGAACGCCTTATGGACTACGGTGAGGTTTTTCAATTCGTCCAGGACAATATCGTCAAGGCAGAGGCCGACGACGTGCACGAGATTTATGCCGCCGGCCAGCCGATGCTCACCGGTTGGGTATATTTTTACGAAAAACAGATGTTGGTGATTTTCACCGTTACTGGCGTTGCGCTGCTGCTTTCGCTGGTTCTGTACATGCGCAATGTTGTTGGTGTTGTGGTGCCGCTGGTGAGCAGCCTAGTTGCTGCGGTGTGGGGTTTCGGTTTTGTCGGGTGGCTTGGTGACCCGATAGAGCCGCTTATTATGGTGGTGCCGCTGCTGCTGGTGGCGCGCTCGTTTAGTCACTGCGTACAGTTCATCGAGCGCTTCTACGAGATTCAATATCACGTTCAGGACAAGAAGAAAGCTGCGGAAATATCCATGAGCGTTATGATGGCGCCAGGTACCCTGGGTATCGTTACCGATGCCGTTGGCCTGTTTCTTATCGCTATTGCGCCGATTCCTACCATGGAGCGCTTTGCTGTTTTCTGTGGTTTCTGGGCCTTGATGCTGGTGCCATCAGGTGTATTTCTCACGCCCTTGATGCTGTCGATGATGCCAGAGCCGAAGAATGTGAAAAAGATTATCGGCGCTGATGAAGAAGCAGGTGGCCTCCACGTCGGCATTAAGCACATGCTGCAGCGCGTGTCGCGGGTCAGCTATGGTGGGCCGGCGAAAATTACCACCGTGGTGGTTGTCGTACTGTTCGCATTTAGCCTTTTCAAGATGTTCCAAATAAAAATAGGTAACCCGGTCGAGGGTAGTAATCTGCTTTGGAGCGATTCCGATTACAATGTCGCAGTGAGTCAAATCAATGACCATTTTCCGGGCCTCAACACCCTGGAAATTATTTTTGAGGTAAAAGAAGAAGAGCAGGAACGCCTGCTTAAACAAGCTGATACCATCTTCAAAATGACGGCTCTGCAGCGTTTAGTGGAAAGTGACGAGTCACCACCGGTGGCGACTTTATCCTTTGCCGACTATTTGCCCGAAGCCAATCGGCTGTTTAGCGGCGGTAATCCAAAGTGGGCACCCCTGGATAATAATGATCAGGCAGTCTCCGCCGCCGGTGGTGCGGTGTTGTTTGGCTCCAGCCCCAAGGCGTTTTCACATGTCACGGACTTTGTGCAACAGAACGGCACCGTGTCCCTGTGGTACAAGGACAACAAGCAGGAAACCGTGGACGTGGCCTTGGAGCAGGTTCGTAGCGCGTTGGATGAAATCGGTATAGACCACGAGAAATTCAAGATTCGTCTGGGGTCTGGCACTATTGCTCTCCAGCAGTCCATCAACGATACAGTGGATTTATACCAGTACTACATTCTTGCGGCTTTGAATGTGGTTATTCTTATTACCTGTTCCTGGGCTTATCGTTCGATTGTGGCCGGCTTCCTCCTGCTGATTCCTGTGAATATGGCCAACTGTTTCCTCGCTGCGGTGATGGTCTATATGGGCATCGGGTTAGACGTAAATACACTGCCGATCGCGGCCATCGGTATCGGCGTGGGCATTGACTACGGCATTTACCTGCTCAGTCGGATTTGTGAAGAATTTCAGGAACACAAGGACTATGGTCTCGCTATTCTCAGCTCCGTGGCCACCACGGGTAAGGCAATTTTCTTTACTGCGACCATTGTGTTGATCGGTATTTTACCCTGGTACTTTATGTCGGAGCTCAAGTTCCTGGCCGATATGGGCCTGCTGCTGGTGATGGTGATGCTGATCAATATGGTCATCGCCCTGGTGGTGGTGCCGCTTCTGGTATGGTTGATGAAACCCAAGTTTGTCGCTTCGGAGGATTTGCTGGTGGGTGAAGGTGTTAATCTGGCCGACTATACCGGTGGCGATGAGGCATTCCAGTAAAGTTGGGAATAGCCGGATATACATGAAATAAATAGCACGAGATCGAAGTTGGAGAAAAGTTGATGGTAGGGCGAATTGGATTTGGGCAGGTTAAGGGCGGTGCGAGCCGGTTGGGTTTGTGCCTGGGCCTGCTTTCTATGCTTTTTTCGGTGGGCCCGGTAAACGCAGAGCAGGAGGGTATTCTGAGCGTGGTGTACCAGGGGATTCCCCACGATGCGCTCTTTGATCTTTGCTTCGATGGCGAAAATGGTCTTGCGGTAGGCCTGGCCGGTACGGTGCTGGAGTCCGGTGACGCTGGCGAGAGTTGGCAAGCTATTGAGAACCCAATTACCGAGAATGCGCTGCTGGGTGTTACCTGCGAGGGAGGCAAGGCGATTGCGGTTGGTCAGGGCGGCCATATCCAGATTAGAGCGGCTGATGGCAGCTGGCAGGCTGTCGATTCGGGCACTGATCAGCGAATATTGTCCACAGATTCCAATGCCAGCGGTCTGGTTTTTGCGGTAGGGGGGTTTGGTGCTATTTTGCGTTCCCGCGATAACGGCGCTAGCTGGGAGTCCCTGGTGCTGGATTGGGAAGCGATCCTCAATGATTTTCTGGAGCCCCATATTTACGACGTGGTGGTATTTGATGACAACACTGTTATGGTTGTCGGCGAATTCGAACTCGTGCTGCTGTCCAGTGACGGTGGCGATAACTGGGAAGTAGTCAACAAAGCCGATTCCTCATTGTCGGGTATCTACTTTACCAATAGGCAAAACGGCTATGCCGCGGGTCAAAACGGTAAAGTGCTGAAAACGGTAGATGGAGGTTTGACCTGGGAGGCCGTAGAAGTAGATACTCAGGAAAATCTGCTAGACGTTTGGGCGTCGGGAGATGATGTCTATATTCCGGGTATCAGAACGCTGTTGCGCAGTCGTGACGCTGGTGCAAGCTGGGAATCCATCACCGAGGGTGATATCTCGGTTAGGTGGTACCAGTCCATAAAAGGCACATCGGTTGGGGGGGGCAATAGCGTGGTTATGGTTGGACATTCTGGAAGAATCCTCAAAATTAAAAATTAAGTGAGTAACTCCGCCGCTAAACGAAAAACAGACGCTGGTGTGTCCTAAGGTTTAGTAAGTTTAATGGCTAGAAAATACGCGCAGTAACCGCAGTAACCGCA
>DLXZ01000212.1:4842-5050 GCA_003448675.1 Porticoccaceae bacterium
TAACCGCAGTAACCGCAGTAACAGGAGGGCCGTAGTACCAGGCAGCATTACCTGACCGATATTCGGCAGTAATAAAAGTTTTATTATCTACGCGTGAGGCGGCGCTTCCAGGCGTCTCTGTTTCGCGTTGATCGGCATGTTCAGGGCGCTGGCAATCAAGCCGGCAAATAAGGGAGGCATAAAAATATGCACATAAAGAAGTATGATT
>DLXZ01000245.1:0-177 GCA_003448675.1 Porticoccaceae bacterium
TGCCCAAGGACTATTACCACCATGAAGCCGCTCACCACCGCCTGGTGGGGGAGCGCACCGGCCGCGCTTTTCATCTTGGTGATGTGGTGCAGGTTAGGGTTGCGCGGGTTGATCTGGACGAACGCAAGATTGATCTGGATTTGATTGACGGGCGTGAACCGGGTGCTGGCAGGAAAA
>DLXZ01000245.1:424-8756 GCA_003448675.1 Porticoccaceae bacterium
CCGCGGTTCGAAAAAAAAGGCGCGGAGCAGGGCAACCGGGTCGAAAACTCGGGGGCAGGCCGGTGACAAGTCTACCCGACCGTCAAAGCGTGCTCTGGAACTGGCGCGGGAGCATGAGGAGCAAAGGACCGCGCAACAGCGCGGAAAGTCGACCAAGACGAAAAAGGAAGCATCTGGAAAAAAACCAGCAAAAAAAAGTAAGGCGAAAAGGAAGCCCGGCGCGAAAAGTCAAAAAAGGAAATCCGCTACCGGAAATCGCCGCCGGTAAGTGCTGGCCTTTTGACGGTTTATTTTGAACCGTTGCGCCTGGATCGGGCGCTGTCTATATTAAAATCAGTGTTAACGAAGTCTCGATCTATAACAATTAAAAAGAGAGGTTTGTGATGGCTGAGTTTTTTATTCTCGTGATTATTCTGCTGGCGATTTACCTGCTGTTCTGGCCCGTACNNACGTGGACTTCTACTCCGGCATTATCCTCAAGGCGATCGGTATTCCGACCTCCATGTTCACGGTGATCTTTGCACTGAGCCGCACCGTTGGCTGGATCGCCCACTGGAACGAGATGATCGGCGGCCCCTACAAGATCGGCCGTCCGCGTCAGCTCTACACCGGCTACGCCGAGCGCAGCTTCGTACCGCTCGACCAGCGCAAGTAAGCACGCCGATCCAGAAAGCCGCCTCCGGGCGGCTTTTTTTATGGCCTGCCCCCGGGCTTGCCGATCCCGGCTGATGCCCTACACTGCCCGACAGCCATCACGGAGCACCCCATGAAACGAGTTCTGGTCATCACCCTTTTCGCCCTCGCCGGCTACCTGCTGTTCTGGCCCGTACCTATCGACCCTCAGGGGTGGAATCCGCCCCTGGCGCCACCCTATGAAGGGCGCTTTGCCCACCGCAATAAAATGTCCAGCGCTGAAAAGTTGTGGCTGGGTAAAATCGAGGGGCCTGAAGCGACGGCCATTAAGGACGGTTATCTCTACACTGGCCTGGCCAATGGCGATGTGGTGCGGATGCATATCGACAGTGAAGGCGAGCCGGAGGTGCTGGGCAATACTGGTGGTCATCCGCTGGGTTTGAAGTTTGATGCCCGGGGCAACCTGATTATCTGTGACGCCAACAAGGGACTTTTATGTTTGACCCCTTCGGGAGAGCTGAGCGTACTTAGCGACAGCGTCAATGGTCGCCGTTACAAAGTGCCCGATGATCTCGCCATTGCCGCTGACGGTAAAATCTATTTCAGTGATATTTCATCGAAATGGACGTTGGAGCAGGCCGATTATCTGATCATGGAAGACAACCCCCTGGGCGAATTGATCTGTTACGACCCGGCGACCAAATCCAGTAGCGTCGCGCTCGACGGCATGCATCTTTCCAACGGTGTGGCCATGGGGCCGAACGACGAATACGTGCTTGTTAATGAAACGCTCGGTTTCTGTATAACCCGGCTATGGCTCAAGGGACCAAAAGCCGGGCAAAGTGAACCCTTTGTCGCCAACCTGCCCGGCGGGCCGGATAACATTACTTTTAATGGTAAGGACACCTTCTGGGTGGCGCTGGCATTTCCCCGCTTTCCGCGCCTGGAATCCCTGGCGCCGAAACCCTTTCTGAAAAAACTCATGATGCGTCTACCCAGGTTTATGGCGCCGGTTCCGGAGTTTTTTGATGGTCTTAATGTGCCGGGTTACGGCCTTTTCGTCGGCGTCGATATGGAAGGTAATATCACTCACTTTATCGATGCCCATGATGGCGCGTTTGGCATGGTGACCAGCGTACTGGAACATAAGGGGCAGCTTTACATCGGTGGTATTGCCGCCGACTACGTTGGCCGTATGCCGGTGCCTGAGCCAGTTTAGGCGAGGCGGGATTCACGAAAGCCTGATTGACAGCGAAAAACGATATACAAAGTTTGTCGGACAGCCAGCCTTTGAAACCATAAAATAGCGTTCAAGGTGAAACCAGGCGTTGATGTGGGCCTCCGATGAACAGTAGTAAACAAAAAGAGTGGCTGTACGGTATCCATACGATACAGACCCTCCTGAAAACCGATGCCAGCCGGATCAGTGAGTTGCGTTTTCTGAGGGGGCGCAAGGATCAGCGTTTACAAACCTTGCAGTCCCTGGCGGACCGGGAGGCCATCCCCTGGGCTTGGGCCAAACGTGATGAGCTCGACCAGCTGGCCGAAGGCAAACATCAGGGGGTGGTGGCCCTGTGCAGCGCCGGTACGGTGGCCGATGAAAGCCAACTTGAGCAGTTGTTGGCGGAGCTGACCGAGCAGCCTTTGTTGCTGGTGCTCGATGGCGTTACCGATCCGCACAATCTCGGCGCCTGTTTACGTAGCGCCGATGCTGCTGGTGTCCATGGGGTGATTGTCGCGCGGGATCGTTCCGTGGGCATGACACCGGTGGTGCGCAAGGTGGCCTCGGGTGCGGCTGAGTCCGTGCCCTTTATTATGGTGACCAACCTGGCCAGAACCCTGGGCAGGCTCAAGGCAGTCGGCATCTGGGTGGTCGGTACCGATGGTGAAGGACAGGAATTACTTTACGATACTGATATGACCGGGCCCTTGGCCCTGGTGATGGGCGCGGAAGGCAAGGGCATGCGGCGATTAACCAGGGAGGCTTGTGACCGCCTGGTGAAATTGCCCATGCTCGGCGCGGTAAGCAGTCTCAATGTCTCGGTGGCGACGGGGGTGTGTCTGTATGAAATCCGGCGCCAGCGGACAAATGCTTTGAGTAAGCCCTGACATCTGTCAACCCCTTGCGATAAATTGCGCTAAAATTCCCGATGACATTGAGCACAGGCCGCGTGGTTGGCCTCGCGCATATATCCTTGATCCAGAATGACCCGTAACGCGATTAATATTCCCAATCTGCTCAGTAGTTTCCGCATCCTTCTGGTACCGGTACTGGTGTGGCTTGCGCGCGTGCAGCAGGAATCCTGGTTTCTGGCTGTGTTGACAGTGGCTTTGGCTACCGATGCCCTCGACGGTTATCTGGCCCGCAAGCTCAACCAAACCAGTGATCTCGGCGCTAAGCTGGACAGCTGGGGTGATTCCTTGACCTATGGTGCCATGGTGCTGGCGTTGATCTGGCTGTGGCCGGGTATTATGGAGCAAGAGCGGGTGTTTGTTTTTATCGGCATGAGCTGTTATCTGGTGCCCACGCTGATGGGCCTGCTGAAATACCGGGAGTTACCCAGTTTTCATACCTGGTCCGCCAAGGCTTCCGCCGTCGCCATGGTGCCAGCCTATTATCTGATGGTGATGGCCGATCAATCCCTACTGTTTCGTGCGGTGGTGATTTTCGATATCTGGGTGGCTGTCGAGGCGGTACTGATTACCGCGATGCTCAGAAGGAACCGTAACAACGTCCCCAGTGTTTTCCATGCCCGGGAAATTGTTCGGCGGCAGACTGCCAGGTTGCGGGAAAAAATCAGCAATAGAAGCTATTAGTAGCGGTATTGACCCTTCGTTGTTTGCAGTTAGCACCTGTTGCTTGGCCTGTCACTAAAAGTTCATTGATTCGTCATGTCGGCGAAACAGTGATTTTCTATGGTGTTTGCCATGGAAAAGCTAAGCCTGCAGAAATCAAGAATCTTAGAAAAAATACACGCCGGTGATGTTCTGGCTTTTACCTGGTGCTTGCAATTACACCAGCTACACCAACAGCGGGTAATGACGCGAGCGAGCAGAATTATTTCCGCCAGCGCCGACGGGTTTTACTACCCGCTATTGCCCCTGATCCTTTATGTCGCTGGCGACACTCGGGCTGCCGCGCTTCTGTTGATTATGGGTTTGGGTTTTGCGCTGGAACGCCCTGTATATTATCTGGCGAAAAACGCCTTCAAACGCAACCGTCCCGCCCAGGCGCTGCCCGGTTTTAATAGCGTCATTACACCCTCGGATCATTTCAGTTTTCCGTCTGGCCATACTTCCGGTGCGTTTCTGGTGGCAACGGTCGTGGTCATGTTTTATCCGGGGTTGTTCTGGCTGATGTATCCATGGGCTTGTCTGGTGGGCGCCTCTCGCATCTTGCTGGGCGTGCATTTTCCCACGGACACACTGGCAGGCGCGGTGATGGGCACCAGTTTCGCTTGTTTGGCCGGAGCGATTCTGGCCGGAGTTACGGGGGTCTGAATGCGCATCCTTTACGGTGTTCAGGGTACGGGCAATGGCCACATTACGCGTGCCAGAGCCATGGCCCCGGCTTTGGCGGCCGAAGGGGTGGATGTCGATTATCTGTTTTCGGGCAGGGAACCCGAGCAGTTTTTTGATATGGAACCCTTTGGTGACTATCAGTTGCGCCGCGGGCTGACTATGGTGGTCGAGGCCGGGCGCGCCAAGTCGCTGAAGACGTTGTATCAGGCCAGGCCCCTAACTTTTCTGCGTGAAGTTAGAAGCCTGGATGTTAGCGACTACGACCTGGTGCTGACTGATTTTGAACCAGTGACAGCCTGGGCGGGTAAGCAATCAAAGGTGCCGGTGCTTGGTCTGGGTCATCAGTATGCTTTCCTTTATCCCATCCCTCAGCATTACGGAGGGCTCCATCACCGGTTGATCATGAAGTATTTCGCCCCGGCGGATTGCAGTTTGGGTTTTCACTGGTATCACTTTGACGCGCCGATTCTGCCACCCATGGCTCCGATCGGACCGCGGGCGGAAGCGCCGGAAGAAAGACTGATTGTGGTCTATTTGCCATTTGAGGATGTTGAGCAGATCGACGTCTTGCTCAGTAGATACCCGGATTATCGTTTTGAGGTGTTTCATCCCAAAAGCTACCAGAGCCAGCACTCGCATATTCAATGGCGACTGCCCAGCCGGGAAGGCTTTCATGATGACCTGCGTCGCTGCGGAGGGGTGTTCTGCAATGCCGGATTTGGTCTTGCCAGTGAAGTGTTGCAATTGGGTTGCAAGCTGTTGGTAAAACCGGTGCATGGCCAGTCGGAACAATTGTCCAATGTCATCGCCCTGCGTCAGGTCGGATTGGCTCATGCGCTCACTAGCCTGGATGACAAAGCATTTGGCCGGTGGTTACGTGAGGCGGAAGCGAAGAAAGTCCGTTACCCGGATGTGGCGTCGGCGGTTGCCAAATGGATCGCCACCGGAAGGTTTGGCAATATCGACCACCTCGCCGCATCCCTGTGGCGTAAAACCCGTTTTCCCGAAAAGCCCCTGGCATCGGCCTGTACATTATCGGCACAACGACTTGAGCACTCTTTTCCCCGGCCCTGAAATATCGACCGCAGCTCGCGTCTCAGGCAACGCAGAGGGCGTTGGATCCCTGCCGCTGAATACCATTTGGTTGTCCGATACCCACCTTGGGTACAAGGGTTGCAAGGCCGCATTTTTACTCGACTTTCTGGAATCCACTCGCTGCGAAGTGCTATATCTGGTGGGAGATATTGTCGATTTCTGGGCCATGAAGCGCAGCTTTGTCTGGCCTGACAGCCACCAACGGGTGCTGTCGGCGATTCTGGACAAAGCCCGCAATGGCACGCGGGTGGTGTATATACCCGGTAATCACGATGCTTTGTCTCATCACATTGCCGGGCACCGCCTGCTTGATGTTGAGATTTGCTCTGAGTTCATTCATACCACGGCTCAGGGCAAGCGTTTGTTATTGGTTCACGGTGATCAATTTGATCATGCGGTACGCTGCAGTCGCCTGGATCGCTGGGTCGGCGACTGGAGCTACGATTTTCTGTTGTGGCTTAACCGCTTGAGCAATGGTTTGCGCCGGTGTCTGAAGTTGCCCTATTGGTCCCTAGCCTACTATGTTAAAAACCGTGTTAAAAATGCACGCCAGGCGATCGACTCCTTCGAGCAGGCGGCGGCTCAAGAGTGTCATGCGCGGGGTGTGGACGGCATTGTCTGTGGACATATTCACCAACCGGAAATGCGCTATATCAATGGCAAGCTCTACTGCAACGACGGTGACTGGGTGGAGAGCTGCACCGCTTTGGTTGAGCACGCCCATGGCGAACTTGAGCTGGTCCACTGGGGTGATTTGCGCCAACCCCTGCGTCGAGAATTAGCGACGGATAATGATGTAGATGGTGTGGATCAGGCCTACGAGTTGATAAATCTTCCTCGCCTGCGCTGAGCTGGTTCGGCTTGGCTTGTCCGTTATTTCTCGGATGTCATCCTTTTTGTTAACGGCTGATGCCCGTGACCTTATGTCAATTCGTGTTCAGGCGGCGTAAGGTGTTGGTTTGCTATTGCCGGTTTCCGGGCCGCCGTTTATCAGGCTGAGTTCGGCAGCGATGGGGCTTTTGCGCTCGGCTATGGTGTTATCCGCGTGCCGTTGCCAGTTGCCGCGTCCTATGGCGATGTAGTCAAAGCCCTGGTTTTTGAGTAGTTCCGGGTCATAAAGATTGCGCCCGTCAAAAATTACCGGCTGTTTCAGGTTGGCGGCCAGGTGTTCGAAATCCGGCGCCCAGAAACCTTTCCACTCCGTGCAAATAATCAGAGCGTCGGCGCCTTTTACCGCAGCTTCCTTGGTGCCGGTCAGTACCAGGTCATCCCGTTCGCCGTAAATTTTCTGGCACTCGTCCATGGCTCTGGGATCATAGGCGCGAATGCTGGCACCCGCCTGCCACAGTGCTTTCATTAGCTCGCGGCTGGGCGCTTCGCGCATGTCATCGGTTTGGGGTTTGAAGGCGAGACCCCAGAGGGCGAAGGTTCGGTTCTGGAGATCACTGCCAAAGTACTGGCACACCCTGGTGGACAGCACCTGCTTCTGACGCTCGTTGACCTCGCGTACAGCGCGTAATAACTGGGGTCGGTATTCGCCTTTCATTGCGGTCGCTTCCAATGCTTGCACATCCTTGGGAAAGCAGGAACCGCCGTAGCCGCAACCGGGGTAAATAAAGTGATAGCCGATACGCGGATCGGCACCGATACCCTGGCGCACCTGCTCGATATCGGCGTCAACCAGTTCCGCAATATGGGCGATTTCATTGATAAAACTGATTTTGGTCGCCAGCATGGCGTTGGCGGCGTACTTGCTGAGTTCCGCGGAACGTATGTCCATGACCAGAATTCGGTCATGGTTGCGGTTAAAGGGGGCATAGAGCTGACGTAAGGTGTTCTCTGCTTCAGGACTACCCGTGCCAATAATAATGCGGTCAGGCTTGAGAAAGTCGTTAATAGCCGAGCCTTCCTTGAGGAACTCTGGGTTGGAAGCCGCGTCGACGGTAAAGTTTTCTCCACGTCTGGCCACTTGTTCGTTGATCACCGCCTTGACGCGATCCACCGTGCCCACGGGAACCGTGGACTTGACCACCACCAGGGCATCACTTTGCAGCTTCTGGCCAATACTTTGCGCCGCCGCCAGGACCAGACGGGTATCTGCCGAGCCGGACTCGTCCGGCGGTGTACCGACAGCGATAAATATGACCTCGGCTTGCTCGATACCGACATCGGACTCATTCAGCAGACTGAAGTGCAGTCGCCCGTCATTCAAGCCCTGGACAATATAATCCTCCAGTCCGGGTTCAAAGATGGGGCAAATGCCCTGCTTGAGTTTAGTGATCTTGCTTTCATCAAGGTCGATACAATTTACTTGGTGGCCTGCCTGGGCCAGGCAGGCCGCAGTGACCAGACCGACATAACCGCTACCGAGAATTGCGACTCTCATGCTGAACCTCCTTTAGCTCATCGGAGGGTATTTTCCCGCCAGAATGTGACGAAATTATTTACCTCGCCGGCAGTGGTGGCGGAGCAAACGCCACCGCGTAGCCAATTTTCACGTCCTGGAACCCTAGGCAGCTGCGAGAGTTGATCATTTGCCTGACATCAATAAACCGATTTTTAACGTCGGCTTGACCGTTGACGCATCAACGCTTGCTGCTCCATACTTGCTAACCACCATTGATCCTAGGTCCGTTTGCGCTGAAGGCGCCGGGGCCGAAAATTATTCACACTTGAAACCAGTTAGAGAGGAAAAGAAATGCCTGAGTCCAAGCAAATTGGCAAATCGGATGGCGTAGCCCAGCTAAGCTCATTTGACCCCCTGAAAGCAGGGCAAAAACATTCCCAGGAGTACTATGACGCGATCAAACAAAAGTTCGCCGAAGAGCGGGATTTGCGTCTGAATTACCGCCCTGAAGGTACGGGGCAGTTTAATTCCGACTTTGAGGGCGATCTCGCTCACTATGGCGAGGATTCCTATAATCGTGATGTCAAACCCCGCGAGGCCATGACCGATACGGTTGAGGTGTTGTTTATTGGCGGTGGTTTTTCCGCGTTGCTGACAGCGCCGCAGTTACGCAAGGCCGGCGTCAAGAGCATCCGTATCGTTGAGCGTGGCGCCGACGTGGGCGGCACCTGGTAT
>DLXZ01000245.1:8901-10009 GCA_003448675.1 Porticoccaceae bacterium
TCTGGCACCGGCTCCAGGAGGCCGGCTTTAAGGACGTCCGCTTTTGCGAAAAAGGCGGCGACGTGGGCGGCACCTGGTATTGGAACCGTTACCCCGGCGCGGCCTGTGACGTGGTCTCCTACGACTACCTGCCCCTGCTGGATGAGATGGATTATGTGCCCAAGGATCGTTATGCCAAGGCGCCGGAGATCTACGACCATTGCAAGGCCATTGCCGACAGGTTTGATCTCTACGACCTGGCGCTATTCCAGACGACCGTCACCCACACCACCTGGCTGGAAGATGAAAAACTCTGGCGTATTCAGACCGACCGTGGTGATGATATGAAAGCCAAGTTCGTGATCTGCGCCAACGGTCCCATGTCAAAGCCCAAGTTGGCGCGAATCGAGGGCATTGAGCGCTTCAAGGGCCATTCCTTCCATACTTCCCGTTGGGACTATGATTACTGTGGTGAGAACCTGGAAAACCTTGAGGACAAGCGTGTCGCCATTATCGGTACCGGCGCCACTGCCGTGCAGGCGGTTCCCGAGTTAGCAAAAAACGCCAAGGAGCTCTATGTATTCCAGCGTACGCCTTCGTCCATTGATATCCGCAACGACTGGCCCACGGACCCAAACTGGGCGCGTAAGCTCAAGCCCGGCTGGCAGGAGAAGCGTCGTCAGCGCAACATTGATGGCCCGCGCCTGAGCCCGCAGCAGCAAGAAGAACGCGCCAAAATATCAAAAGAAGAGAAAATCCGCCGCCAGGAAAATGCCAACATCGATTACATGATGTGGATTCACGAGCGCATCGACGAGATCGTCAAGGACAAGGCAACCGCCGACTCCCTCAAGCCCTGGTATATGTTCATGTGTAAGCGTCCCTGCTTCCACGATGAGTATCTGCCGTCCTTCAACCTGCCCAACGTGCATCTGGTTGATACACACGGCAAGGGCGTCAATGAAATCACCGAGAAAGGTCCGGTTTTCGAAGGCAAGGAATACGAAGTCGATCTGATCATTTACGCTACCGGTTTCGAAGTCCAAAAAACCGGTATCTACAATCAGATCGTTGGCGCCAATGGCCAGGAAATTAACGACAAATACAAGGATGGTATTCGCACCCTGTT
>DLXZ01000245.1:10341-10516 GCA_003448675.1 Porticoccaceae bacterium
GATATCACCCCTGAAATCGAGGAGTGGTGGGTGCAGGAGGTGATTAACCACCGCGGCAAGACCGATCGAAACAAGGAGTGTACGCCCGGTTACTATAATTTCGAAGGCGAGGAAAACCGTCGTCAGGATGGTACCTATAACGGTGGCTTTAAGCGCTATATCGAGCTGATTGAAG
>DLXZ01000141.1:0-604 GCA_003448675.1 Porticoccaceae bacterium
AACGCGCTCGATTTTGGTGTGGTCGAGAATGTTCCCGACAACCGCATCGAGGCAAAGGCCGAGATCCCTGGGTTTCCGGATCCCGCTATCACCCGACCCAATATCCGCTTTCAGCAGATGCGCTCTACGCATCGCGAGATGACGCGACCAGATGGACTGCGCGTGAAGTACCATCGCGACGATGCCAGCGGCAGTTTCCATCCCGAGGTGGATGCGGTCAAAGGCGGCGCCGAGCGACAGTGGAATTGGCGCAAGCTCCTTACCTCGCACGAGCGCGCCCACGTGATGTTCACGCTCAGCACGCAGGCCGCGCTCGGGGCGTTTGTGCTGATGTTGACGGGAGTGCTTGGCGGGAGCGTGGCGCCGCTGGCGAAGGCGCCAGTGGAGTTGCCCTTGCTGGTGGGGTTGATCGGGCTACTGACGTTTGGGCTGTTCAAGCTCAATATGCACCTGGGCAAGCCCCACCGCTTTTATCGAGGTTTCAACAATTTACGCTGGTCACCAGTGAGCCGGGAAATCGCCGGCATATCCGGTTTTTTTAGCTTCCTGCTCGCCTACGGGTTTTTCTCACTGTTTGATGGCGGGATCGCGCTGGCCCTGCAGC
>DLXZ01000141.1:774-4373 GCA_003448675.1 Porticoccaceae bacterium
CCTGCAGCTACTAAGCGCTTCCGTCGCCGTGGTCAGCGGCGCCCTGGGTCTCTATTACATGTACCGCATTTATCGCATCCCGGCGCGGCCGTTTTGGGATCACTGGCAGACAGCAACCGCCTTTGTGGGCAATGCGGTAAGCCTGGGCGCACTCCTGGTCGGCCTTGTCACCCTGCCTGTAGCTGCTGTACAAGGCTCGGACACCACGAGCCTTGCAAGTACCCTGCTAGCGCTTATTTTCCTTGGCATCAGTCTTGAAACCATTGGCCATATCGCACATCACCACGCCATGAAAAACGCCAATAATGAGGGCGCTTCTTCCTGGTATTTGCAGACCACCCGATACGGTTATCCCTGGTTAATAAGAAACGGATTGCTGGTCAGCATTCTGATATTCAGTGCGCTGGGTGTCTTCCTGAGTGAAACAGAAGCGCTGCAAGGCGCTGGTTCCATCGCCGTCTGGTTTTCGCTAACCCTCATGCTTTTGGCAGCGTTATTAATAAGTCGGTCCCTGTTTTTTGTACTGGTTATTCCCACCACCATGCCAGGCGCATTTTTCTGGAAAAACCAGGACTTTGTGGAACACGCGCGTGAAACCGGCCTGGTTGAGCGCGAGCAGGTGGGTGTGGTGAGGGAACACCATGGCCAGTTCAAACTGGACGAATTACTGACCACTGTTAAAAACACCAGTCCGAGGGAAGTCCTCGCTCACATCAAAGATATCTTTGTCTGGAAGAAAATCCCCTGATGTTAAAACCACAAAACGAGTCAAAGCAAAACGGCGCGCTCGCTTCCGGTAACAAAGGCCATGTCTACCTCGTGGGCGCGGGGCCGGGTGACCCGGAACTGATCACCTTGAAAGCGCTACGTCTGCTGGAACAGGCAGAAGTGGTGGTTTACGATCGCCTGGTCAATCCTGAGCTATTAAACCACTGCGCCGAAAGCTGTGACCGCATCTATGTAGGCAAGCGAAAAAACTGCCACAGCATGCCCCAAACACGTATTTGTGAATTACTTGTCCAGCTTGGTCAACAAGGCAAGCAAGTGGTGCGCCTCAAAGGTGGTGACCCTTTTGTTTTTGGAAGAGGTGGCGAAGAAGCCAAGGCCTTGAACAAGGCGGGAGTCGCCTGCGAAATAATCCCCGGCATTACCGCCGCCACCGGCTGCGCGGCCGCCACGGGCATCCCCCTCACCCACCGCGACCACGCCCAGGCAGTTACTTTTATTACCGGCCACCGCAAGAACGGCAACCTGGATATTAACTGGGCACTGGCCGCTCAAACCGAACACACGGCGGTTTTTTACATGGGCCTTTCCTGTCTCGGGGAAATCGTCAGCGGCTTACGGAAACACGGCCTGCCTGCTTCTACCCCTATCGCGGTTATTGCCAATGGCTCGACACCGAAGCAGGAAGAGGTTTGCGCGACGCTGGACGACATTCTCCATCATCCACGCATCAACGCCCTGCCCTCCCCCAGCCTGATAATTGTCGGAGAAGTGGTTGGCGCGCGGTGCGCCTCCAGCATGGATGGTGTGATTGATGAACTGGTCCAGCACCACGCATACGCTGGCTGATTATAGTAAGAATCTTGGGCTCGAGCTTATTCGTGGGAGCACAAATCATTCAGATCAGTGACAGTACCAGGCGCACAGCAAAAACGAGCACCAATACGAATAAGGCGGCGAAGACAACGCCGGCCATAATGAACTGAATGGGCTTGCCCCGGCTAAAATCCCGGGCTCGATTTTCTTTTGATTGCACACCCACTGCCGCGGCAAAAGTACTACCCAGGATTTCCAGAAAGGTTAAGGGCTTTTCTTCCTCACCACTATCCTCATCAGCCTGCACATCTGTCGTATCCACTTTATCTTCAGTCACGTCGTCAACTCCTTACTGCGCCTATAAAAACCTGCATTTAGAAAAACTCGATTATTCAAGTACTGGTGGGGATACACGAATACTTACCGGCAGGCGAAAGCACAACCCACAAGAATGACTGGCCACTATTGTCTGGCTTGTTCCAAAGGTTGGGCGCCAGCCAGCCATTCGCGACCCTTGAGCATCAAATCCCAATAGATATAAGGCATCATGTGCCGTTTCAAAACCCATGCCATTTTACTGGGCCGGGTATTATCTACGGGGAAGCTGGGTAATAGTTTTCCGCCATAGCCAAATTCCGCGAGCACGACCTTGCCGTGCTCAACGGTCAATGGACAGGCGCCGTAGCCGTCATAGCCCGCGCTAAACTCCCGACCGTGCATCCTGGCCAGCAGATTCTCGCAGACCACGGGCACCTGCTTGCGCACCGCGGCGGCGGTTTTGGCATTGGGCGCGCTGATTACATCACCTAAGCCGAAGACATTATCGTGGGTGTTGGACTGCAGAGTAAAATGATCCACATCCAACCAGCCGCTGTCATCGGCGCAGGGGCTATTGGCGATAAACGCTGGCGCGGCCTGGGGCGGCACCACATGAATAACCTCAAAGTCCTGGATAAGGTCTTTATCGCCCTGGCGAAAAGTCGCTTTTTGGCTAGCTCCATCGATGGCAACCAGGTTCGAAGTCAGGTTCAGATCAACCCGGTAACGGTCTATGTAGGTCATCAAGGAAGGCACAAAATCCGCTACACCGAACAGTGCCGGCGTGGCTGTATGAAAAGCCAGGTCGAATTGGTCAAGCATACCTTTGCGCTCCAGCGCATTGCCGGTCAAATACATAATCTTCTGTGGCGCACCGGCGCACTTAATGGGCATCGGCGGTTGTGTGAAAACCAGCTTACCCGAAGTTACGGAGTTGAGGCATTCCCGTGTATATAAAGCGTATTCGCGCTGGTAATTACTGCAAACACCGTTTTTGCCGATGGTAGCTTCCAGTCCGTCTATCGCATCCCATTTCAGGCTCAGTCCAGGGCAGACCACCAGATAGTCATAGCTCAGCTTCACCGGACCATCGGCATCAACTGGGCTTAAGGTGAGCGCGTTTTCTTCAGGGTGAAGTTGCTCCACAGTACCCTGAACCCAATTAACCCCGGCGGGAATACAACGACGTTCATCACGTACCGTTTTTAACGGGTCAAAGGCATCTGCGCCAACCAGTGTAAAAGCCGCCTGATAGTAATGTTTGTCTGACGGTTCAACGATGGTCAGCTTCAGCGATGCGTCCCGGGAAAGCAGGCTAGCTGCTACTGAAATTCCAGCCGCACCGCCACCGACGATCACGATTTCATGATGCTGTGTGTTTTCTTCCTTGGACATAAAGCCTCCCTTTGTTTATTTGCTAAAGTCTCAACTAACGCGTTGCCACCTGCCAGAGCGCGCTGGAACGTCGCCCCGTACGGCAATAAGCCAATACCTTACCGCCCTTGTCCAGTATATCCTTAAACACCGGAGCCTGAGCAGCGGTATCGTCCGGGTTGCTCATGGGCAGATAAACGAATTCCATACCGGCAGCCCTGGCAAGTTCGGCCATCCTGGTGGACGGAATTTGGTCAGCTTCTCCATCGGGGCGGTTACAAACCAATACCTGTACACCCAGTTGTCTAATTCGATCTACATCGCCCTCACCGATCTGACCAGCAACGTATACATTTGCCGCCAGC
>DLXZ01000137.1:0-6490 GCA_003448675.1 Porticoccaceae bacterium
GCAGCTTGATTGCCTGCTGCAATTGGGGGGTCATCGACAACTGATGGCCGAGCTTTATCTGCAGGCCCTGCTTCATGGGCGATTTCAGCACTCACTGATGATTGGAAGTGAAGTGTAGCGCCGTGACAGATATTGATCAATTGCCTGATGCAAATAATGTGCCGAGCCCAGGTCCCCATGGCCCGAATAGGGGCGTCTAAAAATTTCCACCTGGGACCATAACACGGTCTCTTGCTTTGTTCAGATGGAAAAATGTTCGCCCAGATAAACCTTACGCACATCGGGGTGGTTGAGGATGTCTTCTGCGGTTCCGGTGGCGATGACTCTGCCGTCATCGACGATGTAGGCATGCTCGCAAATATCCAGTGTGTCCCGGACATTGTGATCGGTGATGAGGACGCCTATGCCCCGATCCCGCAGGTGGGTGATGATGTTTTTGATATCGTTAACCGATATCGGATCGACGCCAGCGAAGGGTTCGTCCAGGAGGATAAATGCGGGTTCGGTGGCCAGGGCCCGCGCTATCTCGACCCGCCGCCGCTCGCCGCCCGAGAGACTCATGCCAGCGATGTTGCGCAGGTGGGTGATATGAAATTCTTCCAGTAATTCTTGTAGCTTTTCCTGGCGTTGGTTAGCGTTTAGATCCTTGCGGGCTTCGAGGATGGCCAGGATGTTGTCGCTAACGCTTAGCCGGCGAAATACCGAGGCTTCCTGAGGCAGGTAGCCGATTCCCCGCTGGGCGCGACCGTGCATGGACAGGGAGGTGATGTCTTCGTCGTCAATGGAAATCGCCCCGGCGTCTCCTCGAACCAGGCCTACGATCATGTAAAAGCAGGTGGTTTTGCCCGCGCCGTTGGGGCCCAGCAAACCGACGATCTGGCCACTGGACACCGACAGGGAAACGCCGTTGACAACATTGCGACGGCGATACTGTTTGGCCAGGTCACGGGCAACCAAGCGCGTCACGGTGCCGGGCTCCCGGTACTTTCTGGCGTGGAGGTTGATACTGATGCTTTGTCTTTAATGTTTGCGCCGGGCGCGGCGGGTTCTGGGACTTGGTTCGCTCCTTCCTGCTGCTGGTTGGGTGGAATGACCATTTGAATTCGCCCGGTACCTTTTTCATCGCCCCTGGCTTCTATCAGTTCTTCCTTGAGGTCGTAATTAATGATTTCGCCTTTCAATACTGTGCCTTCCTGGTCGAGGCTGGCATTTTTGCGCAGCGTGATGGCATCCTGGTCAAGGTGATACTCAATGGTGTTTGCTCTCGCAATCACCAGTCCGGCGTCAGGCTCGGGTTGTTGGTGATAGTGGGCCGGTTCGCCGATGCAGACAATCCTGCTGACTTTGTTTGCCTTGCTGTGGACGGTGATTTTATCGGCGCGAATATTGATGCTCCCCTGAGTCAATATCACGGAGCCTTCATAAATTGTCAGCCCGGTTTTATCATTTCTGCTGGCCCGGTCGGATTCGATGTTGATGGCTTGTAGCCGATCTTCTGGCAACGCTTGAGCCTGGGACATGGCCATGAAAAGTCCCGATATCAGCATGGACGCCAATAAGCACCGTGTACTCTGGGCTAAATTATTTTTACTAGGCTTAATTAATGACATCGTGTCTGCTTTTTACTTGGGCCAGTAGGTGAAAGGTTTGTTTTTCCAAGTTGGCTCTCATGCCGACGCCGCTGACCCGTGATCCGGGGGAGGAAATTATAACCGGGTGGTCGGTTTCAGCGATTTCTTTTTCCGGAAAATAGATGAGTTTGGCGGTTTTGAAATGGCTGGCATCCGGGGGTGCTTCCTGCCACGCGTGCACATCGCCGCGCATAACGATGCGTTCGCCACGGTTGAAGACAACACCGGTTTTAGCGGTCATTTGCCAGGACGCTTCATCGGTATCCGTGCCCGAGGAGGTAATCTGGGGCTGGTCGACAACAAAGCGATTTTGGCGTTTAAAAAACTGCCCTTGTGTGGTGTTCAACACAAAAGCCAGTTGACCGAACTCATCGTATTTTCGCGTCGTGCTTTGCGTCATATAGCTATTTGCCTTCGACGCGGCGGTTTCTTTGGCTTTTTCCTTGCCGAGAAACATTTCCGGAGGCGAATCCCAAAAGCTGACAAACAGCACCATGGCGATAACAAGAAGACCTGCAAAAAAAGAGTTTTTCACTGTTGCTGCTCCTCTTGAACAAGTCTGGCCTGCACGGTTGGCTCGGGTGTGCGCGTGACTGTACGGTACATAAAGCCTAACGGTATGAGGAAATCAGGGGTTCCAGTTTGTCCTGCGCGGACAGAATAAATTCCGCCGCTTCGCGAACCGCGCCATGGCCGCCACCGTATCGGGACTTCCAGAGCGCGTTTTCAATAAGCGGCGGGCTGGCATCGGCGACGGTCATGCCCAAGCCAACCTGACGGACCGCTGCCAGATCTGGCAGGTCATCCCCCATGTAGGCGACCTCCTTGATATCGATTTTTACTTCCTGGAGCAGTTCCCGCAATGCCACCAGTTTGTCCTCGCGTCCTTGGACAAGTCGTTTGATGCCAAGCTCTTCGCAGCGCCGGGTCAGTATAACGGAGCGGCGGGCGGTTATGATGCCGACTTCAATGCCAGCGCGCTGCATAAGCTTTATGCCCAGGCCGTCCTTGATGTTGAAGGTCTTGTACTCCTGGCCGTTATCGCCGTAGTAGAGCCTGCCGTCGGTCAGGACGCCATCCACGTCCAGTACCAGCATGCGCACCGAGAGGGCAGCGTCCCGCGCCTTGTCTGTCATCAGATCACCCCGGCGCGGAGTATGTCGTGTAGATGCAGAACACCGGCCGGGCATCGGGCATCGTCCTCGACAATCACTGCTGTTATTTTCAATTCTTCCATGACCTTCAGCGCCTCCGCCGCGAGCATATCCGCATCCACCGTTTTACAGTTGTGCGTCATAACCTGCTCGGTGGTGGCGCCGTTGATGTCTACCTTGCCGTCCAGGGCCCGGCGTAGATCGCCATCGGTGAAGATGCCCACGAGTTCATTGTTGTCGTTGACCACGGTGGTCAGGCCGAAGCCCTTGGAGGTCATCTCAAGCAGCGCCCGGCTCAATGGTGTGTCGCTCGATACCCGGGGTATTTCATCGCCGCTGTGCATGATGTCGCCCACCCGTAATAACAACTTGCGGCCGAGGGCGCCGCCGGGGTGGGAAAAGGCGAAATCCTCCGCGGTGAAACCTCGTGCTTCCAGCAGGGCGATTGCCAGGGCATCACCCATGACCAGGGTGACGGTGGTGCTGGTGGTAGGCGCCAGCCCGAGGGGGCAGGCCTCTTCGCTGACGCTGATGTCCAGATTGATATCAGCCGCAAGCGCCAGCGTCGACGCGGGATCGCCGCTCATGCTGATCAACGGTATGCCCAGACGCTTTATCAGGGGTAGCAGGGTGACCAACTCGCCAGTATTGCCCGAGTTGGAGATGGCGATGACCACATCGGTTTCGGTAATCATGCCCAGGTCGCCGTGACTCGCTTCGCCGGGGTGTACGAAAAAAGCCGGCGTGCCGGTGCTGGCCAGGGTGGAGGCTATCTTGTTGCCGATGTGGCCAGACTTGCCCATGCCCGTGACGATGACCCGGCCTTTGCAATCGAGCATCAGTTTGCAGGCTTTAGTAAAGCCTCGGTCGATACGTTCGCTGAGCTGCGTGATGGCTTTCGCTTCGAGGCCGATCGTTCGCAGCGCGGGTTGGGTGAAGTCGTGGTTGGGCATTGGCTCTTTTGCGTTACTGAAATTTGCCAGGGGTTGCGGCCAAATTGCGTAAGCAACTGGCGTCAGCAGCACCAAATTCACCACTACATGGTGGCGCGGCCCAGTATACCGGCAGATGCTCGGGCGGTCAGCCTGTCCAACCGGTGGGGAGCAGAATAATGAAATAAGCGATATAGATTGCCAGGAGTACAGTTCCGAAACGTCTGGACAAGTAAACTTCCTGCTTGTGGTTCTGTCGATGCTTGATCCAGATAGTGCCCACAAGTAGCAGCGTGAGTACGGCCAACGTGATGAAATCGCGGAAAAATACCGCGGAGTCCAGTGCCAGGGGTTGTATAACGCCGGCTGCTGGCATAACGATCAGCAAGTTGAAGATATTGGAACCGAAGACATTTCCGATGGCGATATCATGGTGGCCTCGCAATGTGCCGGCAATGGAAGCGGCCAGCTCCGGCAGACTGGTGCCAATGGCTACGATGGTAAGGCCGATAAGCAGCTCGCTCATCCCGAGTTCCAGCGCGATGATCTTCGCTCCCCAGACGAGTATGTGGGAGGCCAGCAGCATTGCTCCGAGGCCTAGCAAAAAACCGGCCGAGGCCTTGCCCAGGGAAAGTGCCGGGATTTCCTCGACAAATTCTTGCTCTTCTCGGTCGGGGTGTTGCTTTTTATATTTGATGGTGGCCCAAAGTAATACCGGGGTAAGTAACAGCAAGAAGACACTTTCCGGGCGGCCCAGGTAAGCGTTATAGAGCACCAGCCCGCTGAGTGCGGTGATAATCACCAGGGTAGGCCCTTCCTGATAAGTCAGGTGGCGTTGTGCGGGCAAGGGCTTGACCAGTGCGGTGACGCCAAGCACCAGGCCAATGTTGGCAAGGTTCGAACCGAGTGCATTGCCAACAGCTAGTTCCCCCACGCCCTGAAAGGCTGAATTTATCGAGACAATGATTTCCGGCGCCGATGTGCCAAAAGAGACGACTGTCAAGCCGATGATGATGGGCGAAACACCGAGGCCTTTCGCGCCTCTCGCCGAGGAACTGACAAAAAAATCCGCTCCCCAAATCAAGGCGGCAAGGCCAACGACAACGGCGCCGAAGGCCAGGAATAATTCACTCATTGTCGAATTGGTACTCCTTAATCGAGACTGCGAGGAACGGGAAGCGCGTGTCTTGCCGAACAATCGGTGCGGGAATCGCTCTAATTCACAAGAAACGGGGTGAAATGGTATAGTGCGCGCAGGTAAAAGTCAGCCGCCAGGGCGTAATTGGTTGGTTCAGGGTGGCCGAAATGTTCGAGCTTCGCCCTTTGGGAAACTGTATTACTGTATTTGTACGGTGCTGGGCGCATGTCAACCGATATGTCGGTAGCTGGCATAAGCAAGCTGATAGCGTGTAATAAGCCATTACAGCGCACTGGGCCAAACCGGCTTCAGTGATAGTGGAAATATCGATGACAATGTTTATGAAACAGGGTTTTTTACAAATTGCACTGGCGTTCTCTATGGCGGTGATCCTCGGTGTGGGAACCGCGGCCCGGGCCAGTGAAACGCCAATGGGTGGCACTGTCCAGTCGGAGGAAACTACAGCGCCAGTAAATGGTTCGCCGTACCTGCTGGTTGAGGATATTACAGCAAAAATTCTGGGCAAGATTGAGGCTCATCGCGCCTTGATCGAAGCGAGTTCGGATGAGGCGGAAAAGGAAGAATTAATGAACACCTTTTTTGGCGAGGTGGAAGCCGTCATGTCCTCTGCCGTCGATTTTAACTGGATCGCCCGCAATGTCATGGGCCCCTATGGCAAACTGGCGTCCGAAGCCCAGCGGTCTTCTTTCGCGAAGATATTCCGTGATGGGCTTGTCGAGACCTATGGCCGGGGGTTGTTGAGCTACCGTGACCAGGAAATCGTTGTTCTGCCGGGATCGGACTTTGAGGGTAAGCGCAAGGTCTCGGTGCAACAGGAAATCCGCAGCGTTGAAGGTAATTATCCACTTGAGTATTCCATGGGCCTGAGCAAGTCGGGGCAGTGGAAGGTGATCAATGTGATCATTAATGGCATCAATCTCGGTAAAACCTTCCGAAATCAGTTTGTCCAGGCGGCACAGAAGAATGGCGGGGATATTGATGCCGTGATTGCCAACTGGGATTCTTCCCACACGGGCTAATCGTTTCCCCGAGCCCTTGAAAGCAGTGATTAAATAATGGATGTAGAAGAAATCCAGCGGATTCTATGTGACTCTCTTGTCGATTGCGATGTCCGGGTTGAAGGCGATGGCAATCACGTGAATATTATCGCCATCGGCGAGACATTTGCCGGTAAACGCTCTGTGCAACGGCAACAGCAAGTGTATGCGTTGCTTAAGGACCATATTGCCGATGGTGTAATCCATGCAGTCAATATGAAGCTGTATACCCCCGAGGAATGGCAGACTGCGTGATGCGGTTTCTGGGCGCTCGGCGTTCGCGGGTGTCAGGTTGGCGGTTCGAGCATAAAACCAGACTCGAGTGTGCAAGGCCATTTGGGTTTGATCTCTCTAATCCTTTGATCCGATGACCGCTGAGCGCGTGGCGGCTCCAGTGGTGACTTCCAGACAGGCTTTCTAATGGATAAATTGCTTATCTCCGGTGGTGTGCCACTCAGTGGCGAAATCCGCATCTCGGGAGCAAAAAATTCGGCGTTGCCCATCCTCGCGGCAGCCCTCCTTGTGGATGAGCCGGTGACGATTTCAAACTTGCCTCACCTCCATGACATTACCACCG
>DLXZ01000137.1:6708-9660 GCA_003448675.1 Porticoccaceae bacterium
CCATGACATTACCACCATGATTGAATTGCTGGGCTGTATGGGTGTTAACGTGGTCGTGGATGAAAAGATGCGGGTGGAGGTGGACGCAAGCGCTATTACCAGTATGAACGCGCCTTACGACCTGGTAAAAACCATGCGCGCTTCCATCCTGGTGCTGGGTCCGTTGCTGGGACATTTTGGCGAGGCCAGGGTGTCATTCCCCGGGGGCTGCGCTATTGGTAGCCGCCCCGTGGATATGCATTTGCGTGGTCTGGAGAAAATGGGCGCAGAGATCAGTATCGAGGGTGGTTATATCAATGCGCGCACCAACGGGCGGTTGAACGGCGCTCATATTCTGATGGATATGGTGACTGTTGGCGGTACCGAAAACTTGATGATGGCGGCGTGTCTGGCGCGCGGGCAAACCATTATTGAGAATGCGGCGCGCGAGCCGGAAGTGGTGGATCTGGCGGCTTGTCTCAATGCCCTGGGAGCCGATGTCAATGGCGCGGGGACCGACACTATCACCATTAATGGCGTCGAGCGCCTGCACGGTGGCGAATATAAAATCATGCCTGATCGCATTGAGACCGGCACGTATCTCGCTGCCTGCGCCGCGACCCGCGGTCATGTCAAACTGAAAAACACCAACCCCCATTTTCTTGAGTCTGTTTTGATCAAGCTGGAGGAAACCGGCGCTGAAATTAAAACCGGTGAAGACTGGATCGAAATGGACACTGGCGGGCGCCGACCCACGGCGGTACAGTTGCGCACAGCACCATACCCAGCCTTCCCCACGGATATGCAGGCTCAGTTGACCGCCGTGAATGCTGTCGCCGCTGGTGTTGGCCAAATTACCGAAACAATTTTTGAAAATCGGCTCATGCAAACCCATGAACTGGTGCGTATGGGCGCAAAGATTCACATTGAGGGCAACGTGGCCACGGTTACCGGTGTTGAAAAGTTGACTGGTGCACCGGTGATGGCATCGGATCTGCGTGCGTCGGCGAGCCTGGTTATCGCGGGTCTGGTGGCCGAAGGCGAGACGGTGGTTGACCGCATCTATCATATCGATCGGGGCTACGAATGTATCGAAGAAAAACTGCAACAGTTGGGCGCTAGCATCCGCCGTATACCCAGTTAGGGAATCCATCATGATTACCATTGCCCTGACCAAGGGCCGTATCCTGAAAGAAACCTTGCCGCTGTTGGCCCGGGCAGGCATCCGGCCGGATGAAGACCCCGCCAGCAGCCGCAAATTGATGTTTGAAACCAATCGAGACGATGTTCGTCTACTGGTGCTGCGGGGAGTTGATGTTCCCACTTATGTAGAGTTTGGGGCCGCTGATGTCGGTGTCGCTGGTAAGGACACTTTGATGGAGCATGGCGGCAATGGTTATTACGAGCCGCTGGATCTGGGCATTTCCCGTTGCCGTCTGATGACTGCCAACCGCGTCGGCGTGGCGCGTCCTCGTGGGCGATTACGCGTGGCCACCAAGTATTTGAATGTCGCAAGGCGCTACTACGCTCAGTGTGGGCGCCAGGCTGATGTCATTAAACTCTATGGCGCCATGGAGCTAGCGCCGTTGGTTTCTCTCTGTGATGAAATCGTTGACATAGTCGATACCGGGAATACGCTCAAGGCCAATGGTTTAGAAGCACGGGAGGTCATCGCCGAGATCAGCTCCCGGGTCATCGTTAACAAAGGTGCCTTGAAGACCAAGCACGGCAGTATTCAACCATTGTTGAATCAACTCGATGAAGCCGCCAAGGGGGGAGAGGCTTGACCATGAGTACCACGCCTATCGCCCGCCTGGATACCGTTGAGGCTGAGTTTGAGAGACAGCTTGAAACGCTACTGGATCGCGGTCAAAACAGGGAGCAGGCGATTGAGGCGCAGGTCCATGACATTCTCGAACAAGTGCGCCTGCGCGGGGACCAGGCCTTACTTGAATACAGTCGCAAATTTGACCGCTTGGAGGTGGCTAGCGTCGCCGATTTGGAAATAAGCCCGGCACAAATCCAGGCGGCCCGAAACCAGGTGAGCCAGGAGCAGTTGGGGGCGCTGGAGTTGGCGGCCACGCGTATCCGCGATTATCACAGTCACCAGAAACAGCAATCATGGCGAATAGAGGAGCCTGACGGCACGTCCCTGGGTCAGCGGGTGACGCCATTGCACCGGGTGGGGGTCTACGTGCCGGGAGGCAAAGCCAGTTATCCCTCATCGGTACTAATGAACGCCATTCCCGCCACCGTAGCTGGTGTCGAGGAAATTGTTATGGCTGTACCGGCCCCCGGGGGTGATTTGAATCCCCTGGTGCTGGTGGCCGCGCAGTTGGCCGGTGTTGGTCGTATCTTTACGGTTGGCGGCGCCCAGGCCGTAGCGGCCATGACCTATGGTACGGAAACCATTCCCGCCGTCGATAAAATTGTCGGGCCTGGCAACCGCTATGTGGCCACCGCCAAGAAAGCCGTGTTTGGTCGGGTGGGTCTGGATATGGTGGCGGGGCCGTCGGAGATCGTCATTATCAGTGACGGGGAGTCGAATCCCGACTGGATGGCGATGGATCTGTTTGCCCAGGCCGAGCACGATGAAGAAGCCCAGGCGATTCTGATCAGCTTTGATCAGGCGCTGCTTGATGAAGTGCACCGCAGTATCGATCGGTTGCTGCCAACTTTGGAGCGCGGTGATATTGTTCGCGCGGCGCTGGCCGGTCGAGGCGCCTTGATCAAGGTTCGGGATCTGGATGAGGCGCTGGCCCTGGCTAATCGACTGGCGCCCGAGCATCTGGAGCTGGCCCTGGAGCAACCGGAGGCAGTGCTGGACAGTATCACTCAGGCCGGCGCCATTTTTCTGGGGCGGCACACGCCCGAAGCCTTGGGCGACTACTGCGCCGGATCCAACCATGTGTTGCCGACTTCGACCAGCGCGCGTTTTTCCTCGCCCCTGGGAGTATATGACTTTCAGAAGCC
>DLXZ01000137.1:9858-10894 GCA_003448675.1 Porticoccaceae bacterium
GTATATGACTTTCAGAAGCGCACCTCGGTCATTGCCTGTAGCCCGGAAGGTGCTTCCAGGCTCGCCAAAGCGGCATCGGTGCTGGCTCGCAGTGAATCCCTCACCGCTCATGCCCGCTCAGCTGAATATCGTATTCGCGATTGAGGAGCGAGGCAGTGAGTAATAGCCCTTACTGGAGCGACTTTGTCGCTGAGCTGGAGCCCTACGTGCCTGGCGAGCAACCGACTGATACGGGCCTGATCAAGCTTAATACCAACGAAAATCCCTATGGCCCTTCGGCTTCTGTATTGGCGGCCATCCGGGATGCCGCTGATGGAGATCTGCGCCTGTATCCGCCACCAGGGGCTGATGTTCTGAAAAATACGATTGCCGATTATTACAATCTGGCGCCGAATCAGGTGTTTGTTGGCAACGGCTCCGATGAGGTACTGGCCCACACGTTTAATGGCTTGCTGCGCCATGAACTGCCGATCCTGTTTCCAGACATCACATACAGTTTTTACCCGGTCTACTGCGGCCTGTATGGTGTGGACTACGAGACCGTAGCCCTTGACGAGACTCTGGCAGTTAATATTGATGATTATTGCCGACCCAATGGCGGTGTTATTCTCGCCAATCCCAATGCGCCCACCGGTCGCTGCCTGTCTGTAGCGGATATTGAACAACTGGTCGTTGGTAACCCTGCAAGTGTGGTTATAGTGGATGAGGCCTATGTGGATTTCGGTGGCGATAGCGCGGTATCGTTGATTGATCGCTATAAAAATCTACTGGTGATACAGACCTTCTCCAAATCCCGGTCCTTGGCGGGCTTGAGAATCGGTTTTGCCATGGGTGACGGGGATTTGATCGAAGCTCTGGAACGGGTAAAAAACAGTTTCAATTCCTATCCACTGGATCGCCTCGCTATTGCCGGGGGTGTCGCGGCCCTTGAGGACGAAGTCTGGTTCCAACGAACCCGCGAGCAGGTGATAAGCACCCGTGCCGATCTCCAGCAGGGGCTTACCGGACTTGGCTTTGGACCACCGATTAACTAGAT
>DLXZ01000054.1:0-4981 GCA_003448675.1 Porticoccaceae bacterium
TGCCCGCAACGGCTGCATCTGCTATCTCGATGAGATCGTCGAGGCTCGCAAGGATACTTCGGTAGTAATTCATCCCCTCTGTGATGACCGTCGCCTGCTGCCCATCGAAAAACTGGGTGAGCTTTTGCAGGTGCCCGAGACCTTCTGCCTGGCTATCTCGTATAACCCTGGCTACCAGAGTGTTATGAAGGATCTAAAGCAGAGCACTCGCCAGCGCTTTGTGGCCCTGGAGTTTGATTACCCCTCCGCGGACAAGGAACAGCTGATTATTGAAAATGAAGCCACCGGCATTGATAAAGACAACGCCGGGCAGCTGATCAAATTCGGTGAAATGACCAGAAATCTCAAAGGCTCCGGGCTGGAGGAGGGCGCCAGCACCCGCTTGCTGGTCAATGCCGCCAAGCTAATTGTCGATGGCATTGCTCCGGTGGTGGCCACCGACACCGCCGTGGCACTGGCCCTGACCGATGATGAAGATATGCTTAAAACCATCCACGAGTTGAGCCGCTCGGTGTTTTAGGCTGTGCTGATTCCTATTGAATGCCCATTTTTTCCAGAACAGCGGTTTGCCCCGAGTCTAGTTCATGGTTGATGTAATTACCGAAGGGCGGGGGGACGGTGCATCGCTATCTTCAAGCGTAAGCGACGCAGACCGGCAGTTTATCCAGCATTGGAAGGAAATCTGCGCCCAGCAAACCCGCACTCAATTTAGCGTCGATCTGGCGGAGTGCTTCGTGGAGTACGCCCCGCAGGTGCTACTGGCGACCGGGCAAAGCGGCGCCGAGGCCTGGATACTGGCGGCGCTGGAAGCGGCAGACGATGACGAGCCGGAAAAGGCCCTGGCGACCCTGAGGCGACCCGATGAGTTTGTAGAGCATTATAAATTTGCCCACTGCCGTTGCAGCCTAGATAGCACCAGCGCGTTTTTACAGAATTTTGTGATTGGTCTGGGTGGGCGGCATCTGGGTATCGCCAAGCACCATGAGGCCTATACCGATACGGAAAAACTTTTCCTGCCCGACCACCTGAAGGAGTTTTCCAGCCCCGAAACCAATCTGGCGCTGTTCAAGGTGATGGCTACCCATCTGTGGGCCCAGGTACGCTACGGCAGCTGGCGGCAGGCGGTGGTGGAGGCCCTGAGTCGTGGAGCCAATTCGCCCCCGGCCATGGCGGTATTTAATTGCCTGGAATGCGTGCGCCTGGATGCCCATGTCGCCCGTGAATTGCCGGGGCTGGGGCGACAGATGGAGGCGCTGGCCTACCGTTCGGAGAACCATCGGCGGGATTGGCAGGCCCTGGTCAACGAACTGCCGGTATTGACCCGGCCCGGCGCCACGGCCCTGGACAGTATTCATCTGGTGGACACTTATCTGGACAAAACCCTGCCGGCGCCCAAGCGCTACCAGGGCCAGATGGATCTGGCGGCGGTGCGCAAGGCCATGACCGTGCGCATCAATAAGGAAAAGGACGCTGTGCAGCAGGCCCTGGGTGAGCTGGAGCGCTCCCTGCGGCAAGTTATCAAAAGCGATAACAAAGCTATTGACGACGGGGAAGGCCGTTTTACCCTGCTAGAACCTGATGATCAAAGCGCTGGTGATGGGCCTAATCTGGAGCTGTATTACGACGATCAGTTGATCCAGATGACCCCGGAGATCGAGGCGCTGATGGAATCGATTATGGAGGATCTGGGCGAGGTGCCGGAGCAGTACCTGGAAGGTGTTGCCCGCCTGCCCTACGCCAGTGAGCTGGATGCGGATCTCGGTGAAGCGGGTCTGGCGGTAGACGCGCTGGAGATTGCCCCGGATGTGATCCGCTACCGGGAGTGGGATTATCTGCGTCAACGCTTTCGCGAAGGCTACTGCCTGATGAACGAGTCCGAGGTGCCACCGGTCGATGACAACTTCGTCGAGCAAACCCTGGAAAAATACAGCGGCCTGCTGAAATCCATCAAGCGCACCTTTGAGGCGGTGCTGGGTGAGTCCAAACTGCTGCGCCGGCAAAGCCAGGGGGATGACATCGACGTCGACGCCCTGGTAGAGGCCCACGCGGATTTCATCAACGGCCAGGAGATGAGCGATTACATATACACCCGCTATCGCAACCGGGAGCGCAGCATCGCGGTAATGTTTATGGTGGATATGAGTGGCTCCACTCACGGCTGGATTAACGATGCCGAGCGGGAATCCCTGATCCTGCTCAGTGAAGCGCTGGAAACCCTGGGTGATCTTTACGCGATTTACGGCTTTTCCGGCAAGACCAACAAACGTTGCGAAACCTATCGGGTCAAGCGCTTCGACGAGGCCTATACGCCCCAGGTGCGCCAGCGCATCAGCGGCATCCGTTCCAAGGGCTTTACCCGCATGGGTGTGGCCATTCGCCATCTTGGGCATCTACTGAATATGACCCGGGCACGCACCAAGATTTTAATTACGCTGTCAGATGGCCGCCCCGAGGATTATGACGCCTATCGAGGTCGCTACGCGGTGGAAGACACTCGCCATGCACTTCAGGAGTTGCGCCAGGAGGGGGTGCATCCCTTTTGTATCACCATTGATACCGAGGCCCAGGACTACCTGCCTCATATGTATGGGGCCGCCAATTACACCGTGATCCATGAGGTCGACAAGCTGCCCCTCAAGGTGGCTGATATTTACCGTCGGCTGACGGCTCAATAAGCAGATTAAGCCCTGGTCGTGTGTTTTCGTCATTGTCGACTTTAGCTGCTATATTTGAAGCATTCAGACTTCTGTATAACCGACAATAAATATCCGGGAGCATAATCATGGCGGAACCATTTGATATACATATCAAAGGCGGCACGGTTGTCGATGGCACACGCGCGCCGCGGCGGGTGGCTGATCTCTGGATCAAGGACGGAAGAATCGCGCGCATAGGTGGCGATGTCGATGGCGCGGCGGCGAGCGTTATCGACGCCGAGGGGCTGGTGGTCTGCCCTGGCTTTGTCGATTTGCATACGCACTACGATGCCCAAATTCGCTGGGATCCATACTGCACTATTTCAGGCTGGCACGGCGTGACTTCCGTGGTGCTGGGTAACTGCGGCTTTGGTTTTGCACCGGTAAAACCCGAATTTCGCGAGCGCTCGGTGCTGACCATGGTACGCACCGAGGCCATTCCCTATGACTGCATCAAAGAGGGCATGACCTGGGAATGGGAAACCATTCCCGAATACCTGGACTCCCTGGACCGGGCGCCCAAGGGCGTCAACTGTATCCAGTACATGCCCACGGCGTCGTTGATGATCTACGTGATGGGCCTGGAAGCGGCGAAGAGCCGCTCGGCAACGACAGCCGAACAGAAAGAAATGCAGCGCCTGCTTAACGAAGGGATGGACGCGGGCCTTTGCGGTTTTTCCATCCAGCGCCTCGGACCGAATTCCTCCCAGGCGGACTACGACGGCTCACCCATGGTTACCGATACCATGAGCGACGAGGACATCCTGTGCCTGGCGGAAGTGCTGAGAGAGCGCAACGAGGGCTTTATTCAGATTACCCAGGCCACCGGCGACATGCGCGCTGATCTGAATTTTCTGGAAAAACTGGCGGATGTGGCCAGGCGCCCCATTCTGCACAACGCCATCGTCCCCGGTATCAAAAACCCCGTGCCCCACCAGCGCAGCCTGGCCTGGCTGGAAGGCGCGCGGGAAAAAGGCCTGCCCATTTACGGTCAGTGTGGCACCCTGCGTTCCGGCTTCGCGTTTACGCTCGAGCACTGGAACCTCTACGACGCCAGCCCCGCCTGGAGAGAGCTGACTACCGGCACCAAGGAAGAGAAGTTCGAAAAAATGAAGGACGAGGCCTTGCGCCAGCGCGTGATCGCCGAAACCGAGGAAGCCGACAAGCGCCTGCAGGTTATTCAGGCCGGTGTGGGTGGCGCCATTCCCAAGCTGGTCGTTACCGGCGTCAACAAACAGAACGAGCTGGACGACTACCTGGGTAAATCCCTGGGTCAAATCGCCCAGGAAGAAAACAAGCACCCCATTGAGGTCATGCTCGATCTGTCCCTCGCCGCCGACCTGAACGCTGAGTTCACCGGCCCGGATCGCGGCTCCAATGCCGACTTCATGGCTGAAATGATGAATAACTCGGACTACACCATTCCCGGGATTTCCGACGGTGGCGCCCACACCAAATTCTTCGTTGGCGGCGCCTACACCACCGACTTCCTGCGCTGGCTGGTCCGGGATGAAGGCAAGGTTACCCTTGAAGAAGCCCATTATCGTCTGGCAGCCCTGCCGGCCAAGGCCGCGGGCTTCAAGGATCGCGGTACGCTGCACCAGGGTGCCTGGGCCGATATCGTCATCTATGACCTGGAGAACCTGGATAGTGGCGGCGGCTGGGTCGGCGACATCGCCTATGATCTGCCCGGCGGCGAGTGGCGTCGCGTGCAGCACGCCATCGGCTACCGCGCCATTATGGTCAACGGTGAGATCACTTTCGAAAACGGAGAGTGCACTGGGGCAACCCCAGGCAAACTCCTGCGTGGTGGCAGCGCCGAAGCCGAAACCACCAAGGCTGCATAATTATTCAGCCTGACCAAAACACAAAGCCCGGATAATATCCGGGCTTTTTTTTTGCGCAATAAAAGTTAGCTGATCTTAGACGTCGTTGGCGTACATCCTTCAATGCTCACGGGTGGCTTTAAATTCTATTTCCGGATACCGCTCTTCGGTAAGGCTTAAATTAACCCGGGTAGGCGCCAGATAACTCAGATAGCCGCCGCCATCAATGGCCAGGTTTTCCGAAGCCTTGCGCCTGAAATTCTCCAGCTCTTTGGCATCGTTCGAAAACACCCAGCGGGCAGTGTGTACGTTGACCGGCTCGTAGATCGCTTCCACACCGTATTCATCCTTCAGGCGATAGGCCACCACATCGAACTGCAGCTGCCCCACCGCACCGACAACAATATTGTTGTTATTGAGCGGAAAAAACACCTGGGTAGAGCCCTCTTCGGATAATTG
>DLXZ01000054.1:5156-5419 GCA_003448675.1 Porticoccaceae bacterium
GGGTAGAACCCTCCTCGGATAATTGCTCGATGCCTTTTCTCAACTGCTTGGTTTTCAGCGGATCCTTGAGACGGATCAGACGAAAGAGTTCTGGTGCGAAGTGGGGAATGCCGGTAAATTTCAGTGTTTCACCATCGGAGAAAGTGTCGCCAATCTGTATGGTTCCGTGATTATGCAGACCGATAATATCCCCGGCCATAGCCCGCTCCACATGGGCCCGCTCACCGGCCAGAAAACTGACCGCGTCGGCGATGCGCACATCC
>DLXZ01000054.1:5527-18337 GCA_003448675.1 Porticoccaceae bacterium
CCTGGGTGAAGGTATCGCCGATGCGCACCGTGCCGTGGTTGTGGATGCCGATGATGGCACCGGCATAGGCCTCTTCCACGTTTTCACGCTCGCCGGCAAGGAAGGTCAGCGCGTCGGCGATGCGCACATCCTTGCCAATGCGTATGTGGCGCATTTTCATGCCACGCTGGTACTCGCCGGAACAAATACGCATAAAGGCAATACGGTCCCGGTGCTTGGGATCCATGTTCGCCTGAATCTTGAAAACAAAGCCGGAAAAATGCGCCTCACCCGCTTCGACAAATCGCTGCTCGGCTTCGCGGCCCACAGGGGCCGGCGCCCACTTAACAAAACCATCGAGCATTTCCCGAACGCCAAAGTTACCCAGCGCCGTGCCAAAGAATACCGGTGTCAGCTCACCAGCCAGATACGCTTCCAGATCAAATTCATTGGTAGCGCCGCGCACCAGTTCGATCTCATCGCAAATGTTGTCGTAATCGAAGCCGAGCAACTCCCGTGCCGCCTCGCTGTCGAGGCCCTGGATGCGGGTGTCATCGGGAACCCGGTCACCCTGCCCCTGATGATAAACGTGGATAGTGTCGGAATATAGATCGTAAGTGCCTTTAAAGGTCTTACCCATCCCCAGGGGCCAGTTAATGGGCGCGGCGGCAATTTTCAGCACCGCTTCCACTTCATCCAGCACTTCCACGGGGTCGCGAATATCCCGGTCCATTTTGTTGATAAAACTGAGAATAGGCGTGCTGCGCAGGCGGCAGACATCCATCAGCTTGATGGTGCGCTCCTCCACACCCTTGGCGCCGTCAATTACCATCAGCACCGAATCCACCGCCGTCAGAGTCCGGTAGGTATCCTCGGAAAAATCACCGTGCCCGGGGGTATCAAGCAGATTTACAGTACAACCTCCATAGGGAAACTGCATCACCGAGGAAGTCACGGAAATACCCCGTTCTTTTTCCATGGCCATCCAGTCGGAGGTTGCGTGACGGTCGCTTTTTTTACCCTTTACCGTGCCCGCGATCTGGATAGCATTGCCAAACAACAGCATCTTTTCGGTGATCGTGGTCTTGCCCGCATCCGGGTGGGAGATGATAGCGAAAGTCCGCCGATGAGCGAGTTCTTCCAGATAGGAATTCATAGGACTGATGTCGGCCTGTGATGGTCAGTATTTTGGGCCGCGCATTATAGCTCCCGCCAAAACGCTTGTCCCAAGGGGGCCTTCCCTTGAATACACCGAAAAAACTCCCCGATCGAACTGCGACAATTTGCCACATCGGCAGGCTTACACCACAGCGATAAAATTCGTCCAACTTTGCTGACGAGTAATTACTATTGTGAATAAAGCAAATAGCGCTTCGCGAACAAGCATTAAAGTAACATTCCCCCCCCTTGCGTTGTCTCCACTAGCCCTCTTGCTAACAGCTACATTCATGGTGACGCCGCACGCATATGGCGACACCACGATCAACAACCATACGATTCTCGAAACCCCATCCTCCGCTTCGAACCCACGCAATCGCCGTATCGTGATGGAAGAAATTATCATCACCCAACCCGAAACAAATCCAGATATTCCCACCGTACTGCCTCTTCCTGTCGTCACCTCTCAGCCGGACAGTGGCACGCTGCTCAAATCCCTGCCCGGCGCCAATATCAACAGCAACGGCCCGATCACCGGTATTGCGCAATACCGGGGACTCTACGGCGACCGTGTGGCGGTGACCATGGATAACGAAATCGTGCTAAGCGGCGGGCCTAACGCCATGGATGCTCCGCTTTCCTACGCACCGCCTCTGCTTCTTGAGTCCCTTGCCCTGAACACGGGCATTACCCCGGTTTCGGAAAGTCAGGAATCGATTGGCGGGCATATCACCGCCACTCTTGACCGAGGCGATTTTGCCGACACGAAAGACGGGGAATTGTCCGGCGCTTTCAACAGCCGCTACGGCTCGGTGGATGACGGCTTTAATCAGGCGCTGAAGGTGGTCGGGGCCAATGACCAGCACAAGGTCGCCGCGCTGGCGTCTTTCGACGAAGGCAGCGATGCCGAAACCGGCGATGGCAAAACCCTGGTCGATACCAGCTACCGGCGGGAACGCTACGACCTCAGCTATGCCTGGCAGAACGATGCGAGCACCTTTACTATCGCCGGCGGCAAGCTGGATACGGAAGACACCGGCACACCCGCCCTACCCATGGACATTCTCTACATCGACACAGACATCGCTAATTTTACCGCGAGCACGGAATACCGAGGCATCACCTATAAGGCGCGTACCGGCTATCGTCATGTCGATCACCGCATGGATAATTTCTCCTTGCGCAGTAATGCCAACCCGATGATGTACCGCCAGAATGATGCCCATGGCCGGCAGTTCACCTGGGGCGGTAGCGCTGATATCCCCATCGACCTGGGCGTAGTGAGCATTGGTATAGATGGCGCGACCACGGTTCACGATGCCCTGATCACCAATCCCAATATGGCGATGTTCGCGGTGAAAAATTTTGCCGATGCCGAGCGGGATATTTACGGGCTGTTCGTCCAGTGGCGCGGCGTAGCCGGAGCCTGGGACTTGGAAGCCGGCGCCCGCTACAACCACGTCAATATGGATAGCGACACCGTCTATGCTCAGGGCATGATGGCGATGATGCAGGGCATGGTCGATAGCCTGGCCGGTGATTTCAACAACAGTCAGCGTAAGCAGAATTTCGACAATATCGACATCGTTCTGAAAGCAGCCAGATCACTCAACGATACCACCAACATCAGCATCGGAGCCGGGCGCAAGAACCGAGCGCCCTCCTACCAGGAGTTGTATCTTTGGCTTCCCTTGGAGGCCACCGGCGGCCTGGCTGATGGCCGGACCTACGTCGGCAATCTCGACCTCGATAGCGAGGTCAACCACGAGTTCAACATAGGCGTCGACTGGCGGGATGGTGATTTTTACGCCAACGGTCAGGTATTTTTTCGAAAGGTTGACGACTTCATTCAGGGCACCCCCTCCGGCAATATGACAGCAAATATGCTTGCCGCCATGATGTCAGGGCAAACGCCGCTACAGTTTAATAATATCGACGCCGAGCTCTATGGCTTCGATGGCCGTTACGGTGTGCTGCTCAACGATGCCTGGCGTCTCGACGGTGTGCTCAGCTACGTTCGAGGTGAGAACAAGGATAATGGCGACAACCTGTACCGCATCACGCCCCTTAGCCACCAGCTAGGCCTCACCTGGCAGCGTGGGCCGCTAACCGGCACCCTGGAGTCAGTGCTTTATGCCCGGCAATCGAAAACTTCAAAGTTCAATGATGAGAAAAAAACCGCGGGATATGGCCTTGTTAACCTGCGCGGTCACTACCAGTTTAACGACTATTTCAACCTCAGCGCCGGTATCGAAAACCTGCTTGATAAAGACTATGTGGATCACCTGTCAGGCTATAACCGCAACGCGGACAGCGACATCGCCATCGGCGATCGCCTGCCGGGTCGCGGGCGCAACCTGTTTATTGCCGTCAACGTGAACTGGTAGAAAGGAAACCACCCGGGGCGTTGGTTTGAGTGGCCGGGACCAACACCCCTTGGGCTGATCGCAGCCAATTTGCTAGCATGGCCGAATGAAAAACCAAGCCACCCATATCGCCGCGGCGCGGGCCAACTTACGCCAACTCAGTTATATCCGTTACATAGCCATAGGCGGGCAAGCCCTTACCCTGTTTGTATTCAGCCAGATATACCCCTTGGGCCTGCCTATCCAGGCCCTGAGCGGGATGGTCGTGGTTTTTTTCTTCGTTGCCGTCGCCACCCACTGGCGCACTTACCTGTCCCGAACTATTTCCAACGGCGAATTCTTTTCCCATCTTCTGATGGATATTTTCGCCCTCAGCGCCGTGGTTTACTTCAGTGGCGGCGCCAACAACCCCTTTATTTCATACTATCTCGTGCCCATCAGCATTGCGGCCATCACCCTGCCCGGCGCCATGACCTGGGCTGTTACCCTGGTTTCGCTGGCTGGCTACAGCCTGTTGGTATTTTTCCATCACCCGATTGGTGGGCTCGACCCACACAGCGCGCATACCGGTGAGCCCGGATTTTCCAACAACCTCCATATTCTGGGTATGTGGATCAATTTCGGTTTAAGCGCCGGCCTTATTACCTACTTCGTTGTGCGTATGGCGAACGCCCTCAGGCTTCAGGAAGCCGAACTTAGCGCCCAGAAGGAGGAACAAATGCAGGATGAACAATTGCTGGCTATCGCTACCCAGGCCGCCAGTGCAGCTCATGAACTGGGCACCCCCCTAAACACCATGAAA
This sequence comes from Porticoccaceae bacterium, assembly GCA_003448675.1. GTDB lineage: Bacteria > Pseudomonadota > Gammaproteobacteria > Pseudomonadales > Porticoccaceae > HB2-32-21. The sequence continues at coordinate 9,833 of DLXZ01000054.1, forward strand.
TTATTGATCGACGAGTTAAAGACCTCAACACTATCGCTGAATCATCAGGAGGATCTAAACACCCTTGATGAACAGATCCAGCGTTGCCACGGAACCCTCCAAAGCCTGGTTCGCGCGGCAGCCATTGAAGGCGAGGAGCCAGATGTGGTTACAGTATCCAGTTACGTGGCCAGCCTGCTGGATAGCTGGCAATTGCTCCGCCCGGAAATTCACCCCGCTATCATCATCGCAAGGGATTGCCCGGAGGTCCGCGCCCGCTTTCATCCAGTACTGCGTCAATCCCTACAGAATTTACTTAACAACGCCGCCGACGCCAGTCCGGACTATGTGGCGGTTGAGATACGCTGGAACGAAAGCGCGCTTTACCTGGAAATTCGAGATCGGGGTCCAGGCATCACGCCCGAACAAGCGGAAAAACTGGGTACGCCAAGGCCAAGTAAAAAGCCCGGCGGGCTGGGCATTGGCCTGTTTTTAAGCCACAACAGCTTGAACCGCCACGGCGGGCGAGTCAGCCTTACCAACGCCGAGGGTGGAGGGCTGATCACGTCGGTAAGCCTGCCCCTCAACAGAGTGAAGCACGCATGAGCAATACTTCTGCTGTGGATACCTATCTGGTTATCGACGATGATGAAGTCTTTGCCCAAATACTTGCCCGGAGCCTTACGCGGCTGGGCAAAAAGGTAGGCATTGCGCACGACGAAGCCGGAGCGCTGGAAGCCAATCGTCTACAGCTACCGCAGCGTATTGTCCTGGATTTAAAACTCGAACAAAGCTCGGGCCTGCACTTGATTCAGCAGCTGAAAGCGGCTAATCCCCGGGCGTCAATCGTGATTTTGACCGGTTATTCAAGCATCGCGACCGCCGTGGAAGCGATAAAGCTGGGGGCCGAACACTATCTGTGCAAACCCGCCAGCGTCGAGGAAATTATCAACGCCTTTGAAAAAACCACCGGCGATCCGGAAACCAGCCTGGCGGAAAACCCTCCGTCGATAGACCGGATGGAGTGGGAACATATCCAACGCGTGCTGGAGCAACACCAGGGGAATGTCTCCGCTACCGCGCGCTCATTGGGAATGCATCGAAGAACACTTCAACGAAAACTCAGCAAAAAACCCAGAAAACTGTAACTCAAGACATGTCAGCATCCCGAGAACAAATCAATAATGCGTACGATCTCCTGCTTGGTCGACGTCCTGAAAACGATCACATGGTCAAGGAATACATTGACGGCTTGACAGATATATTTCAACTGGTCGATCAAATACTCTCCTCGGACGAATACAACGACAATTACTGCAAGGCAAGACTAGCGAATATAGCATCCACCAATGCCCTCACTGAGCGATTATTCATCTTGTTATTAAACCGTCCAGCGGACCCTGGAGAGCTAAGAGATGCCGCCAAACACAAGTCTTTACTCGAACTACACCGATATATTTTTGATCATCCAGAATATGTTTCGCTAGCGAAACGGCGGGTTTACATAGCGAGAAGTGAGCTGAAATTAGCGCGTCTAAACGAAAGTTACGGCCATATACCCAAATTAATATATCTACATATCCCCAAGACAGCGGGGAAAGCGTTTGAATTTCTACTTGAAAAAAACTACCCCGAAGACACCAGCCTCTCGACATCGAGGATTATTAATAAAAACCGATGGCTGAACTCTCGCGTCATAGGAGGGCACGAACCGTACAGCGAATACCGCCTCATGGAAAACAAAAAATTGTATATCGGCATAGTTCGTGACCCGGTTGAGAGAGCCTTATCGAGGTTTAACTATTATCGGTCTATCAAGGGTCCGTCCTTTTCACAGCGCGAAGCCAAAGGATTTGACCACGAAAACTTATTAACTACTATAGAAAATTCTAATTTTAGAACGGAGTTCGTAGACAATTATCAATGCAGGTTTTTATCTGGAAAGCCAAATTTCAGATCAGTAAAGCATGCATTTGGACAAGATGACTTTATCATCGGATCATTGGAACATATTTCCGAATTCACAAAATTCCTTAGCCAGCGACTTCAATGGCCGATTACTGACTTACCGGTAATAAACAACGCCTCTAATCGAGAATATGTGGAGGAATTAAAGGCGGATCGCGCCCTGGTCCGGAAACTGCGTTGGCTTAATAGACAGGATCAAAAATTACACCGCTTTATCGAGGAAAAAGGCGTCTACACCAGTTGCCGGCCTGACTATGATTTCAGGCCTTTTTTCCCTAAAAACATCACACAGCCAGTATAGTTAAAATATAAAAACTACCTCTGACCATTCATCAATCCTCGGACTGCCGCTGGAATATCCGCCGGAATCACTATCATTTTTGAATTGTTAGAGGCGGCCATCTCTTTCATGGCCCCAATATAGTTTTCGCCGAGCAGATACATCACCGGCAAATCATTGGCGCCCACGGCCTCGGTGACTTTTTCGATAGCCTCGCGTGTAGCTTCGGCCAGAACAATCTTGGCTTCCGCGTCCCGTCGGGAGGCTTCCAGACGACCATCGGCTTCGAGGATGGCGGCAGACTTTTCACCATCGGCGCGGGTAACCGTTGCCCGGCGCTGACGTTCAGCAGCAGCCTGTTCTTCCATCGCCGCTTGCATGGTGTTGGAGGGGTTAATATCCTGAATTTCCACCGTCTTGAGGGTGATTCCCCAATCGGCAATGTCGTCGGAAATTGATGCTTTCAACTGAACTTTGATTTTATCCCGCGATGACAGCGCGTCATCCAGTTTCATCTCGCCGACAATGGAACGCAATGACGTCTGCACCAGCGTGCGGATAGCAATTTCGTAATCCTCTACACCGTACACCGCTTTTTCCGGAGACAGAATATTGATATAGGCGACGGCATTGGCAATGATCACTACATTATCGAGAGTGATCACTTCCTGAGAGGGAATATCGAGCACAATATCCTTGGTAGTAACTTTATAGGCAACGTTATCGATAAAGGGAACAATAAATTGCAGGCCCGGCGACAGTGTCTGGTGATATTTACCCAGCCGTTGAATCACCCACTTGCTGCCCTGGGGAACCTGTTTGACACCGCGATATAAAGTGACCGCAATAAGAGCCAAAATAGCAAAAACAACAATCGATCCGTCCATATTCCTATTTCCCGTACGTCAGTATAAATTTCAGTTTTCGGTCACAATCTCTTTATGATGCGGTCAGTGATTTGTCGAAAACTCAACACCCGCAGCTTATCGTTTCGGTCAAGCGTTCACTTTCTCTACGACGAGTGCGTTACCGGAAAAATCCCTGATAACCACCCGATCGCCAGCCGCGACCTCCGACTCACAGATAAAGGGCCATTCATCTTCGCTGAGCACCGGGAGGCTAAAACGCACCACCCCGCGCCCCTTTCCTGATGGCGCTTTGACAACCTGACCAGTTTCACCAATAGCTGCTTCCCGTGAGATGCCAGCCTTGGTTTTATCGACCATTCTGGGATTGAAAAATTTGAACCAGCCCAGGGTAAACACGCTTGAGGCGACAACCCAGATAAGCACCGCCACAGCCAAGCTTGTCTGGGGAAAGAACCAGACAACACCACCCGTCACCAGCGCTCCAAGCCCAAACCATAGGGAGATAAAGCTAGCGAGGAAAACCTCCAGCATAATAAGGATGATACCTACCACCATCCAGTGCCACCAAAGTAGTTCAATCCCCATCCACAGCCTCCAACGGAAGACACATTAATTGAGAGTTTACCAGCTCGCGAACCATAGTGCTTTGTGCCACGACACGCGATCTTGTCGCGGCTTTCCCCTACGCCAATGATCCGGTTTCGTGGAAATCAAAAACCATCAGTAAAGCGTCTTCACTGCTATCACCGTCACGATAATAGCCCCGGCGCTCACCCACCTGCTTAAAACCGTTGCGTAAATAAAGTGCTATGGCCGGAAAGTTGCTGGCTCGCACTTCCAGGTGCAGATGCTGGGTATATTCACGCAACTGGTCGAGGCAGTATTTCAGCAAGCGGGAACCCAGGCCATGCCCCTGAAAGTCCGGCGCAACGGCGATATTGAGCAATTCGGCCTGATCCAGAATCCGATAAAAAAACAGGTAGGAAACAATCTCATCACTTTTTACCAGGACGACTCCCTGATGACCCTTGATACTGTCGCTGAACTGTTTGGCAGTCCAGGGAAAGGGCGAGACTTGGGATTCGATCTCCATTAGCGTGGGCAAATCTTCCCTGGCCACCGGACGCAAGGAAAAATCACCGAAAAAACGGGTAATTTCCCCCTGTTCCCGCGTATCAGCCAAAGCGCTTCCCCACCCGGCAATCAGGCAGATAAGAATCGAATCGCCTGCCAAACATCCCTCTTGCACGCTGGCCGTTCGATCATTTCTGTTAGTGAATAGGTACAAATCACCTCAACACCTTCAATCAACTTGGGGGCCGGGGAGGTTTCCAGTGTCCCGCTTGCGCACCCCAGACACGTCGCCGAATCCTCCCCCATCGCCAGTAGCCACTTGAACGGCGCCTGTTGATAGCGGCCTTTAATAAACATTGTCAGATACGCGCTTGCCGCTGGCAGAGAGGCATCGCCACCGACCGGCCAGTCGATAAACTCAGGCGGCGGCAGTAAGTGCGGTTTTCGCCGAATGGACTTGAGCACATTGGCTAGAAGTTGCATACGCTGACTTTCCTGTCCCAGACCCCGTGGCCAGGAATCAATAACCAGCAGATCTTCGGAGGGTCGCCAGTAGGCCAGGCGAAACGCAACCGAGGCCTCTGGCTTTCCCCTATCCTTCTCAACAGGGGTTTCCTCGGCAGGAACAGCGGTTTTCACCGATCCACTAAGAGCCTCAAACTTCTCAGCAACCAGGCTTTTAAGTATAGCGGCAGCACCATCATCAGACTTATGGCCACCCGTGACCACAGGCTGCTGTCCGCGGCTGAGTCTGGTTTCTTCCTTGGGGATACCCGATTCGTGGTTTCCACCGGACGCTCCAGCGCCGGAAGAACCACGCAGCCGGTATTGCACGACCCCCATGGCCGACAGATACCAGTCACGCGATTCAGGCTGCACGACGATGATCTAGACGCCGCCCAGCTGCGGATGCAGGCGGTCAGGACTTTCCATCACGTTAAGTGCATTCAGGTAGGCCTTGGCGCTGGCCACCAGAATATCGGTATCAGAGCCCTGGCCATTGACAATGCGTCCCTCGCGGGCCAGGCGGACGGTCACCTCACCTTGGGAGTCAGTTCCCGTGGTGATAGCGTTAACGGAGTAGAGCTTTAAATCCGAACGGCTCTGGGCGACCTTTTCAATGGCCTTGAAAACCGCGTCCACCGGGCCGTCACCATCGGCTTCCACTTCGTGATCATTGCCGTGACTACGCAAGGTGAGGACAGCGTGCGGCGCGCGACCGGTTTTGGAAGAGACATCCAGGCTGACCAGGCGGTAGTTTTCCGTCGCCTCACCCATCTGCACCTCGGACACCAAAGCCTGCAGATCCTCGTCATAAATCTCCCGTTTTTTATCGGCAAGATCCTTAAAGCGCTTAAAGGCCTCGTTCATTTCCGCCTTGTTGTCAAAGGGGATACCCAGCTCTTCCATACGTGCGGCGAAGGCTGCCCGTCCGGAAAGTTTGCCCAGCACCAGGCGGTTGGTATTCCAGCCAACATCCTGGGCGCGCATGATTTCGTAGGTTTCCCGATACTTGAGCACTCCGTCCTGGTGAATACCGGATTCATGGGCAAAGGCATTGGCGCCCACCACAGCCTTGTTCGGCTGCACCGGGAAGCCGGTAATGGTCGAAACAAGACGGGAAACCGGCACAATCTGTTCGGTATTGATAGTGGTGTGTACCGGGAAAACGTCCTTGCGGGTACGGATCGCCATAACGATTTCTTCCAGAGAGGCGTTGCCGGCGCGCTCACCCAAACCGTTGATGGTGCACTCCACCTGGCGAGCGCCGTGCATCACCGCCGACAGGGAATTGGCCACCGCCAGACCCAGGTCATTGTGGCAATGCACGGAAAATATCGCCTTGTCGGCATTGGGCACATTGGCGATCACCCGGCCAATCATCTCGCCATACTGTCCCGGTTCACCATAACCGACGGTATCGGGAATATTAATGGTCCTGGCGCCGGCATCGATGACCGACTCGATCACCCGGCACATATAGTCGAATTCGGTGCGGCTGCCGTCTTCGAGGGAAAACTCCACATCGTCGACAAAATTTCGGGCGATCCTGACCGCACCCACCGACTGCTCCAGCACCTCCTCCGGTGTCATCTGCAGCTTGAACTCCATATGGATGGGCGATGTGGCAATAAATGTATGAATGCGCGGCGCGGCAGCATTGGCCAGGGCCTCGGCGGCTCTTTCAATATCGGCATGAGTAGTACGCGCGAGACTGCATACGCTACTGTCCTTGATGGTATCGGCAATACTTTTTACGGCGGCGAAATCACCGGGGCTAGAAATAGCGAACCCAGCCTCAATCACATCCACCCCCAACTTTTCCAGGGACTTGGCGATGCGCAGTTTTTCCTCTTTGGTCATTGCCGCGCCGGGGCTTTGCTCCCCATCACGCAAGGTGGTGTCAAAAATTACTAATTTGTCCTGGTCCATGTTCTGACTCCGAATTAACCCACCACAGGTGGGTTATTTTAATGGAACTGAGTAGGAAAGTTAGCCTTAACAGAGGCAACTCGCCACTTAAATATCCCTCACCAGTCTACGCCCGCGTGGAGAACGCCCGGATCAGGGAAACAAAAACAGTTTGAATGGAAAGAAAGTAGAATGCCCCTCAGGGCAGGAGGCGTAGCAGGCCCGCAGCAAGCAGCAGCGCGATCGCGAAGTAAGGGCGCGATAAGCTGCTTGTTGTGATCGGGTCGATATTCATGGTCGTGCTGTTACTTGAACCTAATATGTCGATCTAGCTGTGGATCTAAACCTGAATTTCTCGCAGTGATATTTCTATTTTTAAGCCTTTTTCGGGGCTAAAACGAAAAACCGCGCTCAGGTGGCTATTCAAGCAGATTATTATGATTCTGCCAAGTCTCCATCCGACTTTTAACGATAGCCGTGCAACCTGCCACAGGGAAATCCGACCTTATCCAAACGGCATCTATCCCTCGACGGGCTTTCTAAAGCGTCGCCAGCACCATACCAGCGGCCCGGATAAAGCGTACATCACGGCCATCGCCAGCAACATACGCGGCGGGTCGATCAGAATAATGGACACCACCATAACGATGGCGAAAATCGCCACAAAAGGCACCCTGCCGCGAAAGTCCACGCCTTTCATGCTGGAATAGCGTAACGGCGCGACCATCAACAAACCAGCAATTGCGGTCACAAACAAGGCCATCAGCGCCAGTGAACGGGAGGGCTCAGCGTCGTAGCCGGTCCACACCATGGCAGCCACCAGCCCCGCGGCCGCCGGGCTGGCCAAACCACTGAAAAAACGACTATCGGCGGTACCCACCTGGGTATTGAAGCGCGCCAGGCGCAATGCCGCGCAGGATGCATAGATAAAAGCCCCTGCCCAGCCCAATTTGCCGAGGGTATAGAGCATCCAGCTGAAAGACACCACTGCCGGCGCCACGCCAAAGGAGACCATGTCGGATAGGCTATCGTACTGAACGCCGAAATCACTCTCGGTATGGGTCATGCGCGCTACCCGGCCATCGAGCCCATCAAAGAGCATGGCAACGAAAATCGCCACGGCTGCGGCCTCGAACTTGCCGTTCATGGCCGCCAGGATGGCATAGAAACCGCCGAACATGGCGCCCGTGGTCAATAGGTTGGGTAACAGATAGATGCCCCGCCGCTTTTTTACCGGGCCGGATAATTCCTCGAATTCGGGCTCTTCGGAATCTTCACTGCTGACCACAGCGAACAGGTTTTGCTTGTCCTGATCCTGCTCTGCGCCATTATTCATCGCTTTACACCAAGGGGATTAACAGGCCCAGTATAACGCGAAACGGCAGGCCCAGGCCTGCCGTTAGGAGTCCACACCGCTGCTGTTAAAACAGCGGCATGCTAGAAAATGACCGATCAGTTGCGGGACTTATCGATAATTTTGTTGGCGCCAATCCAGGGCATCATGGCGCGCAAACGGGCGCCTACTTCCTCGATAGGATGCTCGGCAGACCGGCGGCGACGGGCTTTCAACACCGGGTTGCCGGCCTGGTTGTCGAGAATAAACTCCCGAGCAAATTTGCCCGTCTGAATGTCATCCAGAATGCGTTTCATTTCCGCCTTGGTCTCCTCGGTGATGACCCGCGGTCCACTGGTATAGTCACCATACTCGGCGGTGTTGGAAATGGAGTAACGCATATCGGCGATACCGCCCTGATACATCAGGTCAACGATCAACTTTAATTCGTGAAGACACTCAAAGTAAGCCATTTCCGGCGCGTAGCCCGCTTCCACCAGGGTTTCAAAACCGGCCTGCACCAGCGCTGTGGCGCCACCGCACAATACCGCCTGTTCACCGAACAGATCGGTCTCGGTCTCTTCACGGAA
>DLXZ01000054.1:18542-25102 GCA_003448675.1 Porticoccaceae bacterium
CGGTCTCGGTCTCTTCACGGAAATTGGTTTCGATAATGCCGGAACGACCGCCACCATTGGCCGACGCGTAGGACAGGGCAATGTCCTTGGCCTGGCCACTGGCATCCTGGTAAACAGCGATCAGTGAAGGTACGCCACCCCCTTCCTGATAGGTGCTGCGTACTGTGTGGCCCGGGCCTTTCGGGGCGATCATGATGACGTCGAGATCAGCGCGAGGCTCAATCATCTGAAAGTGGATATTCAGGCCGTGAGCAAAAGCCAACGCCGCACCTTGCTTCAGATTGGGCTCCACCTCGCCATAGTAGATGGCTTTTTGATGCTCGTCCGGCGCCAGTATCATGACCACGTCCGCCTGACCAACCGCCTCACCAATGTCCATTACCTTGAGGCCCTCGCCTTCGGCTTTGGCCACCGACGAAGAACCCTTGCGCAACGCAACAATAACGTTTTCCACCCCGGAATCCCGCAGGTTCAGCGCGTGGGCATGGCCCTGGGAGCCATAGCCGACAATGGCCACGGTCTTGTTCTTGATAATGGAGACATCACAATCTTTGTCGTAATAAACCTGCATGTTTTTTCCACCTGGTTGGTTTAAGTTCCGGGCCTGCGCCCCCTAGAAATTTTCTGTTTATTTAAAAACTCGCTTGTTAACCACCACAAGGGTAGCCCGCCATCATAGCCGCAGCGCTTTCTCTCCCCGGCCAATGCCTGAAACCCCGGTGCGTACAGTCTCAAGGATAACCGCATCACCCAGGGCCTCGATAAAAGAATCCAGTTTGCCGCTATTACCGGTAATCTGCACCACATAGGTGGTGGGACCAACATCGACAATTTGACCGCGGAAGATGTCCACGCAGCGCTTGATCTCTTCCCTATCAGCCCCTTCAGCGCGCACCTTCAACAGCATCAACTCCCGCTCGATGTGAGCGCCCTCGGTGAGGTCCTGCACTTTCACCACGTCCACCAGCTTGTTGAGCTGCTTGGTCACCTGCTGGATAACAAAATCGTCTCCCGTGGTAGTCAAGGTTAGGCGCGACAGGGTCGGGTCCTCGGTAGGAGCAACTGTCAGTGAGTCGATATTGTATCCGCGCTGGGAAAACAACCCCACCACCCGCGACAAGGAACCGGCCTGGTTTTCCAGCAACACTGAAATGATTCTTCTCATCAGGTGCGCTCCGTTTTGTTGAGCCACATGTCCCGCATGGAGCCGGGCGCAATCAGCATCGGATAGACGTGCTCGGCCTCATCGACGCTGATATCCAGAATCACCACCCGATCCTTATGACTGAAACATTCCTCCAGTCCCGATTCCAGCTCGTCCAGGTGCTCCACCCGCATACCGATATGGCCGTAAGATTCCGCCAGCTTGACGAAATCTGGCAGGGAGTCTTCATAGAGCACATGAGAGTAACGGCTGCCGTATTGCATATCCTGCCACTGCTTAACCATTCCCAAAGCCTGATTGTTGAGAATTATAATCTTCACCGGCAACTGGTGCTGGGTACAGGCGGATAGCTCCTGAATACACATCTGGATGCTGCCCTCTCCCGTGACACAGGCCACCGGGGCATCAGGGAAGGCCATCTGCACACCCATCGCCGCCGGCAGGCCATAGCCCATGGTGCCGAGGCCGCCAGAGTTAAACCACTGACGGGGCTTGTCAAACAGATAGTACTGGGCGGCGAACATCTGGTGCTGGCCCACATCCGAAGTAATGTACGCTTGACCTTCGGTGACCTTATAGAGGGCCTTGATGGCATCCTGGGGTTTAATCAGCTTGCCATCACTGGGCTCATAACGCGGTCGGGTGTAAAGGCCATAGCGCTCGCGCCAACCATCGATCTGCTGCCACCACTCGCTGATGGCATCACTGTCGGGCCTGTCCTTGCCTGCTTCTATCAGGGTCAGCATATCCGCCAACACCACGTCGCAGGGGCCAACAATGGGTATGTCCACCGGCACCGTTTTGCTGATGGATGAAGGATCCACATCAATATGAATGATCTTGGCCGAGGGACAAAACTTGTCCGGCGTGTTGGTAACCCGGTCGTCAAAACGGGCGCCAACGGCAAGAATAACATCGGCATGATGCATGGCGGTATTAGCCTCAAAGGTGCCGTGCATACCCAGCATGCCCAGAAACTGTTGATCAGAACCGGGAAAACCGCCCAGCCCCATAAGCGTGTTAGTGACGGGGTAATTAAGCAACCTGGCAAGGTTCGTCAGCGCCTCCGACGCATTGCCCATAACAACACCACCACCGCTATAAATCACCGGTCGTTTTGCCGACAATAGCAGTTTAACCGCACGTTTAATCTGTCCTGAGTGGCCACGCAGCGCAGGCTGATAGGAACGGATTTTGATTTTTTCTGGATACTTGTAAGGCACCTGTACGTTAGGGTCGGTAACGTCCTTGGGCACATCCACCACCACCGGGCCTGGGCGACCACTGGCGGCAATATAAAAAGCCTTGGCGAGTGTCTCGGCAATATCTTCCTGATTTTTCACCAGAAAGCTGTGCTTAACCACAGGCCGGGAAATACCGATCATATCGGTTTCCTGAAAAGCGTCCTCGCCAATTTTTTCCTGGGGCACCTGCCCGGAGATCACCACCAGAGGAATGGAGTCCATATAGGCAGTTGCGATGCCGGTAATGGCATTGGTCGCGCCGGGACCAGAAGTCACCAGCGCTGCACCCACCTCACCAGTAGCTCGCGCATAGGCGTCGGCAGCATGAACCGCCGCCTGCTCATGGCGCATCAATATATGTTTGACTTCATCCTGTTTGAAGATGGCATCGTAAATATGCAGCGCCGCCCCACCGGGATAGCCCCACAGATGCCTGACGCCCGCATCTTTAAGCGCACGAACCAGGATTTCACCGCCGGAAAGATTTTCCACGAGTTCTACCTCAGCTTAACCGACTGTTTACCGCGTCGGCTGTCTAGTGACGGGATCAAACAACGCTGAGACATCGCAACAGGCTCGCCTGTGAGAGCATCGGTAGTCCACACACTTTTGATAGAGACTACCCTTCGCGCCGTGGGTAAACGCCGCTTTTTGCAGATGACCATGGAGCGCTGTTTTCGCCCATCTGGTTTATGCCCAAACAACCGGTGGCTGCCGGTTTTCGAGCGTTGTCGCGCATAGGGCTAGCCCTCGCGCTTATCGGGAGGCGCAGACTATACCTTCCTCGCGTTTTAGTCAACGGACAGCTACCATCCGGTCGTGAACTTGACTTAGAATCGCTTACTGTCGGCTCGACCACATATTTTGGATTGAAATGCCGCTAGTATTTGGGGACCAGGATTTCACATGGAGCGTCAACCATGAAGATACCAATGATTATATTGTTTGCGACCGCGCTGGGCTTGGCTTTCGGTAGCGACGTGCTCGCGGCTAAGGTTTATAAGTGGACGGATGAAAACGGGGTAACGCACTACGGCGCAGTGGCCCCGCAGGGAAACGAAAGTGAAACAGTTGACGTAAGAACCGGCGAGCACAAACCGGCGACGGATGAAGTCGCGAAGGATGATACCAAGCCGCCCGCTCCCGCTCAGACAACAAACAAACCCCAAAAGGAGCCCGAGAAATCCACGGAAGAAACAAAAGCAGCTAAAAAGAAAGAAAAGGCTATTCGGGCTCAAAGGAAGAAAAACTGTGAAATTGCGCGAAAAAATGCCGAGATTCTACGCACACGCGCCAGGGTTCGCATTAATGACCCAGATACCGGAGAGCTACGCTACCTGACTCCCGAGGAGAAAAAAACCAGGGAAGAAGAAACCGCAAAAAGCATTGAAGAAAACTGCGACTAAAAACAAGGGAAACCGGCCTTGCGCACATGAGCTAACCAGGCGCGAAACCTGACTCTGTACGCCGACATAACCGTCACCGATACTACCCCAAAACAATCTTTGTCGGAAAAAAACGGAACTAAGTTTATGTCGCCACTACGCTCTCTTTTCAAACCCAGGTGGCAACATAAAAACCCGGTAGTCAGAAAAAAAGCCATTAGCCAGCTCACTGATCGGCAACAGCTGGTAGACATCCTGTACAAAGACCCCGAGCCTGATCTCAAGAGCCTGGCTCTGGCTCGAATCGAGGACTCCAATACGCTCGACGGTTTGATCGATAAGCCCGGCGACTTAAGCAAAAAACTACTCAATCAGGCAATTCAGCAGCGGCTAAATCAACTTTTACCCGCGCCTGAAGCCATGAATAACATCAACCAGGTCGACATACTCACGCGCATTGCCGCCTTAAGTGACGACCCGGAAATTATCGCCAGCGCTATCGACAGAATTTCCGACCAAGGCCAGCGCCTGGAAATCGCCCTAACCCATGAATCAGCCAAAATCAGAATGTTAGCGGCGAGAGGTATAGACCAGAGCACGTTGCTTAAACAACTGGCCGACGCCAGCCGCGGGAAGGACAAAACCATCTACCGTTACTGCAAATCACAGCTAGAGCAACGGGATGCCGAGGAAAAACACCGGGAACAGCAAGAGAAAAGAATCACCCATCTGATAGATGCTGCCCGCCAGCTTAGTCTTAATAAAGATGCACCCGATTACCGCAACCGTTATCTCGGGCTTGAGCAGCAATGGCAGGCTTTTGGCGCCTCGGCGAGCGATATACAGCAAACCCAGTTCCAGGACTTTATGGCCATTGGCGCTGATCATCTGGCCAACCTGGCTAAAACCGAGGCCATGGAACAACGACATCAGCAGGAAATCAATGCTGCTGAAAAATTATTTTCCACCCTGATCCTGGAACTCGAGCAACTGGATGTCCCCGACGCCGCACGTAATGCGGAATCCAGTGTAGACCTGCTAACTGCCTTACTGGAGGAAAACAGTCGCCGCTGGCAGAACGCCAACCAAGCGACCAGCCCAACAAACGATCAGGTGAAACGCTATCAAAGTCTTTCCGGACAGTGGCGCCGGGTAATCAGCACCCTGAAACAATTATCTGAATCCCGAGCCGAAATAGATAAATGGCTGGCCGAAGCCAGGACCGTGGATGTAAAAAACTATGTTCGTTTACAACAGCTGGAGAGGTCAGGCGCCGACATATTGAAAAAACTGCCCTGGCCTGAAACCGAAACACTGCGGCAACCGCAACAATTACAACAGCTCAGCAAACAAAATGAACAACTAAAACAGACCATCGAACGGCTTCGCAGCCAGAAGAAGCAGTTTCTCGCCCAATTGTCATTACAACTCGATGAATTGGAAGCAGCACTGGAAGCCAACACCATTAAAAAAGCGGAAATCGCCTACAATCGCATTCGGCAAAGCCTCAAGGCCATAGACCCAATTCAGCGGGGCAATTCGGAAGAACGGCTGACCAGCCTCAACGCCCGTCTACAGGAAATTAAAGACTGGAAAGGTTTTGCCCTGGAGCCGAAAAAACTGGGTTTGTGCCAACAAATGGAAGCCCTGTGCGACTCCAGCCTCGACCCCGAGGAGCTTGCAGGCCAAATTCAGAACCTGCAAAACCAGTGGAAACAACTGGGTTCACTGCCCGACAAGCGTCGCGAACAAAGCCTGTGGGATCAATTCAAGGTCGCGTCAGATCGCGCCTGGGAACCTTGTGCCGAAGCCCTTGCGCAGCAAGCCGACGTTAGAAAAGCCAACTATAGGCTGCGTATGGATTTGGTATCGCAATTGAGGGATTACGAGCAATCCATCGCCTGGCCAGACGCTTACGCCGACAATCAAGCGCCCTCCCGGGAACTAGACGGCGAACTGACGTCAGTAACAGTGGGCTCTGGATCTACAAAACCAAATGAGATGCCGGGAGCCACGCCCGATTGGCCACTGGTACAACAAACCCTGGACGCGGCACGCGCCGCGTTTAACGAACTGTCACCCGTAAACAAGGCCGACGACCAAAAAAGCCGGCGCGCGCTGCACAAAATTTGCGACCGGATCTATGGTCACCTAAAAGCTGAATACCAGCGCAATATTGACGCCAAGGAACAGCTGATAGACCAGGCAGACTCACTGATTAGCGAGGCTGATCTGGATCATGCCATCGAGCAGGCCAAGCACCTTCAAGCGCAATGGAAAACCGTTGGTCTGACGCCGAAAAGCGTCGATCGCAAACTCTGGCAATCTTTTCGCAAGGCCTGCGATGGCGTTTTTAAACGCCTTGAAGATCAGAAAAATCAACGGCGCGCTGAAATAGATGGAAAAATCCAGCAGGCGGAAGCCTTGCTCATGCAGGCACGCAATACGCTCAACGCTTTTGATGGAGAGCAGCCCGCGCAGTTATTAACCGACATTCGGCAACAGACCGGTGAATTCAACGCCATTGAATTACCCTCAAAAGTCCAGGGGCGTCTGCGCCAGCAATTTTTGGAACTGGAAACAAACGCTGAACAAATCATTGCCGCATTTCGCGGCAATCAGGAAAAAGTCCGATGGCGTAGTCTGACCAACAAAATACAGGCATGCTCGCTACGAGCCAGCGATCAAGAAAAGGCTACGGAATTGTGGCAAACGCCCGACGAGCTACCCGCGGGCATCGACCCTCAAGCCCTGGAAACTTACTGG
>DLXZ01000054.1:25272-25548 GCA_003448675.1 Porticoccaceae bacterium
GAAGGCGCCGCAATGACACAGGAAGACGCTTTTCGCAAAGTCTGCATCAGTCTGGAAATTGCGGCGGATCTGGAATCACCCGATCAAGACAAACAGTCCCGTATGGAACTGCAAATGCAACGCTTGGTAACAAGCCCCGGTAGTAAACTGGTTCAGGATCAGCCTACTGTCATCGACATTACCAACCGATTTATTGCGTTGCGCCCAACAACAGAGTGGGCACAGCGGTTTTGCCAGGGTCTCGAAAAACTAAAGCCCGCAAGCTAACCAAGCGCC
>DLXZ01000054.1:25842-25976 GCA_003448675.1 Porticoccaceae bacterium
TCGCCCGCCAGTACCGCCTGAGCCAGCGGATTTTCCAACAGATTCTGGATCGCGCGTTTGAGTGGTCGCGCCCCGTACACCGGGTCATAACCCGCATCGCAAATGAGCCCCAGGGCGGCCTCATCCACCTCGAA
>DLXZ01000219.1:0-606 GCA_003448675.1 Porticoccaceae bacterium
GCGGTATGGGTGGCATGGGCGGCATGATGTAAGTGCCTCACCAACTGCTGAAAATGCGGTATTAAAAAAGCCCTGCCCAGCAGGGCTTTTTTATGGGTAGCTCGTGGCTGCAAAGCTTGCTTGTAGGGCTTCCAGTTTTCAGATTCAGACACTGTTTTAGCGGCAAAATGGCATTAAGCTTTGTATCTGTATGGTTTTTTTGTCCCGCGTTTACGTCTAAAATAGCCCGCGATCGCCGGCGGTAGTGTTAAGTCGCGGTGGCGCGCCGAAAACATCGGAAGCTGTTGAGCGAAAGAATCTAACAAAATCAATTAAACAAAAAAGGGTGAATTGCATGGATAACTATGCTTCGATGGAGTTTATTAACTTCCTGTTCCGCTGGGGTCATCTGCTGTTTGGGATAGCCTGGATCGGCCTGCTCTACTACTTCAACTTCGTTCAGGGCGGCTATTTTAAACAAGCTACGCCCGAAGCTCTGTCAGACGCCAAGGCGAAGCTGGCGCCAAGCGCTCTATGGTGGTTCCGCTGGGGCGCCATGTTCACTTTTATTACCGGTGTGGTGCTACTCCTTGGCGTCCAGAAGCAGGGCGTGATGAATGAATACAT
>DLXZ01000219.1:800-3639 GCA_003448675.1 Porticoccaceae bacterium
GTCGTCGGCGCGCTATTTGGAACACTGATGTTTCTTAATGTCTGGTTGATTATCTGGCCCAACCAAAAAATCGCCCTGGGCCTGGTTGAAGGTGGTGGTGATGCAGCAGCAGCAGGCGCCAAAGCTTTGCTGGCCTCGCGAACCAATACGTTGTTTTCCGCCCCCATGGCCTACTGCATGCTGGCTTCCCCCCATATCGGTTATGACTCGGGCAATCTGCTCAGCGTCAATGGCGGTGGCGCCGGCTTGATCGCCATGCTGGTTGTTATTGCCGCGCTCGAAGTTAACGCTATTGTTGGCAAGCAAGGTCCCCTGACCACAGTCAAAGGCGTGATTTCCTGTAGTATTGTGCTGACAGTGGTGACCGAGTTGGTTTTGACTGTATTGTAGTGACTTAACGCTGTTTCCGGTGGTGGTGTATTCGCCACCACATTTNNAAAAAACCGGCTTATGGCCGGTTTTTTTGTTAGCTCGCGGGCAGTTGCAACGCTAGTCTGGGTGTATAATCTTCGGCCAATTCTAAGCTCCCGGATTGGATTCCATGACTGACAACGGTTCACGGCGAGAGCCCATTGTGGCTCGGCGCGATGGCGATTTAACGGATGCCCCCGCGAAGGGCTATCAGGCGACTTTCGCCAGCGTCGATCCGCCGAAAACCAGGAAGGGCGGCGGTGCTGTCTGGGTGGTCATGTTTTTGTTGATACTGGCTCTTGCCGGGCTCGGTTGGTTTTCCTGGCAACAGAGTCAGCAGCAGGCCCTGTTGCAAAAGCGTTTCGATGAACTGGCGGCAAAAATAGATTCCACCGACGAGTCCCTCAGTCAATCCGGCGCGGCGCTATCAGTGAAATTATCCGACCAGCAAAAGGAGCTGGAGAAGCATTGGTCGGAGATCAAAAAGCTTTGGGGTGTCGCCAATGATCGCAATAAAAAATCGATCAAGGCCCTACAGATGTCAGTGGCTGCTGCTGACAAGGCGAACAAGCAGTTGGAAAAGAGTCTCGACAGTTTGAAATCCACGCATGAAAAAACAGCTTCGACGCTTGGGGAGTTGCGTAGCAGTATTCTGGCGGCGGGAGCAGAAGTTGACGAGATTGCCGAACGAGTGGAAACGGCGCTAGCGGGACAGCAAAGGCTCGATCGCGATGTCGATCAAAAGCTGCGAGACTTGGAAAGCCGACTACGGACAAACGAGAAAGCCATGGAGTCGGTGGATGCCTTTCGTCGCCAGACCAACCAGACACTGGAGGCGCTGCGGTCGAGCCCGGCCCCCTAGGGACCAGGAAGCTTAATTGCTTATGCTACTCGACCGTTGCCGTAATTATCTGATGGCGCCGTGTGTGCCTATGTTTCTAAAAGAGTTGTAAATCATGACCGTTATTCGACAGGAAGACTTGATCCAGGGCGTTGCTGATGCGCTGCAATATATTTCTTACTACCATCCCCTGGATTTCATTCAGGCACTTCACGAGGCCTATCTTAGGGAAGAGTCCGAGGCGGCCAGGGACGCCATGGCCCAGATACTGGTAAATTCCCGTATGTGCGCCATGGGGCACCGACCGATTTGTCAGGACACTGGCATCGTGACTGTGCTGGTCAAGGTCGGCATGAACATCCAGTGGCAAGGGGATATGGGTGTCTCCGAGATGATCAACGAGGGTGTCAGGCGGGCCTATTTGTTTCCAGATAATGTCCTGCGCGCCTCGATTCTTGATGATCCCGATGGCGCTCGAAAAAATACCGGCGACAATACGCCGGCGGTGATCCACTACGAAGTGGTGCCTGGGGATAAACTGGATATCTATGTGGCGGCCAAGGGCGGTGGTTCCGAGGCCAAGACCAAATTCGCCATGTTGAACCCCTCCGACTCCATTGTTGACTGGGTGCTTGAGCAGTTGCCCAAAATGGGCGCTGGCTGGTGCCCGCCTGGCATGCTCGGGGTCGGTATCGGTGGCACGGCGGAAAAGGCCATGCTAATGGCCAAGGAATCACTTTTTGACCCTATCAATATTCAGGAATTACAAGCCCGAGAGCCCGTAAATCGGGGCGAGGAGCTACGTCTGGAGCTGATGGAAAAGGTCAACGATCTGGGCATCGGCGCCCAGGGTCTGGGCGGCTTGACCACAGTGCTCGATGTTAAGGTTAAGCAGTACCCTACCCATGCGGCGAACAAGGCCGTGGCGATTATTCCCAACTGTGCTGCTACTCGCCATGTCCACTTTACTCTCGACGGTTCCGGTCCGGTGACATTTGAACCACCCGGTCTGGACGATTGGCCGGATATTTCCTGGGAGGTGGGCGATAGCGTTCGTAGGGTAAATCTGGATCAATTGAATGCCGAAACCATCCTCGATTGGCGGCCTGGAGAAACCCTGCTTTTGTCTGGCAAGCTACTGACCGGCCGCGATGCAGCCCATAAAAAGATCGTCGATATGCTGGCTGCCGGGGAGTCCCTGCCCGTGGATTTCAGCAATCGCATGATCTATTACGTGGGGCCGGTTGATCCAGTGGATGATGAGGTGGTTGGCCCCGCTGGCCCGACGACCGCTACCCGCATGGACAAATTCACTCGCACTATGCTGGAACAGACCGGTTTGATTGGTATGGTGGGCAAGGCGGAACGTGGTCCGGTAGCGATTGAGGCCATCCGTGACAATCGAGCCGTCTACCTTATGGCCGTGGGTGGTGCTGCCTACCTGGTTTCAAAAGCGATAAAACAAGCCAGAGTCGTGGCTTTTCCGGAGCTGGGGATGGAAGCTGTCTACGAATTTGATGTGGATGATATGCCGGTGACAGTGGCGGTAGATAGCCAGGGTAACTCGGTCCACCAAAGTGGGCCAGA
>DLXZ01000170.1:0-7744 GCA_003448675.1 Porticoccaceae bacterium
CGGCGCCGGCAGCGGCAAGACCAGCGTCATCACCCGCAAGATTGCCCACCTTGTGGAAGCCTGCGACATCCCGGCCCGTCATATCGCAGCGGTCACCTTTACCAACAAGGCCGCCCGGGAAATGAAGCAACGGGTCAGCGCCCTGGTGAAAGGCAAAAAAGCCAAAGGCCTGACCATTTCCACCTTCCACAATCTGGGCCTGAATATCATCCGCCGGGAAATCAAGGCGCTGGGTTATAAAAGCGGCTTTTCCATTTTTGACAGCGAGGACGCCCGCAATCTGCTGCGGGAACTGATGGTGCGGGGCACCGATATCGACCTGGACCACCTGGACCGGGTGCAGAATCAGATCTCCACCTGGAAGAACTCCCTGGTCGATCCCAGCCAGGCTCTCTCGCACGCCGAGAGCAAGGGCGAGCAAACCATTGCCACCCTCTACCAGCATTACCAACAGGCGCTGAAAACCTATAACGCGGTGGATTTTGACGAACTGATTCTGGCGCCGGTGCAACTGTTTCGCGAGCAGCCAGAGATTCGCGATCGCTGGCAGGGGCGCATCCGCTACCTGCTGGTGGACGAATACCAGGACACCAACTTCGCTCAGTACGAGTTGGTCAAATTACTGGTGGGCCATCGACAGAATATGACCGTGGTCGGCGATGACGACCAGTCAATCTACGCCTGGCGCGGCGCAAGGCCTGAAAACCTGGCCCAGCTAAGTGAGGATTTCCCCCACCTGGAAGTTATCAAGCTGGAGCAGAACTATCGCTCCACCGCCCGCATCCTGCGCGCCGCCAACACGCTGATTGCCAACAACCCCCACGTTTTTGACAAGGCCCTGTGGTGCGAACTGGGCCTGGGCGAGGCCATCCGCGTTATCCGCTGCGGCAACGAAGAGGCCGAGGTCGAGCGCGTGGTTAACGACATCATCGAAAACCGCCTGCGCAGAAACTGCCACTTCCGCGACTTCGCCGTGCTCTATCGGGGCAACCACCAGGCCCGGTTGCTGGAAATGAAACTTCAGGCTCAGGGCATTCCCTACCAGCTCAGCGGCGGCACCTCCTTTTACGCCCGCACCGAAATCAAGGACATCATGGCCTACTTGCGCCTGTTGATGAATCCCGACGATGACAATGCGTTTTTGCGCATCATCAACACCCCCCGGCGCCAGATCGGTCACAGCACACTGGAAAAACTTGCCGCCTACGCCGCCCGACGTGAGATTCCCCTGTTCAGCGCCATCGACGAGCTCGGCCTTGCCACCGAACTGGCGCCAAACAATCTGGAACGACTAAAAAACTTTAAACACTGGCTGGAAAATATCGCCAGAAATTGCCAGAGCGGCGACCCCGTCGCCACCATACGTGAGATGATCGACGACATCGACTACGAAGCCTGGTTGCACCAGAACGCCGCCAGCGCGGCGGTGGCTGAAAACCGCTATAACCATGTTTGCCTGCTGGTGGATCAACTCCGGCAATTATTAAAACCCGAGCAAAACGAAGAAACAGCCGACGACGAGTTTACCGTCGAGGATGCCGTCGCACGTCTGGTGCTACGGGATTTACTGGAACGCCAGGAAGAGGAATCCGCCGACGACAAAGTCCAGTTGATGACCCTGCACGCCGCCAAGGGCCTGGAATTCCCCCACGTCTATCTGATCGGCATGGAAGAAAACCTCCTGCCCCACCGCAATAGCATCGAGGAAGACAATATCGAGGAAGAGCGGCGGCTGGCCTACGTGGGCATCACCCGCGCCCGCCAGACCCTAACCATGACTCTGGCTGCCAGGCGCAAACAATTCGGAGAAATTTTTGAAACCTCCCCCAGTCGTTTTCTCGAAGAACTCCCAGGGGATGACCTCGAGCGGGAAGGCTTTGGCGAAGCCCTGAGCGAAGAAGCAAAAAAACAAAAAGGCCAACAGTCCCTGTCAGCGCTAAAAAGCCTGTTTGATTAGACCACGAATCGGCATCCATTAAATTCACACGCGCATCTACCAGGTACTGCAGGGCAGCGAAACCTGCAACGCCAGCACCGAACAAATCCAATTTCAAAACCTTAATTTGATCTACGTCATACTCGCTAGTTTGCCGGGGGCATAGAGTTGTACATGCTGTAGTAGTTGAGACATCAACCAACAACGAGGTCAATATAATGGTCTATTCAGCATACCCAAATACGCCCAATCCTCCCCCGGAAATCATCCCGCGTAAGAGAGCTGTGAAAACAGGTCTTATTCGCGGCGTAGCAGTGGGACTCACTCTCACCACTCTGGCCGTTTCTGGCATCGCGCTGGCTGAAGACGCCGGCAAGAAAGACTACATGACCTACTGCGCTTCTTGTCACGGCGACACTGGCGAAGGCAACGGTCCCGTGGCCGGATCATTGCAAAACCGCCCGCCCGATCTGACCTTCCTTCATCAGCAGGAAACAGACGGCGCCTTCCCGCGCAAACTGGTAAAAGGCATCATTGAAGGCAACCCGGACTACGACAAAAACTTCCGTACCCACGGCCCCTCCGACATGCCCGTTTGGGGGAAAATCCTCTATGAGGATAGCGGTGAGCGCTCAAGCATCGCCGAAGCGCGAATCAATCACCTGGTTGACTATATCGAGTCCCTGCAAAAGTAACCGGCTAGTCGTTTCTAAACCCCGGAGGCGCCTGGCGGCCGCCTCTGGAAAAACCTCTTTGTTGATCCGGGTGTAAAGCAAATTCGCGCTGGTGAGCTAATATTCCATTGACAAGCAATCATCCAATACGTGAAACAGGTAGCGAGGTATCGCCGTGTTAAGTAAAACCCTGACTGAAAAACTCAACCAGCAGATCAACCACGAATCCTATTCCGTGGTGCTGTATCTACAAATGGCCGCCTGGTGCGCCAGTAAGGGCTACGACGGCTGCGCGCTGTTTTATCGCTTACAGGCGGAAGAAGAAAAACAACACATGGAAAAACTCTTCGAATACATGCTGGAAACCGGTGGCCTGCCACAGCTAGGCAATATCCCCGCCCCACCCCACGCCTGGGAATCCCTACGTGCCGCCTTTCAGGCGACCTTGGATCACGAAAGCGCGGTCTCGCGTGACATCAGCAAGCTGGTGGAAATCGCCCTGGAGGAAAAAGACTTCTCCACCTTCAACTTCCTGCAGTGGTACGTGGCCGAACAGCACGAGGAAGAACACAAACTCACCTCCATCCTCGACCGCATCGACATGATCACCGCCGAGGGGCATGGTCATTTCACTATAGATCGGGAAATTAGCCGTCTGGCTCACGCCAAGCAGGGGTGAGCCACCCGCCTTTTGAGGCGGCTCGCGGAATAATACCCTGGCGACTCACCGGCGCGATTAGCGTCTATCGTTCAACCAGGAACGCTAGCGTGGGCGAGCCGGGACTGACCATACCGGCGCAGCGGCAACCCTGACCGGATTAAGTCTTGCTGTGGCTACCGTCACACAGCGGCGGGGTTCTTGATGCCTTGCAGCCACAAAAGTAAACGGTTTTGCTTTCCGTAGCCTTGTATTTCACCGGGGCAAACTCACTGCCTTTATGGGAGCCGTCACAGAAGGGTTGCCCCTGGCTCAGGCCACAGGAACACCAAAAATAGGATTTTCCATCCTCGACTTTGACAGCAAACGGAGTGTTCGAAGCTCTTTTACGATCGATCATAAATATTCTCCATTACTCAAAATAAAACGCGACCAAATAAAAGCAATAGACAAGAAGTCACGTAAAGCATAAAAAAGGAAAAAGCGACGGCAGGTTTATTTTCCCTCGCTTACGCTCCTGTTGAAGCCGGCTACTGCTGAGAATCTCGTATTGTTCTTGGCTCACCGCACAATTACGCCACCCGCCAAGACAATCCTCACCAAGAATTATAAATCCAAGTGGAGTATTAAACCTGAAAATTGACCCGATAGGTGTGTCAATGGTCAACGCTCTCAAGTCGTATGCCGCCGCACCTGACCTTTACACCCCCGTGGAACCGAAAATTGGTGATACGCACATAATCTAGCTTTAAACGTTTGGACTCGGGCTGCAGCCCGTCAAGGTCACCGCCCGCAGCGAATGTTTGGACTTTATTCCCACAGCTTACTACGTGTGTTGCTGCGGATTGTCACCAAGACACTAGTGAGCCTTCCGCTCGCTTGGGCCGCCACAAAGGTATGCCCAGGAAACTCCGACTTGAGTAGCTCTACCGGAGCCACTTTGCCAGCGAAATTCGCATTTATCTTGGGCTCTACCTTGGAAAGGCTTGCCTCGAAACCTGCAGACTACTTTTCCCCAAAGACAGCCAAGGCAAGCTTCGTTGCTTGGATCAATTTCCCCTTGCCATCGGTGAACGTAGAAGCATTGTTCACGTTTAACTTGATCTGGACGTTATCTAGTTTTGAATTACCACTGCCAACAACAAAATAAGAAATGTTTGAAGGCAAGCCAAGTGGACCGACCGATCCAAACTGGATTGATGCTCCCATGTTCGAGCAAACCCAACCTCCCGGTGTTCTATTGCTCTTCCTCCATGTGCCCGATGAAACGCCAACGCTTGCGAGTGCAGAACAAGGCTTATTCAGGTCCAGTGAAGCTACTGATGAGTATGCGATTGGCGTAGCCAAAGACAGAGCAATTGCGAAAACTGCATTCGAAATTTTCATCTTCATCTCTATCTGACGCCAAATATTTTATTTAAAAGAACCTTTCTGTTTATCACCTGTTTTGCAATCAACCCAATTCTAAGAGGGTAAAACAGTAAACTTACAAGCTAGTTTCAGCCAGTTAGGTTTAACTCGCGAACCTGGCCTGAACTGTGACACCATTAAACATTCTACTGATATGAGAGCTTATCCCCACCTATCGGCACACATGCGTCTCGACGCGCACCTAGTGGCAAAGGCACTTGCAGCGCGGCTGACTCACATTTTAGAGGTCGTAATGCGCATAGGCCCGGATCACCTTGCCATCCGCGCCGAAATGAAAGGACTCGGCCGATAAACCCAAAACCCCCTGGTAAACCAGCACCACGCTATCCGCGCCTCGCAGGGTATGGAGCAGGGTGAATTTCAGATCGGGAAATTTTTCCAGGGCACCCGCCCAATACTCGCCGACCACACGCTTGCCTTTGAGTCGACCGCTGGGCTCGCCGGTAAGTCGTGTAATGGCTGGCGATGACATTTCGAATTCGTCGTCGTAATGCGAGAGTATTTGCTCGAGATCATGAGCATTCCATGCGGCAATCCATGCTTCGGCAAATTTAAGAGCTTGTTCTTTTTCCATGTGCTACCCCGACCTCCATTGCTTGGTCACCGAATTATTGTCTATTAAATTTTCTATCACTGTACCGTACCATCGAGTAAGGCCCACGGGTTCAGTCCCTTGTCCAAGTCAGCGCCCCGCGCTTTTACTCAGCCCCTGGCGAGCACTCAATCATATGCCCGCTTAGGTAAAAAGCAACGTATCGACTATCGAAACCCAGCGTGGGCACACCAGCTCGCTTAGGTCTTTATACCGACCCTATTGGCTGACATGCGCAACCTGCCTCAATCTTCAGGCCCCCGCCGACCGGGTGCTATGCTTTGGCTATGGATCACTACGACAAGAGGCGAAACCGTGGATTTTGAACTGGACGAAGAATACCGGCTTCTGAACGAAACCGTCAGCAAGTTTGTGGACAGTGAGCTGATGCCGCTGGAAGCAGCGGTGCTGGAGCGCGAAGCCAATGGCGAGGGTTATGAGCTGACCAAAGAGGAGCTTGCCCCCCTTCATGACAAATGTCGGGAGCTGGGTCTGTGGGGCCTGGACAGCCCGGCTGAAACCGGTGGCGCGGATCTGCCGGCACTGGCGCTGGTTGGGGTTAACGAAGCGTTGGGACGCACGGTGACGCCTTTCACCTTCCCGCCTGACTCTCCCAACCTGCATATGATGCTGGCCACGGTTAACGAGGAGCAGCGCAAAAAATACCTGGAGCCCTACGCGCGGGGCGAAACGGTCTCGGCCATTGCGATATCCGAGCCCGGTGCCGGCGCCGACCCGGCGGGCATGATTACTAAAGCGGTGCGCGATGGCGATGACTGGGTCATCAATGGCCGAAAGATCTGGATCAGCCGTATTCGCGAGGCGGACTTCACCATCGTGATGGCAGTGACCGACCCGGAAAAAGGCGCGCGCGGTGGGATTTCCGCCTTTATCGTTGACCGGGGCACCCCCGGCCTGGAGGTGGCGCGGGATATCAAGTTAATCGGCGGGCATAGCAACTGCGAGGTGGTGTTCGACAACTGCCGCGTTCCCGCCTCTCAATTACTGGGTAAGGAGGGTCAGGGTTTTGCGCCCATGCAATTGCGATTGATTGTACGGCGCCTGCAGATCGGCGCCTGGTGCCTGGGCATGACCAACCGGGCGCTGGATATGATGTGTGAACACGCCAACCAACGGGTTACCTTTGGCGCGCCCCTGGCGGACCGGCAAGCCGTGCAGTGGTGGGTGGCCGACGCCGTCACCCGCGCCCACTGCCTGAAATTGATGCTCTGGGAAGCGGCCAGTAAACAGGACCGTGGCGGGGACGTACGTACTGAAGCCAGTATGATAAAACTCTACGGCACGGAGCTGGCCACCGATGTGCTGGATAACGCCATGCAGGCCTTCGGCGCCATGGGCATGACCAAGGAGCTACCCCTGCAAATGATGGCCCAGCGGGTGCGTTTGATGCGTATTTACGAAGGTCCCAGCGAGATTCACCGCTGGGTGATCGCCCGTCAGCGACTGAAACAGAGCGCCTGAACAAAACACTTAAAACATAGCGCCTCACCTCAGTTCACAGCCCAATTTCTTGCCAGCAGCTTGACGCCGGGGCCTGGGCGCGCCATTGTGTTGACATGTTATCTATCGATTATATTCGCTCCGTTCTCACCGAGCGCGATCACGAACCCGTGGCGTTTCGCGGCCACGCCAGCCAGGCGGCGGTGGCCATGATTCTCGCCGACAGCGAACATTGCGCTGGCGGGGGTAGCGAGCTGGAGGTCTGTTTTATTCGCCGCGCCGAACGCCCCGGCGACCCCTGGTCTGGTCAGGTGGCCTTTCCCGGTGGCCGGGCCGGCCCCGAGGACCCCGACGCCCACGCGGTGGCCGAACGGGAAACCTGGGAGGAAATCGGCATGACGCTGGAGCCGGAGCACCGTGTCGGGCCCCTGCCCATCCGGCCCATTGATCGCGCCGACCTGCGCGAACCCATGACCCTTTCACCCTTTGTCTACTACGTGGACCGAATCACCAGGGAAAGCGCTTTCGCCCGTATTCCCGAGGAAGTAGCTCACGTGTTCTGGGTGCCTATGTCCCATATTTTCGACGAAGACGCGGTCACCGAGCTGGAATACCCCATTGCCGGTAGCTGGAGCGCTTTCCCCGGCATATTGTTTGGTGAACATGTCATCTGGGGCCTGACCCTGCGGGTACTGGATAGTTTTGCGGAAATCACCCAGCGTACGCTGCCGGCGCTGCGCAACAGTAACTGGTAAATCACCGACGATAGCAGCTTCGACTGCGCTAAACAGCGCGGAAACCCCTAATGAATTACCCCTGGCAAAATATCTTTTATATCGACCCGAAGGGCAAAACCATCCCCTACCAGGCGGCTCCGGATACTGACACAAAGACCGGCTTTATGGATTTAAAAACCCAGCCTGAAGTCATAGCAGCCTTACCGGAATGCCGGAAGCTCCCGGCGTTCACCCAATACCTGACAGCCATCAACG
>DLXZ01000170.1:7938-8176 GCA_003448675.1 Porticoccaceae bacterium
TACCTGACAGCCATCAACGGTGCCGATACCGGCGTTTTTTCAATCGGCTGCCACTTTGCGCAAAACAGCGTCGCGCAGGGCTGTAAAACCACCGGTTACCTGGAGTTTGCCTTTAACGATCAAGCCCTGGTGCAAGACCCAAACCATTATTTCGCGCAATATTTCCAATTTCATAATCGTCTGGTGCGCGTCCGTTTTGCTCACCCCATCGGCTTTGAAACTGATTTACACTGGCCGG
>DLXZ01000034.1:0-622 GCA_003448675.1 Porticoccaceae bacterium
GCCGCAAACCTTTGGCGGCTTTTGGATGAATCGCCTCCATCCCCAGATTCGCCAGTTGATCGGCAACGTCATAGTTTGTTCGACCTATCGGCACCGCGCAGTCCTCACCCACCACTAGGGGGTCGGCACTGCTAAGATGGAACTCCTTGTGGATAACCGCCTCCCGGGCCCGGGTCAACACAGCGATTCGACTAAAGGTCATTTCGCTGTAACCGCGGTTGAAACTCGCCATTAACCCGCTATTGGTATGCGCATACCCGGTCACTATGGGCAATTGTCGGCTGAGGTCGACGCCTTCGAACGCACGCCTAATACGATCATCCAACGACACATCCATATCACACTGCCAACCGCTCAAATCCACGAAACGGGCATTCACGCCCTCCGCCTTTAGTAATGCAGCGGTATTCCATGCGCTATGAGCCTCGCCAATACTGGCCAGCATCTCTCGCACAGTGTGTAGGTGTTGTGTCAGTGAAAAATGACCGTGCCGGCACAGGCTTTGCAGATCGGTCAGACATTTAACTGCCGCTTCAATACGGGTATTGATAAATTCGTCTGCCAACGCCAACTGATTCTCTTCGGGAAATAACTGCCGGTTAATATCGTGCAATTTAATCTG
>DLXZ01000034.1:850-4842 GCA_003448675.1 Porticoccaceae bacterium
AGTTGCGTCATCGCCTCGCGCCATTCATCGCCACTTTGCCCACTGGCGTAAAGCGCATAGATACCAGGCCGGCCCGATTTTTTGTGCTCAAGCAAATCATTGGTGACGCCACCGTAAGCCGAAACGACAAAAATCCGTTGGTATAAATCCCGTTCGCCGGCAGGACCAAATATAATATTGTCTCTTACGGCGCGATAATCGCTCATCGACGTACCGCCTATTTTTTCAACGGTATGCCGGTTTACGTCTTGCTGTGACATGTATCAGTTAACTCCCGTCAACTCAGTTGGTTGCAGTCATGGTGTTTCGATTCGGGCTTATTCGGCGCAATAGACACATAAACGAGTGACCGGCACGGCACATAGGCGTGCATAAGGGATAACCTCATGACAGCTTTCGCACAAGCCGGCGTCGTCACCCCCTAGCCAGTCAATATTAGCTCGCAAGCGGGCCAGCTCGCGCAGGCTTTTGTCCTGAATATGTGTATTAACTGCTTCACTAAGTTTCTCATCAGCGTCCTGGCTTTCAGAATTGTTGTCGCTACGACTATTTGCCGGAAACAGGTTGCTTTCGAGTTCAGCTATACGCACTTCGATCTGCGCCACCAGGCTATTTATCTGTTCGCTATTCATGTTAAACGTATGACTACTTGTTGAAAATGTTAGGTTGCGGTTACGTCGTGAGGCGCCGCCACGATAAGCGGCGTAATATTTTCCCGAGCACTGATATATTCGGGGCGCGGCGGCCTGTCACAAAACGGTGACTGCAATCTATTGCTGATAGCGTTGTATACAAAAAAGGCATTGCTTCGGGGATAGGGTGTGATATTGCTGCTTGACCCGTGCATGGTGTTGCAATCAAAAATGATCACGCTCCCCGGGCTACTGGTGGCGGTATAGATTCCGCCGCGCTCGACCAGTTGGCTGAGGCAGGCGTCGCTGGGTACTCCGTATTGCTGTTTTTTTAGTGAAGACTCGAAGTGATTTTCCGGCGTTTCGCCCTCGCACACCGCATAGTAGCGATGGGACCCTGGGATCAGCATCAATGGTCCGTTATTGCAGTCGTTGTCAGTCAGAGTGATACTCATACTCAACGCGCGCATTGCCGGCATGCCGTCTTCGACATGCCAGGTCTCGAAATCCGAGTGCCAGTAAAATTCTTTGCCACGAAACCCCGGCTTGAAATTCAAGCGGCTCTGATGAACATAGATAGCGTCGCCCAACAAGTAACGAGCCAGCTCCACCAGCCGAGGATCCCGGGATAGCGCCTCAAACACTGGGCTCGATTGATGGACACGGAAGATCGACCGAATTTCATCGGTGCTTCTCTCGGTAATAGTTTCCCCCGCTGCGTGAATCTCCCGGTCGCCAAGCAGACGCGCCATCTCACGTTGCAGATGATCAATTTCGACGTCGCTGAACACCCCTTCTAGGACCAAAAAGCCGTCGCGACGGTACGCTTCGACCTGATCTCGGGGCAGCGGTGATGTGGCGTCGGATTGACCGTAACCACGGGGTCCTGCCGCTCTACTAACTGCGCCTTGAGTAAACCTCTGGAGGGATAGCGGTCTTCCTGGAGGGAAGTGCGATTGGCGTTGGATACACTCATGGTTTTAACCTTGGGCGTCGACTGCTTCGGCATCCAGCTCGTAGGCGCCTTCGGCATTGTGGACCTCTCGGCCATTGAGCGGAGGGTTAAATACGCAGGCCAGTTTTAATTCACGGAACGCCCGCAACCTGTGGCGGTCGTGTTTGTTGAGGTTGTAGAGGGTGCCGGGGGCAATCGGGTAGACCTGGCCGTCATCCAGGCATTCGACTTCGCCCTCTCCCGAAATGCAGTACACCGCTTCGACGTGATTTTGGTAGTGCATCATAAAGTCTGCGCCAGCGTAGATCGTGGTGATATGAAACGAAAAGCCCATGCCGTCGTCTTTCAGTAGCAACCGGGTGCTCTCCCAGTTACCGTCCGGGGAGACGATGCGGCGATCAGTCTGTTGAGCTTTTTGCAGTGTTCTTACAATCATTTTGTCGGTGTCCTTAAAGATTTATGGGGTTTGCCAAGCGGCAGAAACCGGGGCATTGTCGAGTCGCGAAAAACGGCTAATGGGTGCGGTGCGGGGTGATCAAGCCCGCGCCGTTTTTGCCTGATCAAAGTAGACTGGCTCCCGGAGCATGGTGTCAGTTGCTTGGCAGACCTCTTTTATGGACTGCTCGACAATGTCGATGCCTTCTTCTAGAGATGCTTGTCCAATGGTTAGAGGACACAGAAACTTTATGACTTGGTCGTCAGCGCCGCTGGTTTCAATCACCAGGCCACGTTTGAAGGCGCGCTGGGTAATCGCGTTCGATAATTCACCGCTAACGCAGTTGAGACCTTGGAACATACCGCGTCCGCGGGCGGTGAACTGGCCTTCGCCGAAGCAATCGACGATGCGCGCCAGCCGCTCTGCAATGTAATTACCCTTACGCTCGATTTCGCTAGATAGCTGTGTATTTGCCCAGTAATGCTCGATTGCGGCCTTGGCGGTAACAAAGGCGAGATTATTGCCTCGGAAAGTGCCGTTGTGCTCTCCTGGCTTCCATTGGTCGAGCTCGGGTTTCATCAACACCACCGCAAAGGGCAGCCCATAGCCACTCAGCGACTTCGATAGGGTAATGATGTCAGGCTCAATGCCCGCCGCCTCAAAACTAAAGAATTGACCGGTGCGACCACAGCCGGCTTGAATATCGTCTATGATCAACAGTACACCGTGTTTTCTGCACACCCGTTGCAGATTCCTCAGCCAATCGAGGCTGGCGACGTTTATACCGCCTTCGCCCTGAACCGTCTCGACAATCACTCCCGCAGGCGAATTAATGCCACTGCTTGAGTCACTGAGTAGTTTGTCAAGATACTCAGTGGTATCGATGTCATCGCCGAGATAACCATCGTAGGGAGCACGGTGCACGCCATTTAGCGCGATACCGGCAGCGTCGCGATGATGGGCATTACCGGTAGCGGCCAACGAACCGAGGCTGACGCCATGAAAACCATTGGTGAAGGTCACGATGTTCTGCTGACCGGTGACGTTGCGCGCGATCTTCATCGCCGCTTCAACCGCGTTAGTGCCCGTTGGACCAGTGAACTGGACTACGTAGTCCATGCCCCGAGGTTTCAGAATAGTGTTATTAAAGGCCTCTAAAAACTCGCCTTTGGCTTGGGTGTGCATGTCTAGGCCATGGGTTATGCCGTCCCTTGCGATGTAGTCGAGCAGCTGTTCTTTGAGTATTGGGTTATTGTGTCCGTAATTCAAAGTGCCGGCTCCAGCCAGAAAATCCAGGTAACGCTTGCCGTCCTGGTCAAACAAAAACTCGTCCCGGGCCTCGGTGAAGACCCGCGGAAAAACCCTTGCGTAACTTTGCACTTCCGATTCGATTTCTTCGAAAATTTTCATTTTGGTGTAGTCCTTGTTTTGTGTTCGCTGGTGTTTTCTTAAATCCTGGTACGGATTTCAGTTAGCATGAGCAGGTGTGTCCCCGCCTGGAAGTCGTTCTAAGGTCCAACGGGGCCGATGCGCAGCAGATACTCGGTGTCGTGTCGTCCGCCGAAGTGTTGATGGCGGTCGAACATTACGGTTCGCTTGGTCATCGCATTACGACTGCGCGCAAAGCCCTCAAACATCGCCCACGAAGCGTCGTTATTGGCGGTGATGGTGGTTTCAATCCACAGTAACCCCGCGTTTTCGGAGCGGCTAACGAGGTCGTTCAGCATCGCGCGGGCCAAACCGAGCCCTCGAGCCTCGGCACTGACCGCGACCTGCCAAATGAACAGCGTGTTGGCCTTGTCCGGTATTCGATAACCAGAGACAAAACCGATCAGTCGCCCCCCTTTACGGGCAACAGCCGAGGTATGCCGAAAATGGCTGCATTGCAACAAATTACAGTAAGCCGAGTTGGCATCAAGGGGAGGACAGTCGGCGATTAGTTGAGTTACGGCAGGCCCGTCCTCCGCTG
>DLXZ01000056.1:0-4085 GCA_003448675.1 Porticoccaceae bacterium
AATCGCTCTCTAAGCAGATGGGGACGCAGGTAAAACTGGTCTGGACCGTCCACCAGGGCAAGGCTCTGCTGAGGATATTTTAACCATCGCCGGCGCATAAAATCCGGGGTAAACATGGTCAACTCTTCTTCGCTCCACTTGAGCGCCGTGATTGCATCGTGAAGGCTGTAACTGAGGATATCCTGATGAATATCGTAATAAATAGTCAGGTTGTTGGAGTAACCAAAGCCTTCCGCCAAGTCCTTGTTTTCCCGCCGCGCCAGGCGCACCTGTACGGTTTTCAACTGATTCTGCTCATCGTACTGCTCAATCCGCAGGGGATAGAAGTAATATTGATCCACCCAGTAAATCAGCTTTGAAATCTTGTAATTGGGCAGCCAGTCACGGTTGGGTTCGGCCACCACCACGAAACAATCAACCCCACCATCCTCTCGGTAGAAGGGGTAGGCGTCGCCCATCATTTTCAGTTCACTGACGGGCATGTCGTAAAAGCTACCATCAGACCGACCCAGCGTGACCTGCTTCCGGGTAGTGGGAAAGCGCACCGTCTCGTACAGGGTATCGGCACCGAGCAAACGCCAATCAAGTTCCCAGGCCTCGCGACCGGTAATGTCATCAAAGGATTGCACCACGTCTGGAAACTGGGCTTCCCGCCGAGGGGGCGGCTGGCGACGCACCCTGCGCAGGGAAGGGCTATAAACAAAAAAGTCGAGTTTTTCCGGATTGTCCGCCCCGGTGCGTCGCATCAGCCACATTTGTTGCAGGCCGCGATTCTTGGGTGGATAAATATCAAAGAATATCTGCCTGGAATAGATTTCTCCGGGGGCGGCGTTGATCTGCGCCCTCGCCCCTGGCTCCACCGGCTGATCCACCATGCCCACGGTGACCCCCTGG
Organism: Porticoccaceae bacterium; assembly: GCA_003448675.1. Lineage (GTDB taxonomy): Bacteria > Pseudomonadota > Gammaproteobacteria > Pseudomonadales > Porticoccaceae > HB2-32-21. Next base: position 895 of record DLXZ01000056.1, read on the forward strand.
GTCAGATAACCTGCCTTGGTCAGCACGCCAAAGGCATCGGCCATAACATGGGACCAGCGGGGAATATGGCTGAAATCCATGATACGGAAACCGATTTCCTGTGCGCTAAAGGGGGCTTCGAAAGGCCAGGTTTCCTGGGGAAGATAAGCCGCGACAGTTTTTTCACCCCCATTATTGGCGGTATTAAGGTCGAGCCGCTGGCGCTCAAAACCTGTCAGCGCATCGAGCCCTCGCCAGGTTCCTGTTGGCGCAGCCACCCCCTCGTCAGTAGCCACTACAATTTCCGGGCCGAGTAGCAGAAATATCAGTGCAAGCAGCAAGCAACGCTGGCGGCACCAATGCGTTCCTCTCCAGACTGAACACAAACCAGAGCCCAGGCCCTTCCCCTTACGGATATTTAAGTAATTTTTTTTGATCATTAAATTAATTTCTAACAACTAATTGTTTCGGTCAAAATTCGTATTGCAACTCTATACCAAGGTTATCGTAGTGATGATACTGACCAAATAAATCGTCATTATTGCCGCCACTGTAATCAGTATAAATCACACTACCCTTGATATATTGACTGAACTCATAACTGGCGACAAATTTTGACTTACCACCCTGATAGCCCCGATCCGGGCCACTAATATAGGGGCTCAGGGTCACGCTAAATTTGAGTCGATCCCGCGTAGCACGTACCGGGCGCTCGACAAAAATCACCGGTACAAAGTTCCAGCGATCACCGACGGCGCCACCAAAACCCGCGCCCAGGCCCCGACGCCAGTTTCGCGTGTAATAAAACGAAGGTTGGAAAATGCCCGTGACATTGGAAGGCAGGGCAAATTCAAAGGCCAGTGCACCACGAATGGTGTCATGCTTGCTCACACCGGCGGCATTTCCTCCCGTTCGTGCGATCGCCTGGCCGACAAAATCGGTAAAGTGCGCGTCTTGGGTATAAAGCGCTTCAGCCCTGAAGACAATGGGTAGGGTACCCACCCAGGGCACGTCGGACATCACCCAGGCGTAGTCGGAAGTGATTCCAAAATGGTGCAGCCTTTCGTGCTCGGGCCGAATAATCAGATGATCGCCACTGGCATCGCTGAATCTGCCAACGATATTCTGTACGGGGTCCCGTTCAAAGGCGTAGTAATACACCAGCCCCCAGGTCATAGCACCGTTAGCCACATCAATGCGCACGGCAAATTGATGATCCGAAAAACGCGTCCAATCCGGTCGCTCCGTTTGCAGCAACCGATCCCCGGCAAAGTTGGTGCGATCACTGAGCAATGCCTCGTTGGTTGACGCCATGGCGTCACCTGGCGGCAACAGGGGCGAAGCCCAGGGTGTACCATAAACTGGGTTGACATTGGCTTCGAAGTCCGGAATCCAGAGCACGTTGAGGGAGACATCAGGAAAATAGTAGGTCACGTTGGCCATCCACATGGGCAGCCGACGCAGCTCGTAATCGCTGGCTTCTAGTTGCACTGACTCCCGCAGGTCCATGGCATTGATGACATCAATGAACTGACCATCCATCTTGCCCCAGGCAATCTGTTGCTTGCCCAGCACCAGATCTAATTTGGGTGTGCGATAGGAAAAGTACAGCTCCCTGGCCATGCGCTTAAAATCGTTGTACTTCCGATAGGCTTTATCGATCTTATCGGCATAGAGGCCATCGGCGCTGTCAATATCGTAAGCCAGGTCATAAAAAAAATGATTGATGCTAGTGAGTTCCACGCCCGGTGAAAACCGGTAGTTCAGCTCAAGTTCAAAAATATTCTGTTGTTGCGGGCTTTTAAAATCCCGATCGCGAAAACCAATATCTTCCTTACCCGAGACCAGGCTATCGGCCCACAGATAATACGAACCGCTCATGCTCAATCCCGGCACCCTTCGCTCAATCGGCTTGGTCAGATAGCGGCCACCGGGATCAAAAGTCGCGAGCTTACGTTCGAATTCCGCAAACCCACCACTCGCCGCGAATCCTATGACCGGGCATGTCGCCACTGCGAGTACCAGTAGCAGCTTTAACCGGGTCTTGTTCCTCAATGAGGAGCTTTTGACTACACGCAGCATAATTCCATCTCTAATGATTGCCCCCTTTTTGGGACCGAAGTAAATCAATTCCTTTGGACGAATGAACCACTCTGGAAGGGAGAAGAGGCTGAAAGCCCGGAAAGAAATTCCGTATCGGGGCTGCAACGACCGGGGCAACCCGTGTTGCTGACACGCTTACGATAAAACACACAATGACTGAACTATACGCGTAGCCCATTAGGCCTCATAAATACCGACAAAACTAGCAACAGCCTGACGCATACCACGGTTTATTTCCGCCGGCGCGGGCAAAGGCAAACCCAGTAACGCACGCATATGAAGATCCGAACGCACCATGCCGTAATAATGACGAGCGGCCAAATCGATATCCTTGATGGCCAGTACTCCGATCTTATTCTGGTGATGCAGATACGCCGCCAGCCGTTTCACCGCCGCCCCTGGCCCCGACTCAAATAAAGCCTTGCCCAGCGTGGGATGGCCGATGCCCTCTGAAGCCGCAATTCGAAATATGGCAACACTCTCCTCCCTGAGAATCACATCCAGGTAAGTTTGACCCAGGGCTTCAAGGGTGGCGTACAACTCCCCTTCTTTATCGAGTAGCGACATCTCCAGTGGCTGCATGGCCTGATTCACCAGCTCGGTCACGATGGCGCCAAACAAACCTTCCTTGCTTTCAAAATACTTGTATATGGTACGTTTAGAGCCACCAACACGGCGCAACACCTCGTCTACACTGGCGCCCAGATAACCGTATTCAAAAAGCACTTCCTTACCGGCTTCCAGAATCGCTTCGCGTTTTTCTTCCACTTGCGTCTTACTCACTGCCCTTCCTTCTTGATCCTGCATGACGGCGCCACGTTTGTGTCAAACGCCCACCAAAGCAACCATGCACCGAACTACGACAATCTCGTCTACAACGCGAAATCGGGTTTATCAAGTATTGCGCCACGCTATTTGCGGTGCTAGGGTACGGAACAGTACCATCTCGGTCGCTATATCGCCACTACGCCAATTCGGAAGAAAACAACCAGACACCCTGCGTAGTAGGTCACGAGCCGAGGCACCGAGAGAAAGAGCCCCCATTCTTTGAAGAGTCTAGACCATGCGCAAAATCATCCTGCTTTCACTGTTACTGGTATTGCTGGCCG
>DLXZ01000056.1:4270-8642 GCA_003448675.1 Porticoccaceae bacterium
TGTTACTGGTATTGCTGGCCGGCGGTGGCTGGTGGTTAAAAAACTGGTGGACCGAAGGTCGTCACTGGGAGTCCACTGACAACGCCTACACTCAGGCGGACATCACTATCATCAGCGCCAAGGTACCGGGTATAGTCGACAAGGTGAACGTCAAAAATAATCAAAAGGTTGCTGCCGGCGACATTCTGATATCCATGTACAAACCCACTTTTGACGCCACGGTTGCCGAGGCACAAGCCCAGGTCGCCGGCGCCCAGGCCGCCCTGGCGACTATTGAAAACAAGTTGCAATTGCAGCAATCACTGGTCGCCGCCGCCAGAGCCGAGGTAGAAACAGCGCGCGCCGAGCTGAAGAAAGCGGAACTGGATCTGGTGCGCGCAGAGCAATTAAAAACCCGGGGGTTTGCTGAAAAACAGCGCTACGATCACGCAGTCACCGATGTCGCCAGCGGCAAGGCTGAGCTAAGCCGAACACGGGCAAACCTGGTTGCGGTAAGCGCTCAGCAGGGAGTATTTAAAGCCGAGGCCGAGGAAATCAGGGCGCAGCTAGCGGAAGCCGAAGCCAACAAGAAACAGGCTGATATTGCTTTGTACCTGTCCGATATTCGCGCACCCCGTGACGGCGTGGTTGGTAACAAACATGTGGAGCCCGGCGAATACATCCACGTAGGCGCTCGCAAAATGGCGATCGTGTCGCTGGATGATGTCTGGGTCAGCGCCAATTTCAAGGAAACCCAGCTGACCAGTATGCGCGAAGGACAAAAGGCCCGGGTTGAAATCGACGCCTTTCCCGACAACCCGGTCGATGGCGTCGTAGAAAGCCTGTCACCGGCCAGTGGAGCGGAATTCAGTCTGCTGCCAGCGGATAACGCCACTGGCAACTTCACCAAAATCGTCCAGCGGATACCGGTAAAAATCATTCTTGATAAGGACAACCCTGTTGTTGGCCGGCTGCGGCCCGGCATGTCGGTGGTCGCGCGCGTGGATACCCGCGATGGGGAACAAAAAGAGCAATCACTGGCCTCAAACTAGTGTTGCCGCGTAGGAACGAATTCATGTATCGCACGGCAATCCACCTGTGAGCGGCGCGGCAACCGCGGACGATCCGGAAGCGCTCGCGCCGTCGAGTCCCGCCAGCGACCAGGTTTCCGCGGCCACCTGGATGACGGTGTTCGGCGGTGTCCTGGGCGCCTTTATCGCTGTTCTCAATATCCACATTACCAACGCCTCCCTGAAGGATATTCAGGGAGCCCTGTCCGCAACGCTTGAGGAAGGTTCATTTATCTCCACTGCCTATTTAACGGCAGAGGTGGTGGTGATCCCGATTACCGGCTGGTTGACCATGGTGTTCGGCCTGCGTCGTTATATCCTCTGGAATACGGCCCTGTTTATCGGCGCCACCCTACTCTGCGCCATGGCCTGGAACCTGGAATCCATGCTGGTATTTCGCACCCTCGCCGGACTCACCGGGGGCACGCTAATTCCCCTGTCCTTCGCCATCATCCTGACCCTGCTGCCCGCCAATAAACAGGCGGTCGGCATGGGGCTGTTTTCACTGACCGCCACCCAGGCGCCCACCATCGGCCCAACCCTGGGCGGTTATCTCACCGAGGCATTTAGCTGGCAGGCGATTTTTTACCTGCAGATTATTCCCACCTCGCTGATGTTTTTTCTGCTCTGGCAGGGCCTGAAAAAAAGCTCCACCAACCTGTCCTTGCTAAAAAATGGCGACTGGTTTGGCATCGCGGCCATGGCTGTCGGTCTCGGCGCCATGATTATTGTGCTGGAAGAAGGCAACCGAAAAGACTGGCTGGAATCGGACTTTATCCTGCGCGGCACCATAATTGCTGTTGTGTGCCTGATGATTTTTGTCGCCATCGAGCTAAAAAGGGCCCAACCCTTTATCAACCTGCGCCTGCTGACACGGCGCAACTTTTTCCTTTCCAACGTTGTTGGCACGGTACTTGGCTTGGGTCTGTATGGCTCGGTATTTATCCTACCCATGTATCTGGCCCAGGTGCACGATTACAACGCCATGCAAATTGGCCTGGTTATGATGTGGGTGGGCTTGCCCCAGCTCATTGTCGTGCCCATCGTATTAAAACTGATGAAAATTATCGACCTTCGGATATTACTGGCTATCGGTGCCTTTATCTTTGGCCTCAGCTGTCTGCTCAACACCCATATGACAGCGGATTACGCCCGCGACAATCTGATCTGGCCCAACGTTATCCGGGGTCTGGGTATGCCTTTTATTATGGTGCCCCTCAACGTCATCGCCACGGCGGAAATCGAACAGGAACAGGTGGGCTCGGCCTCCGGCTTGTTTAACGTGCTGCGCAACCTGGGTGGCGCTGTAGGCATTGCCGCGCTGGCCAACTTTTTGTCGAATCGCCAGCAGTACCACTCCAACCATATTCTGGAATCGGTATCCACCTACAACCCGTTCACCATGGAACGACTCCAGGGTTTCAGGGATTATTTTACCGGCCTCGGCTCAGACCCGGTGCTGGCCCAGGAGCAGGCACTGCGCGCGGTTGACGCCATCGCCCGGCGGGAAAGCTATATTATGGCTTTCAATGATTGTTTTTATGTGATGGGCGCGGCCTTTATGATCAGTCTGGGCTTTGTCGCCTTTATGAAAAAACTACCGACTGCTTCCAACTGAACCGACGCGGCGATCGATAATTATTCGGAGAAAAAATGGCTATTCACGATGCGGGAAAAGCTGACGAGCTGGCAATCGGGGAGCGTAAGCTGCTCAAGCTAAACGGTGAGAAAATCTTGTTGTTTCGCCTGGAAAGCGGCTATCACGCCGTCCAGGCCAACTGCACCCACCTGATGATGCCCCTGAAAAAAGGCAAATTACTGGATGGCAAAACCCTGCAATGCCCCATCCATCGCGCCGAATTTGATGTCGCCAGCGGCGAGGTCATCAAGTGGGCTAATTTTCCACCCGGCATTCAGGCGCTGAATATCGTCCGCAAGGAAAAATGTCTGAAAACCTACGCTGTAAGCGTGGAAGACGGACAGCTAAGCGTCGAGGTGTGAAAGCGGATTTATACACAGCTCCGTAATCTCACCGACACAGACTGTCGATGAGAAGTAAAAGACACGCCCCCCCATGAGCGAGGCCGCCGAAGCCCCGGCAGAAAATGATACCGCCAAACCCTCCGGGGCCGAGGAAGCACCGGTATCCCTCAAAACCTGGTTTACGGTCTGGGGCAGCGTCATCGGCGCGTTTATCGCCGTTCTCAATATCATGATCACCAACTCCTCCCTGAAAGACATTCAGGGAGCGCTGTCCGCGACACTCCACGAAGGCTCGTTTATCTCCACCGCTTACCTCACCGCCGAGGTCGTGGTGATTCCCCTAACCGCCTGGTTCGTTCAAATCTGGGGCCTGCGGCGTTTTGTGCTCGCCGCCTCAGGAGTATTTATTGTCGCCACCCTCGCCTGCGCCCTGGCCTGGAATCTGGAGTCGATGCTGGTGTTTCGCACCATCGCGGGCTTTGCCGGCGGCACCTTCATCCCCCTCTCCTTCACCTGCATCCTCACCCTGCTGCCAACCAGCAAACAGCCCCTGGGCATCGCCATGTTCTCGCTGACCGCCACCCAGGCGCCCAGCATCGGGCCAACACTGGGCGGCTACCTGACGGAAAATATGGGCTGGCAGTCCATTTTCTACATGCAGATTATTCCCACCACGCTGATGTTCGCCATTCTCTGGTGGGGGCTGGAGAAGTCTAAGGGCAATCGCAACCTGCTCAAGACCGGCGACTGGCCCGGCATCATCATGCTCTCCGTCGCCCTGGGCGCAATGATTATTATCCTCGAGGAAGGCAACCGCCTCGACTGGTTTGAGTCCGATGCCATCGTCAGGGGCTCGATGCTGGCCGGTGGCTGCTTTTTAATTTTTCTCTATCGCCAACTCTGGGGCACCAATCCGTTTATCAATGTCAGATTATTCAAACGCTGGAATTTCGCCCTGGCCAATTTTGTCGGCGTGATACTCGGCCTTGGTTTATACGGCACGATATTTATCACCCCCCTCTACCTGGCCCAGGTCCAGGACTACAACGCCTGGCAGACCGGCCTGACCATGATGTGGTTTGGCTTTCCCCAGCTGATTATGGTGCCGCTACTGGTAAAACTGATGAAGACCACCGACCCACGCCACCTGGTGGCCATCGGTTGCGTGATTTTCGCCTGGAGCTGCCTGATAAATATCAACATGACGGCGGATGACGCCTACGACCAGCTGTTGTTCGCCAATTTTATTCGGGGTTTCGGTCAGCCCTTTATCTCCATACCCCTGGCGGTCATCGCAACGGTGGGTATTGAACAGGAACAGGCCGGCTCGGCCTCCGGCT
>DLXZ01000056.1:8798-11949 GCA_003448675.1 Porticoccaceae bacterium
GCTCGGCCTCCGGCTTATACAACCTTACCCGCAATCTGGGCGGCGCCGTCGGTATCGCCTTTCTAGCGACCTTTCTTTCCATTCGCGAGCAATATCACTCCAGCCATATCGTCGAGAATATCTCGCTCTATAACCCCTTCGTAGTGGAACGCCTGGAGGGCTTGCAGGGCTTTTTCACCAGCCGTGGCTCGGACGCCACCCTGGCCCAGGAACAGGCGCTACGAGCAGTTGACGCCCTGGCCCGGCGGGAAGCCTATGTGATGGCTTACAACGATGCCTTTTATTTTGTCGGCGCCGCTTTTATGGTCGGCGCCGTGCTGACCTATATGATCAAAAAGCAAGCACCGCCTTCCGCTGGCGCCTGAGAGCCCGAACACTTCAAGTACACATCACCTCATTGGCGTGCATGGTGTCCAGATATTCTTTCACCTGCACCAGTTGGCCATCGCGCAACACAAACAGAAAGTGGTATTCGTTACGATAGGACTTTCCGTTCACATGTTCAGCACTCGACAAAGCCTCCACCGCCACCCGATCCCCTTCCGCTGTCATGGCTACCGGCTCGATGACAATCGGGCCGGCCATCATGTCCCCAACGCCGTCCAGCAGGGCTTTGAATTCGGCCTTGGTTTTGGTACCGGATAGGGGAAAATTACCGGCCACCCACCAGGTGCCGTCCTCGGCCATCATCTCCAGCGCCGCGGCAAAATCCCCGGCGGAAAACTTTTTCAGAAAATCGCTGACTATTTGTTTATTTTTTTCGGCGCTCATAATTTCCTCTCAAAGGTTAAAAAAGTCGTCCTAATTATTATCTATGGAGCCTATATCTATCAAAATTGTAGTCTATGACTGCCCACGACAGGTAAGAGTCCAGGAAAGCGGTATTTTCATTACTGTTCAGGATCTGAGCAAGGACCAGGCCAGGTCGTAAAACGCCACCACATCCCTGGCCAGAGCAAGGCTTTCTTCATTAACTTCCCGACCCGTAAGCCGCGCCATTAACTCCGGAGCTTCCCAGAAGCGCGTCAGCCATAGGGCTTCAATCAAGGCTGAACCCGCTCCCGCATACTCCCAGTCCAGCACTATCAGCTGGCCAGCGTCAGTTTCAATAACATTAGTCGGCGTCAGGTCGTGGTGACATAACACTGCCACCCCAGCACCCTCCTCCATGTTCTGTTGAAAAGCAGGAAGGCGCTCCTCGATGCCCTTATAAAGTCGATGAGCCGCCATGGGAAAGGGTTTGTTGCTTTCCAGCAATTGCTGCCAGTAGTCCTGCAGGCAGCCCTGGTAATCAAAGAGCGGAATGCCCTTGCCATGCTCCTGAATATGCTGGATTAAGCTCACCAGGCGCTCCAGTTTTTCCGGCTCTGACATATCTCCCGCTTGCCAGTGATAACCTTCAATATACTGAGTCACCAAGATCTGACGCGCGGGATTACAGTAAAAAACCACCGGCGCAAAAGGCCGCCCCTGAATGTTTTCCAGTATTTTTTGTTCTCGAAACCGGTCGATACCCGCTAAAACCTGATTGGTGTTCACTCGCATTACCAAACGCAGGCCCGCCCCTTTCAGCAGGTAGAGCTCGTTGGTCAAACCGCCACTCAGGCGTCGAATAATGGTAGGCGGCTCACCCAATGGCAATTGCCACTCCGGCCAGGTATCAAAGGCCGTTTTACTTGCTTCTGACATCGCCACATTGCTCTCCTTCACCCTGCACCAGACCGGTTTGACCCGTCATCCGCCTACGCCAGCCAAAATACCCGAATATGGCGATAAGTACATAGGCCAGAAACAGAATCGTGGTCAGGTAAAGACCCCGGTCAAGATACAACACGATGGCGACACTATCGATAAACACCCAGTAGAGCCAGTTTTCCAGTACCTTGCGCGCCACCATCCAGGTGGTTACCACACTGCCCCAGGTCACCAGGGAGTCAAGATAAAGCAGGGACGCCTCACTCTGACTGGCGAGCAGGAAACCTGAAACACTCGTCAGCACCGAAACAAGGAGCATAGCTAACAGGTGGCGAGGCCAGGGCCAGGAGTGAATCAGCGCCTCGCTATTTGCCGATTCGTGACCACCCCTACGCCAGTGATACCAGCCGTACACAGCCATGGTCATATAGTAAATATGAAGGCCGGATTGCATCGGCAGGCTAACCTGCCAAAACAGCACCGTGTAAATCGCCGTGCTGATAAATGCACACAGCCATCCAAGGGGGTTCTCCCGCATTATCAGGAGTAAATAGGCAATCGCCAGCACTACCGCAAGTAGCTCCCAGGGCGAGCTATTGAGAAATTCCCGATAAGCGCCAGACCATAGTTCGGACATAATTTACTCGCTTCCGACCAAGCACGGTTTAGCGGAAACGGTAACGGGCATTGATGCCAAAAACCCGTGGCTCACCATACTGGATATAGGTTTCGTTAACGTAGAATTTGCGGGGATCATTGCCAAAATAAAACCCACGGGTAGCGTAATCTTCATCGGTGAGATTGCGCCCCCAGATTCGGAAATCCCAGGGTCCCATGACATAGCCCAGACTTGCATTAAGTAATTCGTAGCTGCCCGAACGTTGGTCGTGGCTGTCTGAGAAGTAAAAGGAATCCTTACCCTCCACTTCCACGCGCAGATCCAGCCCGCGCCCCAGATCAATGCGAGCGCCAATATTGAACTGGTATTCAGGGGCATGGGCCTGCTCACGCCCACTTTTGTCGACCAAATCCCCACCCACGTTGACGGTGAAATTATCAACCTCGGTATCCAGCCAGCCCACATTGGCGAACAGCTGCCAGTTTTCCGTCAGCTGCCACAGGGACTCCACTTCCACCCCAAAATTGTCACCGCTGGCGGCATTGTCGAGATAACCGACAAAAACCGGTCCTTCGTTGTACCAGCCCTTGAGCTGAATATCGTCCCGGTCCATGTAAAAGGCAGCAATGCGCAGTTGCAAGCTATCTTCGAGATAATAGCCTTTCAAGCCCAACTCATAATTGAGCAGGGTTTCAGTATCGAACTCCAGGCGCGATTCGAGAAAATCCAGCACGGAAGGCGCAAGGCCCCCACTCTGGGCCTTACCCAGCGCCTCACCATTGACGCCACCGGCCTTGTAACCCCGAGAAACCAGGGCATAAAGCAAGTTCCCGTTAT
>DLXZ01000218.1 GCA_003448675.1 Porticoccaceae bacterium
CTACTTCTGAGCCCAATACTGTCGACTGGCAGCAGGGCGTAAAAATCCCCGGCAGAAGCGTATCCACAGAACAACTGGCCCAGATGGATCTACAGCCCGCAAGCATTACTGCTTTCATGCTCGGCTTGCGTTCAAAGATGGCCACCTTCCGCGAGCAGCGGGAGATCAACAACGACTCGCGGGAACCACTCACGGCAATACTTCCCGGTGTTGCCCTGTCGGAACTCTGGCAAATGATGGCGACCTTCGAGCACACACTACGCCTGATATCGGTCTGTATTCTGGTCTCCGCCCTGCTTGGATTGAGCGCCATGCTGCTGGCTTCGATACGGGAACGTGAGCAGGAAATTCAACTCTTACGAGTCATCGGCGCGCCACCGGTATTCCTGTTTTTACTGATCGAACTGGAAGCTTTATTAATTAGTTTTGCTGCGATTGCCCTCGGCACCTCACTACTCTATGGGGTCTTAGTCGTAGCAAAAGATCTTCTGGCAGCAGAATTCGGCCTGCATATCAGCACCCATATAGTGTCTGAAAGCAACGCGTATATTGTGTTGTTGATGGTAATTTCAACCATCATCGCGGCAGCCATTCCGTCCCTGAAAGCCTATAAAAATGCCCGGCTGAAATAGAGGTTGAGATAGTCGGTAGTGTTGATAAGAAAAACACCTTTGCCAGGTACACCCCCCCTCAGGGTCCCAGCTAGTATTTATTCCTCTGACACACATACAAACGAGCCATCCTTCATCCGATAAGCCACACCCGCCTTACTACCTTCACCCTTTCCTATTACATCAGAGGCTTTGTGGCGTTCAGTGTCCTCGCCCTTCAAGGCTTCCAGCGCCACTTTGAATTTGAACTGGGGTTGGTGATTTCGCCGTCATCTCCTGAGCATGTTAATTCTCCCGAGTACGGCCAATACGATGCCCTGGGTCAGGCAGAGAATCCACCTATAGCGCTGTTCAGATTTTGGGGGCCACCTCTTTTCATACGGCTTCAACATATAGATCCACATTAACGTTGGTATTTACTTAAGAGGATGAGCCTGGACAAGACTCGCTTGCCGAAGCGCATCCATAAAGCGCTCGCGATCTCTCGAATCCTTGATGTGGATACTACTTTGATCACCTAACGTAAAACCTGGGCTTATTTGCTTAATTTTTGCAATCGTTGCGGCGGCTTCAAGTTTGTTTCCGGCCAGGATATGACTCGCAGCAAGGTACAATCCAGCTGGAATAAAATTTGGGCTCAACTCAAATTGACTTTGCAGATACTGAATCGCCTCGGTGTAATTTGACACCATAAATGCCGCAACGCCGCGCGCAAAATTATAGGTCTCGGAGGGGTTAAGCCGCTTTGCTTTAGCGATTAATGGCAGGCTGGACGCGGGATCTCCAGCAAAAATCATACAGAGGGCGAGGCGCTCCAATGCGACAACATCATCAGCATCCAGCTCGATAGCAATTTTTCCCTCAGCGATAGCTTTGTCGTGTTCACCCCGCCACAGGTGAGCCCAGCACAAGGCGGCGTGGGCCAGTGCGAGCTGATCATCGATAGAGACAGCTTTGAGCGCCAATTCAAATCCCACATCAATGGATTCTTTCGGTGATTTATTCCACCCCAATATCCAACGATAAATATAGTTAAGTGCCAGGCGAGCGTAAGCGACTGCGTAATCAGGATCCAGACGGAGTGCACTCTCAAAACAGTAGCGCGCTCGCGCAGAACCCTCCTCGGTATTGGCCCTGGATTCTGTCATGCCACGCAATACATAATCGTAGGCCTTAATAATGTCTGTCCCTCGCCTTTTTAACCTCTGATACTCACCCTCCGATAACTGTAAGCTCAGCGCTTCAACAATTTTCCTGTTGACTTCATCCTGAACGTCGAAAAGATTATCCAGGTTGTGATCGTATCGCTCAGCCCATAGATGATGCCCACTAACACCATCTATTAACTGTGCGGTAATACGCACTCGTTCGCCGAGTTTTCTGACGCTTCCCTCCAACACAATATTTGCACCCAGGTCGTTGCATACCTGCTGCACCGTAACTGGCACGTTTTTATAGGTAAACGTCGATTGGCGGGAAATAACAGATATCCGGGGAAGCTGCGAAAGGTCGGTGATGAGATCCTCAGTGATACCATCAGCAAAATACTCCTGCTCCGTATCAGAGCTGATGTTCGTGAAAGGCAAGACAGCGATTACCGGCCCAATAAGGCTAGATGTCTTCTGTGGACTGATCGGAATGAAGTTAGCGCTGCTAGGCTTCTTCGACCCAAAGGATGACACGCCGGAAGACAATACCTCAGAAGCAAGTATCTCGGACGATACAGGCACCGAATCTGGCAGGAATTTAAACGTCGCCGCGTAGCCTCTTTTAGGTAACTCTATGGCTACCGAATCGTTGCCGCCCAATTCACTGTAGTACTCTCGTAGCTTTGCACGCAAGCGCCCCGCCTCAACTCGAACGATAGCATCAATCGATGGATCAAAGGTTTCATCGCGATCAAATACATCTGTCGCAATAGCATATTGATTGAGACGACTCGCCCTTCCATCCAGTGTTTCGTCAACGATGAACTTCAGAAATCGACCCAGACGCGCAGAATGGGTAAATAAATCGCTCTCCAGGATAGTGATTAACTGATTCCGGATTGTGCGTTCTTCCTGCTCGCTCCAGTCGGTTATGCCTTCTTTCATTCGGTGCTTCAGCGCTCGTTTTTTTGTGATGCTACCACGGTCAGTGCTTCCAGGTTACTTACCGTTACCAACTTACTTACATCATGGGTTTTCCAGAATATGCAGGTCTAGCCTCGCCCAACCCGGTTGGCGTCGTCAACCAAGACCTGATTTAACGACCATGGAGTCTGACATGAACAAGTCTGCGAACAACGCCGAGAAATATTTCGAATTCGTCACCTCGTGGCCTAAAACTTATTTTATAGTGAGCATACTAACGATTCTCTGGATCGCGACCTTTGTCCCACAGATACACAAGGACACTAGCTCCGACGCTTTCATTGCTAAAGACAATCCAATAGTGCTTTACCGTGACCAGGTGCGTGATGTGTTCGGATTGGAAGATCCCATTGTCGTCGCGGTAATCAATGATGGTCCCAGAGGTATCTTTAACCCAGATAGCCTGGCACTGGTCGACCAGCTCACTCAAACCATTGGCAAGCTATCGAACGTTGATCCTGATCGCATTACCAGCCTTGCTACCGAATCTAATATCGTTGGCACCATTGACGGCATGGAGGTCACGGACTTTTTTGAGCCCTACCCCAGCACGCAAGCCCGCGCCGACGAAATCAAAGCTGCCATTGCTGACTTCCCACTTTATCAAGGCACTTTAGTTGCCCGGGACAGTAATGCAACACTGATCGTTGTCGAGCTTCTGGACCAGGATGCAGCGCAAATTACTTACGACGAAATCCTGGCAATTGTCGCCGCGACCCCCGTAACTGCGGGGACCGAGATCCATGTCGCTGGTGAAGGCGCAATATCAGGTTATCGCTCTACCTATATTGACCGCGATGCCACTCGCTTGAATCCCCTCGCAGCGGTCGTTATCACAATTGTACTGTTCATGGCATTCCGCACCCTTACCGGCGCCGTGCTGCCCAACATCGTCGTGCTCGGCACCCTGGCAGCGGCGTTTGGCGCAATGGCTGCCTTCGGCGTTTCGTTTTATGTCATTACCAACGGCCTGGCAACAATCCTCATTGGTATCGCCGTGGCCGATTCAATTCACATTATGAGTCAGGTTTACGAAGAAATAGCCCGCGCGCCTGAATTGGCTACCTCACGTATTGGTCGGCGCGAAATTGTCATTCGAGCAATGAGCAAAATGTGGAAGCCAATAACCTTTACCACGATCACCACCATAGCCGGGTTCGCAGGCATATGGTTAGGGGCCGCCATGCCGCCGATGAAATTTTTCGGCATGTTTGCGGCGGTTGGCGTTGCCGGCGCATGGGTGTATTCGATGTTCCTGTTACCGGCAGCGCTCACCCTGTTTCCCTTAAAGCCCAGTAAATTATTCAAGGCGGAACACAATTCGCGCACCAGCATAGATCGCTGTGGTGCAGCTCTTAAAAATCTTGGCGCTGCAGCGCTTAACCGACCCCGTCTTGCGGCGGCGGTTGCTGTGCTTATTGTGGCGTTTGGCATCGTTGGAACCAACCGGGTGATTGTGCAGGAGGTGCAGATCGACAATTTCCAACCCGACGAGCCGATCCATATTGCCGACAACGAAATCAACCGCCGGATGGACGGCACCTACTTTCTTGACATCGTCGTCGAAACCAATGAACCAGAAGGTTTGTTCCGGCCGGATCACTTGCGCCGCATCGAAGCACTGCAGGCACATATCGAGCAAATTCCAGCAGTAGGAGGATCAACTTCGGTCGTCGACTATATCAAGCAGATGCACAAGGCGGTAAACGAGAATCGGCACGAGTTCTATTCGATCCCGGATGATGAATTCCTGATAGCGCAGCTGTTTCTGCTCTATTCAGCCTCTGGCGACCCTGACGACTTCGAAGCGGAAATCGATACCGATTATGCCCAGGCCAATGTGCGGTTTAATTTCCCTGCAGCTGACTATCAACTACTGACCGAGGTTGTGCCCGCTATCCAGAACTATGTTAAGCATGAATTTAATAGCGACGAAATCCAGGCACATCTCTCTGGTCGAGTTATGGTCAATTACACATGGCTCAAGACTATCGGTGACAATCACCTTAGAAGCCTGATGCTATCTCTGCTGTTTGTATGGCTTGCCGCAGCCCTGGCATTTCGCTCAATACTCGCGGGTGCGCTCTCTTTGATACCGGTTGGCATGTCACTACTATTGGTTTACGCCGTCATGGGTTTCGGCAACATTTGGCTCGGTGTCGGTACCTCAATGTTTGCTGCTATCGCCATTGGGCTGGGCATCGACTTTGCCATCCACACCCTCGACCGCATGAAAGAACTGCTTTCAAACCGATCGGGAAGCTATGACCAACGTCTGGCCGATCTATTTCCTTCGACCGGACGTGCATTATTCTTCAACTTCGCCGCCCTTACATTCGGGTTCCTGGTACTCGTCACGAGTGAAGTCCCGGCGCTGATTAAATTCGGCCTGCTCGTTGCCGTTGCGGTGTCAACAAGCTTCATCTCTAGCATAACGATATTGCCGGTTTTGGGAAAACTCCTGAAACCTACATTTTTATTCCGGCAAGGTGAGATATCACCTCAGGATAGAAAGTTGTCAGCATTGGCCAGTGCCGGTTCAACTATGGCATTGGTTGCACTGGTTTCGGTGTTGGTGGTGAATTTCGCCGAAGCCGGTGATGCGAGCAAATTACCTTCCGGTGATTCGCTGATTGCGCAGGTTAATGCCCGTGATGATGGTCAACAGGTGACGCGCAGCTTGAAGATGGAGCTTGTTGACCGCCGGGGTAAATCCCGCGTGCGCGAAACCCTGGGCTATCGCCGCTATTACGGGGAGGAAAAACGCACTGTCATTTTCTATCGTTCACCCACCAATGTAAAAGGAACAGGCTTTCTTACTTACGATTATTCCCAAGCAGAAACGGACGATGATCAGTGGCTCTACCTGCCTGCCCTGAGAAAAGTTCGTCGTATTTCCGCCGCAGATCGTGGTGATTATTTCCTCGGCACCGACTTCAGTTATGAGGACATTAAGAAGGAAACCCGCATAGCCACCGAAGATTACATATTCACTACCCTTTCCAGTGAAGAAATAGAAAGCCAGTTCACCTACCTGGTCGAAGGCATTCCTGTAGATAGCGCAACTGCCGAAGAGCTTGGCTACGGTCGCGTCCGATGGCACATCGACCCGCAAATATGGATGAGCCGCAAGACCGAGATGTGGGATGTTAATGGCAATCGTTTAAAGACCGTGCGCAACGAAAACATTGAACAGATTCAAGGTATCTGGACTGCCTTAAAGCTGACCGCGCTTAACCACAAAACCGGGCACTCCACGACCTTCACTTTTTCGGATGTCGATTATCAGTCGCCCGTGGAAGACAGCATCTTCGAGCAGCGCACACTGCGTCGCGGTCGCTAAGCACGAAAGTGCCGCCCAGGATATCTAACCATGTTGAAATCAGCGATAGCATTCTTCCCGGTAATCGCACTTATCTCACTGGCGAGCATTGATGCAAAAGCAGAAAGCATAGCCGAAAGAATTGAATTGTCTGGGAAGTTCGAAAGTCAGCTGGCCTTTGGCACGACGACGCACATTGCCCAGAAGAAGGCCTTCGTATTAACACCTGAGATAGGCATCGACCTAACGCCGGCCCTGCATCTCACCGTTATCGCCCGCCTGCGGAGCGACATCGCGGATGAACTAGAACCGGGCAAACCCGAGCAGCGCAATCGCTCGCATTATTCAACGCGCCACTTTACGGGCACACACGCTGATACCGAACTTCGCGAAGCTTATATTGATGCCGAAATCGACAATACATTTTTGCGCATCGGCAAGCAGCAGGTAGTGTGGGGGCAGGCGGATGGACTGAAAGTGCTGGATATTCTTAATCCCCAAACTTTTCGCGAATTTATTCTCAATGATTTCGAGGACAGCCGCATCCCGCTATGGACGGTTAACGCGGAGATCGCCATTGGCGATGCTTTCATGCAAGTTGTGTGGATCGCGGATCAAACCTACGATGACATTCCCAAGCCTGGCGCTACCTTTGCCTTTACCTCACCGCAGATTATTCCATCGTTGGCGCCGGGTATTCCAACGACGATTTCAACGCCGACCCGACCGAGTAAATTCCTTGCTGATTCTGATATAGCGGCACAATTTTCCTTATTTATCAACGGCTGGGACCTTTCGCTGAACTACGCTTACCATTATTCGGATCAACCAGTTATTCGCCGTAACCATTCCCAAACTGGCATTACCGTTCGTCAGAACTATGAACGTACGCACTTACTTGGCGGAAGCTTCTCCAATGTTTTCGGTGATTTTACTTTTCGTGGTGAAATCGGTTATTCCAGTCATCGTTTCTTTCTGACAAACAACATCGCCGACAGAGACGGCGTGATCGAATCCGGCGAACTCGCTTACGTGGTCGGCACTGACTACCAGGGGTTGCGAGACTGGTTGGTCAGCGCACAATTTTTTCAATCGATAATCACAAACCCGGATACCAACGTCGTTCGGGACGAAGTGAACACCACCACTACATTCCTGGTAAGGCGTGATCTCATGAACGAGACTCTTGAGGCTGAAGTACTGCTCATACACACTTTGAACCAGAGTGATGGTGTGGTTCAGGCATCACTTAAATATGAATGGATCACCAATATTCATCTAAGCGTCGGCGCAGATATATTCTACGGCGTATCAAAAGGGCTTTTCGGCCAGTTCAACGATAAAGATCGGGTCACGGTGGGCGTTGAGGTTGGATTTTAGAATGGCTACTACCCGTTTCCACGTACGGTTTTAGAATGGTGGTAAACTTGCGCTCTTGAGCTGCTCAGAATCGGTAAGGAAATTTAAGATTGAAGGTATAGTCAGAGCTGTCGTTTGTAAGACCCATACCTAAGCTGGTTACAAGGGATAAACGCTCCGTCAATGCGTATGTGAGCCCAATATCAAATTTACCTGCTGTTGTATCAGAACCAATGATCTCTCGTGTGCCGAGGCCAGGTTGGGTAATTTCGGTTTCCTCGATAAATTTCTGACTGAATGACATACTCAAGCTGGTCCGGTCATTGAGTGCAAAGGCAATACCCGCCGCAATTTGCAATTCGTCACCTAACTGGACATCACCGGGAGACGGTGGTGCTCCGGGATCGGCACCAATATCGCTAAAGCCTTTTTCAAGATAATGAGTATAGAAAACACTTGCAAATAATATAGAAGGGTCTGTCGTTTTTAAAAAAGAGACCCCTGCGGACAATGCCCACAACCCGGTGCCAGTAGGGAGCTCCTCGGGGTATACCAGATTGGTGTTGGAAGGGTCCTCGAGAAAATTAATACCATAAGGATCACGTCCAGTAGGTGCCTTGACCGCCAAATTGAGCACGATATCCGGACGGGTCAATGTTTCTGGAAACATCTGATAACTCGCACTGAGTGCTATATCACCAATATCACTGTCATCGACAGTTTTTTCTGAAACAATAATAGAGGATAGGTCAACCCCCCTGGATCGCGATGTCGTCTCTCGATAAACCCATGGCGCGTTCAAGCTGAGTTGCAACCTATCGGTAACACCCCAACGAGCGACTAGATTAGTCTTAAAAATATCACCCTCTATTTCGTCGACGCTTAAGTCGCCGAGGAATATAGCATCAAGCGCTAAAAATCCGTTCAAAACTAGCTGGTTTTGGTCGAAATGAGAATACTCAAAACCTAATTCTAAAGAAAATGTTTGGTTAAACAGCGTGTGTTCTTCTAGCACGAGGTCCTCTACAGCGTGCGCTTTTTTAGGCTTCTTAACAACACCAACATGTTCTTGCTCAGCGTCGACTTTGCCTAGAGGACTATCGGGTGGATTGGTGGGCGCCCCGGCGGATTGACGCATCGCGGGGGTATTTGAGTTAGAAACTGAATTACCCAGCTCTCTTTCGAGCGCTTTAATGCGGCGCATCATTTGAATGTTGACGTTCTTCAAATAATCAAGCTCATGGCGCATTTTTTCTTGCTCAACGCCTAGACTTGTATTTTCAATTCCACCGCCATCGTTTTCACTAATACTAGGCCTGCGAGTTTGTGTCGGAGGACCGTCAGCAAGTTCGTCCACAGTGTCCCTGGGCGGTTCTTGTGCGATCAATGGAGCCGGCATGTAAAGTGATAAAATCAAACCAGTCAACGTAGCTTTCCCTAGGCCTTTCATACTTCTCCCTTCAAATCCTGATCGGTTGCTATATCAAGCGCAGTAGAATAAATACTATCTACTGTTTGTGAC
>DLXZ01000052.1:0-3390 GCA_003448675.1 Porticoccaceae bacterium
GTAATAGCGAGCATAACTTAGTGAACAACACTACCCACAGGGATTGTTCTCAGGGGCAGGCAGTTACCCGCCTTAATCGCGGCCATCTGACCAGACTGCACGGCATCGCCAGCCTTCAACCCCTTCGGCGCGACGATGTACCGACGCTCGCCATCGGCATAACACAGCAATGCAATATTAGCGGTGCGGTTAGGGTCGTACTCAAGACGCTCCACTTTTGCCGGCACACCATCTTTATCACGCTTAAAATCAATAACCCGATAATGCTGCTTGTGGCCACCACCGACGTGCCGGACAGTGATTCGACCCCCATTGTTTCGACCACCACGCTTGCTTTTCTTTTCCAGCAGAGGACCATGGGGCGCGCCCTTATGCAGATCAGGGTGAACAACGCTGACTACGAATCTGCGACCCGGCGAGGTGGGTTTTCTTTTAACTACGGGCATTACCGCTCTCCCTACACCGTGGTGAAATCAATATCCTGGCCAGGCGCCAGGCGGACATAGGCTTTCTTCCAGTCCGAACATTTACCAAGCCCAGTTCGCGTGCGCCGAGTTTTGCCTTTGGCATTAACCACGCGCACACCCAGAACCTCTACCCCGAATAGCTTTTCCACCGCTGCTTTTATCTCGCGCTTTTCCGCACCCGGCAGCACCTTGAAAACCACCTGATTGCTACTCTCACCGAGACCGGCGGTTTTTTCAGTAATCACCGGCTGCAACAGCACCTTGAGGAGTCGCTCGTTATTCATACCAGCATCTCCTCGATTTTTCGGAGGGCCGGCACAGTCACCAGCACTTTTTCAAAGCGGATCAGACTGACCGGGTCCAGGCCAACAGCATCACGCACATCAACCTTGTGCAGGTTACGGGCGGACAAATAGAGGTTCTCATTGACCTCTTCAGTCAGAATAAGCACATCACTCAAGCCCAGCTCATTGAGCCTCCCGACCAGCGCCTTGGTTTTAGGGGCTTCCATATCGAAATCCTCGACCACCACCAACCGCTCCTGGCGAGCCAGCTCGGAAAAGATTGAGCGTAGAGCACCCCGGTACATCTTCCGGTTAAGTTTCTGGCCGTGGTTTTGCGGCTGCGCGGCAAATGTCACGCCACCGGAACGCCAGATCGGGCTACTTGATGTGCCGGCTCGGGCACGACCGGTACCTTTTTGACGCCATGGCTTTTTGCCGCCACCGGACACCGCCGCACGATTCTTCTGCGCGCGCGTACCCTGCCGCGCACCGGCAAGCGTCGCGGTAACCGCCTGATGCACCAGATCCTGATTGAATTCACCACCAAAGGCCGCGTCAGACACGGTAAGCGTTCCACCGCTGCCGCCAGGTGTAGCTATACTCAGCTCCATCGTCTTTTACCCTCTAGGCCTTAACCGCTGGACGGACAACCACATTACCGCCAGGCGCGCCGGGAACCGCGCCCTTTATCAGCAGCAGATTGCGCTCGACGTCGACGCTTACGATTTCCAGATTTTGCACTGTGACATTACGCGCACCCATGTGGCCGGCCATCTTCTTGCCCTTGAACACCCGACCAGGGGTCTGGTTTTGACCAATCGAACCGGGCGCACGGTGAGAAATAGAATTGCCGTGAGTGGCATCCTGCATACTGAAGTTCCAGCGCTTGACAACACCAGCGAAGCCTTTGCCCTTGGAAACGCCAGAGACATCGACAATCTGGCCAGGCTCGAACTGCCCTACCGTCAAACCCACGCCCGCCTCCAGCAGCGGCTCAAGCTCGGCCGCATCCGCGCGCAACTCCCTGACGCAGCTGCCCGCCTCCGAAGCCGCCTTGGCATAATGGCCAGCCTGAGCTTTGGTTACGCGGGATGCGCGCCGGGATCCGACTGCCACCTGGACAGCGGAATAACCGTCTTGCTCGGGGGTCTTAACCTGGGTTACGCGGTTAGGCTCGACTTCGATCACGGTTACCGGGATGGACTGCCCATCCTCATTAAACACGCGACTCATGCCGCACTTGCGGCCTACAACTCCAACACTCATTTTTAACCTCTTGGTGTACGGGGCTGTCACCCGCTATGGCCGCCCATTTCAGAGCGTTACACTCCCGGGCCTCGGCCCGTTGAGAACTTTATTTATCAGCCTAGACTTATCTGCACATCGACACCCGCCGCCAGATCAAGCTTGGTCAGGGCGTCAACGGTTTTCTCTGTGGGCTCTACAATTTCAAGCAATCGCTTGTGCGTACGAATTTCATATTGATCACGCGCATCCTTGTTGACGTGCGGCGAAATCAAAACCGTGTAACGCTCCTTGCGAGTCGGCAGGGGAATGGGACCGCGTATCTGCGCACCGGTTCGCCTGACCGTATCAACAATCTCCTGGGTGGAGACATCGATCAGTTTATGGTCGAACGCCTTCAGTCGTATTCTGATCCGTTGATCTTGCATTCAGTCTCTCACCTGGAATCGGTAATGGCTCTCCGAAATAGCAGAGGGCCCAAAAAAAGAGGCGGAATTCTATATACGCCCCCCGGCAGTGTCAAGCAAAAAACGCCGCGAAAGCGCTTCGCGGCGCGCTTTTTACTCAATAATTTTCGCCACCACACCGGCGCCAACCGTACGACCGCCTTCACGGATCGCAAAGCGCAGCCCTTCTTCCATGGCAATCGGGGCTATCAAGGTGACCGTCATCTGTATGTTGTCACCCGGCATGACCATTTCAACACCTTCCGGCAGCTCCACCGCACCGGTGACGTCGGTGGTACGGAAGTAGAATTGCGGACGGTAGCCTTTGAAGAAGGGAGTGTGACGACCACCCTCGTCCTTGCTCAACACGTACACTTCGGCTTCGAAGTGGGTGTGAGGCGTGATGCTGCCCGGCTGGGCCAGAACCTGACCACGCTCAACCTCGTCACGCTTGGTGCCGCGCAACAAGACACCGACATTTTCGCCCGCCCGGCCCTCATCAAGCAGCTTGCGGAACATTTCAACGCCGGTACAGGTGGTGGTTTCGGTATCCTTGATACCAACAATCTCAATCTCTTCACCAACCTTGACGATACCGCGCTCTACACGGCCGGTAACCACGGTGCCGCGTCCGGAGATGGAGAACACATCTTCGATGGGCATCAGGAAGGCGCCGTCGATGGCGCGCTCGGGCTCGGGAATGTACTCATCGAGGGTTTCCACCAGCCTTTTAACCGCAGTGGTGCCCATCTCGTTGTCGTCCTTGCCTTCCAGCGCCATCAGGGCCGAACCGATGATGATAGGGGTGTCGTCGCCAGGGAATTCGTACTGGTCAAGCAGTTCTCGAATTTCCATTTCCACCAGCTCAAGCAGCTCTTCGTCATCGACCATGTCGGCCTTGTTCATGAACACGATGATGTAGGGAACACCAACCTGACGGGACAGAAG
>DLXZ01000052.1:3649-4886 GCA_003448675.1 Porticoccaceae bacterium
TGCTCGCGGGTCTGAGGCATGGGGCCGTCGGCGGCGCTACACACCAGAATAGCGCCATCCATTTGCGCGGCGCCAGTGATCATGTTTTTGACGTAATCGGCGTGACCCGGGCAATCCACGTGAGCGTAATGACGGTTCGGGGAGTCATACTCAACGTGGGAGGTGGCGATGGTGATGCCGCGCTCGCGCTCTTCGGGGGCGTTGTCGATACCGTCAAAGGCAACCGCTTCGCCGCCCCATACTTCCGCGCACACCCGTGTCAGCGCCGCTGTCAACGTCGTCTTACCATGGTCTACGTGACCAATGGTGCCAACATTAACGTGGGGCTTCAGCCGCTCAAACTTCTCTTTTGACATTACCCTGCTCCTTTAAATAGATTGCCCCTGACCCGGCCAACGAGTCAGGCGTTTTTAGCCATAATTTCTTCAGTAATATTGTTAGGCGCCTCGGAATATTTGAGAAATTCCATGGTAAAGGTCGCGCGACCCTGCGTAGCCGAACGCAAATCCGTGGCATAACCAAACATCTCGCCCAGCGGCACCTCAGCTGTTACCACTTTACCGGCAGCGGAGTCTTCCATACCCTGAATCAGACCACGCCGTCGGTTCAAATCACCGACCACATCACCCATGTTTTCCTCGGGCACAACCACCTCCACTTTCATGGTCGGCTCCAACAACACCGCGCCACCATCCTTGGACAACTGCTTGGCGGCCAAGGACCCAGCAATCTTGAAGGCCATTTCACTGGAGTCGACATCATGGTAGGAACCGTCGTACAAAGTGGCTTTCAAGCCCAGCAGGGGATAGCCCGCCAGGACGCCGTTTTGCATTTGTTCGGCGATACCCTTTTCCACTGCCGGGATATATTCTTTTGGCACTACACCGCCAACGATCTCGTTGACGAACTCCAGCCCTTCTTCCTCATCTTCACGAGGCTCAAATTTGACCCAGACGTGACCGTATTGACCACGACCGCCGGATTGACGAACAAACTTCCCTTCGATATCGCAGGTGTTGCGGATGGCTTCGCGATAGGCCACCTGGGGCTTGCCGATATTAGCTTCAACATTAAATTCCCGCCGCATACGGTCAACCAGCACATCAAGGTGCAATTCACCCATACCGGAAATAATTGTCTGACCGGACTCTTCGTCGGTTTGCACGCGGAACGAGGGGTCCTCCTGAGCCAACTTACCCAGGGCAATGCCCATTTTCTCCTGGTCGGCCTTGGTCTT
>DLXZ01000139.1:0-154 GCA_003448675.1 Porticoccaceae bacterium
CCCGATGAACTCATAATGGGTTTGACCAGACAGGGGAGGCCTATTTCCGCGACCGCTCGATCAAATTCCTCCCGCGTGCCGGCGAAACGATAAGCCGAGGTGGCAAGCCCCAAATCCTCCGCCGCCAATCGACGAATGCCCTCGCGGTTCATGG
>DLXZ01000139.1:370-5496 GCA_003448675.1 Porticoccaceae bacterium
GAATGCCCTCGCGGTTCATGGTCAATTGAGCCGCTCGAGCAGTGGGTACGACGTTAATACCTTCCGCCTCAAGCGTCACCAGCGTATCGGTGGCGATCGCCTCGATTTCGGGTATTACATAATGAGGTTGTTCCTTTTCGATAATCGCTCTCAGGGCCGCGCCGTCAAGCATGGACAATGTGTAACTTCGGTCCGCCACCTGCATCGCCGGCGCATTGTCGTAGCGATCCAGCGCGATCACCTCAACCCCATAGCGCTGCAATTCGATTGCCACTTCCTTGCCCAACTCTCCGGAACCACACAAAAGCGCGCGAGTAGCCGTAGGTGAGAATGGGGTGCCCAGCGTCGAGGGCACGTGGCTGCCGGATACGCGAGAAGAGTCAGAACTGGCCATAGAATTACTTCCAGGGTTGGTTGTCATTGAAATGTACATCCCGATTCCGAGATACAGGGTGTTAACCCCGCGCATTCATTATAGGGACATAGACGGTGGGGTGTAACTAAACCCTGTCCCAAACTCACACGGCCTGCCCGATCACATGGCTCGCCGATAAATCAGTTAAAATGAACGCCTTTCACTAATGACCAGAACAAAATCGTGTCACACAACCAAAGAAAACCTGAACTGCTTTCCCCCGCTGGCACCTATAAGGCCATGCGCTACGCCTTTGCCTATGGAGCCGATGCGGTTTACGCCGGACAGCCCCGCTACAGCCTGCGCGTGCGCAACAACGAGTTTAACCACCTCGACATCATGGCGGAAGCCGTTGCCGAGGCCCACGCTGCGGGCAAACAGTTTTATATCGCCAGCAACATCTCGCCCCATAACAACAAGGTGAAAACCTATCTGCGAGACATGCAACCGGTGATCGATATGCAACCGGATGCTTTGATTATGTCCGACCCCGGGCTGATTATGATGGTTCGGGAGCGTTGGCCTGAGATGCCCGTGCATCTCTCGGTCCAGGCCAACGCCGTTAACTACGCCAGTGTTATGTTCTGGGGCAGGCAGGGTATCAGCCGGGTGATCCTATCCAGGGAGTTATCCGTGGCCGAAATTGGTGAGATACGGGAGGAATGTCCAGATATGGAGCTTGAGGTCTTCGTCCACGGGGCCCTCTGTATCGCCTATTCCGGGCGCTGCCTGCTATCCGGCTATATGAATCATCGCGATCCCAATCAGGGCGCCTGCACCAACGCCTGTCGCTGGCAATACAAGGCCCATGAGGCGAGGGAAACAGAGACTGGAGATATTGAGGCTGTTGCGTTAACCGAAAACTCAGCTGAAAGCTCCGTCGCGAGCTGGACGCCAGGAAGCCCCACCTCGGAGAGTGATCCATCCGATGAACCGGCACCCCTGATGTTGCTCGAGGAAGCCAACCGTCCCGGGGAGTTTATGCCCGCCTATGAGGACGAGCACGGCACCTATATTATGAATTCCAAGGATCTGCGCGCCGTACAACATGTACCGACCCTGGTGGATATGGGTATCCATTCACTGAAAATCGAAGGCCGCACCAAATCCCACTACTATGTGGCGCGCACCGCGCAGACCTACCGCCGGGCCATCGACGAAGCTGTCGACGGCGCGCCCTTCGACATGAACCTGATGAGTGAGCTGGACCACCTCGCCAACCGAGGTTATACCGAAGGCTTTTACCGCCGGCATGTGCCCGAGCATTATCAGAATTACACCCAGGGCGTCTCCAGTAACAGCCAGCAACAGTTTGTCGGGGAAATCGTCGATATCGACTCCCATACCGGCTGGCTCACCATCAACGTCAAAAATCGGTTTGAGCCGGGCGACCAGTTGGAGCTGATCAACCCGCGCGGCAATCTGGCTTTCCAGCTGGAGTGTCTGGAGAATACCGACGGTCAGTCCGTCGCCGCCGCTCCCGGCTCCGGCCACGTGGTTCGGTTTCCCCTGCCTCCCGGTATGGCCACCGAGCAGGCCAGCGAATATTCCCTGCTGATGCGCCATCTGCCCGAGCGTTGAGCAAACGAGAGGATTAAGCCATGGCCCGCATCCTGGTTCTCATCGCTGTTGGCATCATCGCCTGGTATCTCTGGGAGCAGGCTAAAAGCCTCAGCAAAAAACCACCAGAGGAACGCCGTGCCGGCATGTGGAAATTAGGCTTTGTCGCCTTTTTCCTGATTACCCTGGCACTGGTAGTCACCGGCAGGGCCCATTGGCTGACTGCCGCCTTCGCCGCCCTGCTACCCCTGGCAAAGGGACTAATCGCACTAACACTACGCTCGCTGCCCCTGCTACAGGTCTGGCAAAGGCACAGTAACTCCCAGTTCGGCCCACGCATCAAAACCGCGTATCTGGAAGTTAAAATCAACCTGCGCAACGGCCATATCGACGGCAAAGTGCTACAGGGCGAGCACACCGACCAGAGCCTGTCGCAGCTGGATCAGACCCAACTGGAAAACTTGCTTGAAACCCTGCGCGGTGTCGACCGGGAAGGCGCGATGCTGCTACAGGCCTACCTGATAAGACGTTTTGGCGCGAGCGCCCGAGATTCCCAACAGCAACAATACCAGGCCCCACCTTCCAGCTCCATGAGCCGCGATGAGGCGCTGCAAATCCTGGGACTGGAAGCCGATGCCGATGAGCAGGCCATCATCAAGGCCCATAAACGGCTGATCCAGAAACTGCACCCGGACCGCGGCGGCAACGACTACCTGGCCGCAAAAATCAACGCTGCCAAAGACTGTCTGCTTAAGAGCTAAACCCGGAAAGTTATCCTCATTCTGGCCAGCGTCGCTTTTGATCACGCTAGCCACCGCCTATAATACGCGCCGCGCAACTCATTACGCTCCGGTGGCACAGCTGGATAGCGCGGCCCCCTCCTAAGGGGCAGGTCAGAGGTTCGAATCCTCTCCGGAGCGCCAAATAAACAGCCCTTTATTTGCCTTTCGCCGGCCCCATTAAGTCACAATCCTGTCAAATTCCTGTTATATCTTGCCGGCAACTCGGTAGAACGACGCAGGGCGCCATTGACCCGGACAGGAATTTACAACGATGTTGGATGTTGAGACTTTACTGGAAGACCACTTTCCCCGCTGGAGTCTAAAGCAACCTCTGATCGCCCGCCCTCTGGTAACGGCGCTAAGACTGCTGCTCCACGAACAGGAGCTGCGTCAGCTGGAAGCGGACAGCCCTCACCAACAGGGCTTCGACTTTGTTGAGAAGGTTCTCAATTATTTCGATTTTTCCTATCGCCTGCGGGATGGCGAAATCCAGCGTATTCCCAACACAGGCAAGGTCGTGATTGTTGCCAATCACCCCATTGGCACACTGGATGGCCTGGCTCTACTGAAGATGGTGCGCGAGGTTCGACCCGATGTAAAAGTGATCGCAAACGAAGTACTGTCGGCGGTAAAACCGCTGGAATCCTTGTTATTGCCTGTCGACAACATGAACGGTAATACGCCGCGTAAGAATTTGACCGCCATTCGCGGCTTTTTGGAGCGACAGGGAGCACTGCTCATTTTCCCGGCTGGAGAAGTGTCCCGCTTCGGCCCCAAGGGTATCCATGATGGTCAATGGCACCACGGTTTTCTGAAAATCGCCGCCACCGCCCAGTCACCCATCCTGCCGGTACATATCAACGGACGTAATTCGGCATTCTTCTATGCCCTGTCCTTTCTGGCAAAGCCTCTCTCGACACTCTGGCTGGTCCGAGAAATGTTCAAGCAGGCGGATCGCTGCATCGACATTCGTATCGGCGAGCCGGTTGCCTATAACCAGTATCAGGCGGTAGATCTGCCCTTAAGGGAAAAAGCCCGCCTGTTTAAACGTCACCTCTATCGTGTAGGCGCCGACAAGCCCACCATATTCCACTGCCAGAAGGCGGTCGCCCACCCCGAGCACCGGCTGCGCTTGCGGGATGAAATCAAAAGCTGTGAGCTGCTGGGCGAAACCGCCGACAACAAACAAATTTATCTTTACCACTACCAACCCGATAGCTGTGTCATGCGAGAGATAGGCCGCTTGCGCGAAGTGGCTTTTCGCGCTGTGGATGAAGGCACGGGCGAGCGGCGTGACCTCGATCACTACGATCAGCACTACTTTCACCTGGTATTGTGGGACGACGAAAGCCTTGAAATAGCTGGCGCCTATCGACTGAAGGACGCCAGGACCGTTACCGCCGCTCAATGCACGCCACTGTATTCAGCAAGCCTGTTCGAATTTACCCCGGGTATGAACCCCTACTTTGCGCAGGGGCTGGAGCTAGGCCGCAGCTTCGTACAGCCCCGGTACTGGGGCAAGCGCAGCCTTGATTATCTCTGGTACGGCATTGGCGCCTTTTTACGCAAAAACCCCCAGTACCGCTACCTGTTCGGCCCGGTATCTCTTAGCGATGCCTACCCAGGCGCCGCGAAAGATATGCTGGTGCATTTTTACCAGCGTCATTTTCGCTGTTGGCAAAGCCTGGCAGTTGCCAGAACTCCCTATCAGTTGTCATCCGAAAACAGCAAAGCCCTGAGTGAAAAATTTCCTGGCCTGAACTATCGCGACGAATTCGCGCAGCTGAAAAGCGAACTGGCCAACATGAACTTACGGGTACCAACGCTTTATAAACAGTACTCGGAGCTGTGCGAATGTGGTGGTGTCCAATTCGCGGCTTTCAATGTTGACCCGGTATTTTCCAATTGCGTGGATGGCCTGGTGATCGTGGATCTGGCACGCATAAAACTGGCGCGGCGCAAGCGCTACATCGATTTCCCTCAAACCAGCGATTCCTAAACCCTACCTATCGTTACACCTCGTGGCAACACGCCACGGGGTGTACAATGAGCCCCGTCAGGATCATACGCTGATTTGAGGAGCCTCCATGGGTTCGGAAGAAACCACCGATTTTGGTTATCAACAGGTCCCCGTCACCGAAAAGGCGGACAAGGTCGCCGATGTCTTTCATTCGGTAGCAGCCAGGTACGACCTGATGAACGACTTGATGTCCGGCGGTATTCACCGTCTGTGGAAGCGCTTCACCATTGAATTATCGGGCGTACGCCCCGGTCACCGGGTGCTGGACATCGCCGGCGGTACCGGTGACCTGGCGCTGAAATTCAGCAAGCTGGTGGGCCGCGAGGGCAAGGTTATTCTGGCGGACATC
>DLXZ01000139.1:5693-7383 GCA_003448675.1 Porticoccaceae bacterium
CAGTAAGGTTATTCTGGCGGACATCAACGCTTCCATGCTCGCTGTCGGCCGCGACCGGCTGATTGATGCCGGCAAACTCGCTAATCTCGATTTCGTCCAGGCAGACGCACAGTATCTGCCCTTTGCCGATAATAGCTTCGATTGCATCACTATCGCCTTCGGCCTGCGCAATGTCACAGACAAGGATCAGGCTCTGCGCTCCATGTTCCGGGTGCTTAAACCCGGCGGTCGCTTGCTGGTGCTGGAATTTTCCAAGCCTCGCAATCCCCTGCTCAACAAAATCTACGATGATTATTCCTTTCAGGTACTGCCTCGCTTGGGCAAGCTGATAACCAACGACGCCGACAGCTACCGCTACCTGGCTGAATCCATCCGTATGCACCCGAATCAGGAAACCCTGAAAGATATGCTTGCCGATGCAGGGTTTCAGCAGGCCAGCTACCATAATCTCACTGGCGGTATTGTGGCCCTGCATCGAGGCATCAAGCGATGAACGAAACACTAGCGGCTGGCCTGGCGCTGGGCTGCGCCAAAGCCGAGCAGTGCCTTAATCTTGCTCTGCAATACACCCCGGACAGTGCCACCAATTTGGCCTCGCTTAAGGGCAAATCGGTGAACATAACCTGCACGCTGCCTCCCTGTGAGCTGGCATTGGGGTTTCGGGACGATGGCCTTTATATTCTTCCCGTCAACGAAGACCACTCACGCAGCGATAACTCACCTGGGCCCGACGCCCGGCTATCCGGTCACCCGAGCGCGCTTCTGGTGCTTTTGCTTGATCCCGATAACACCACACCTGAGTTTTGGGACAATTATCAAGGAACAGTCACCCTTGACGGAGACAGGGCCTTGATATCAACGCTGCTCGGTCTGTTCGCGTCTTCACGAATGGACCGTGAGGCCTTGCTGGCAAGTTTTATCGGTGATGTACCCGCCCACCTGATCGGCCATTCCCTGCTCCAGTTCCGCCTGAGAAAAGAACACCTGACCAGTCACGGCGCCGAAACGCTGGAAAACTTCCTGCGCGACGAATGGCGTGCTAATCCCCTGTTTCGCGGCGCGCAACGACTGAGCGATACGCTCACTGGCGAAAGTCGCGGCGAGCATGTCAAGCAAGTTCTAGCACACGAAATCGACAAGCTGAGATCGCGGCTTGTGCGAATATTTGCATAAGCCCCAGCGGTAAAACCCGTTCCCGGCCCACCTCCAAGAACAAGTATGTCCCATTTCGTCCGTATACTGAAAATCAACCGAGTTTTCCTGCGCTACCGCCTGGACAGTTTCTTCCGGCAACAACCCCTTCCCTGGGCTATCAAAATATTACTGGCGCCGCTGGGTTTACTGCCTCAACCGAAAGCCAGCCGCGGCAAACGCCTGCGCGCCGCGCTGGAGGAATTAGGACCGGTATTCGTAAAATTCGGACAGCTACTCTCAACGCGCCCCGATCTGATTCCAGCCGACATCTGCGAAGAGCTGGAATATCTACAAGACCGGGTTCCACCTTTCTCCGGCGAACAGTTTGTTGGCATCGTCGAGAAGACGCTGGGCGGCAAAATAGACACCCTTTTCCAATCCTTCGAGCACCAGCCGCTGGCTTCCGCCTCCGTTGCCCAGGTACACGCAGCGGTGCTCCCCGATGGCCGAGAGGTGGTGGTCAAGGTTGTCCGACCGGGCATCGAAGCCGTCATTG
>DLXZ01000139.1:7587-7956 GCA_003448675.1 Porticoccaceae bacterium
AGGCATCGAAGCCGTCATTGAGCAGGACTGCCGCCTGCTGCTGGGTATCGCCCACGTGATTGAACGCTATTTGCCGGATGGCCGACGATTGCGCCCGCTAGAGGTTGCCCGGGACTACCGAACTACCATTCTCGACGAACTGAGCCTGCAACGGGAAGCTGCCAATACCGTTACCCTCAGGCGAAACTTCGAAAACTCAGCCTTGCTATACGTGCCAGAAATATACTGGCCCTATTGCCGCGAGCAGGTGCTGGTCATGGAGCGCATCTACGCCACACCGGTGACCGACGTAAAAACCCTGGAGGCGGCGGGCACCAACTTTAAGATCCTGGCCGAACGAGGGGTGGAAATATTTTTCACCCAGGTCTT
>DLXZ01000139.1:8176-11233 GCA_003448675.1 Porticoccaceae bacterium
CTTCTTCCATGCCGACATGCACCCCGGCAATATTTTCGTAGACGCCAGTGAACCTACTTCGCCACGTTATCTGGCCGTGGATTGCGCCATCATTGGTTCACTTACCGAGCGCGACCAGTATTTTCTCGCCCGAACCCTGCTGGCAGTGTTTCGGCGCGACTACCGCCAGGTGGCGGAACTCCATGTCCTGGCCGGCTGGGTAAGTACGGAGGCCTCGATCATCGAAGTTGAAGCCGCCATCCGCACTGTCTGTGAACCCATCTTTCAGCGCCCTCTGAAAGAAATTTCCTGTGGTCACCTGCTCGTCAGTCTGTTCAGGACCGCTCGTCGCTTTGACGCCGAGGTTCAACCCTCTTTGGTATTGCTGCAAAAAACCCTGCTTAATATCGAGGGCCTGGGTAGACAGCTCTACCCGGATCTCGACCTTTGGGCCACCGCCCACCCCTTCCTGGAGCGCTGGGTACTCAAACATTTCAGCCCACGTACCCTGCTGGATCGCCTGCGTAAGGACGGGCCTGAATGGCTTGAGCAGTTCCCCGAGATACCTCAGCTAATCCACACTGCACTACAACAGGCCTCGCTGCCCGAACACGGATATGATCGGCCAGGGACAAAGGATGCACTATCGCCTTCCACCAAAAGACAATCAAAATTTAAACCCTTCGGCGCCCTGCTTGCGGGGCTGGGAATTGGGGGACTGTTTATACAAGCCAGCGCGATGGGCCATCAGAGCCTGGGGCTAATTGTCGTCGCCACGGGCGTCCTACTGTTGCTACTGAGCTGATACTGTCATAATTCCTGGTTACAGACAGCGTAGTGAAACCAGGCGGATAAACCGATCGTGAGCGACACCGACACATCTTATCTCGACCGGGTGGCCTGGAACGACCAGGGCCTGGTTCCGGCTATTGCCCAGGACCGGGACAGCAAGGAGATCCTGATGGTCGCCTGGATGAATCGGGAAGCCCTGTCTCTCACCCGTACCGAGGGCCGCGCCATTTACTGGTCACGCAGCCGTCAGAAACTGTGGCGCAAGGGTGAAGAGTCCGGTCACGTGCAGGAAGTCAGCGAAATCCGGCTGGATTGCGATAACGATGTGGTACTCCTGCAAGTGAATCAACGCGGCGGTATCGCCTGCCACACAGGCCGTCGCTCCTGTTTTTACAGTGTATTAAAAGATGGTCGCTGGCAGGCCGTCGACCCGATCATCAAGGATCCCGCGTCAATTTATTCACAATAGAGCCTACAATCAGCCAGCATCGACAAATCAGCAAGAGTAAGCCAATGAGTGAACCCCAACCCAATATTCTTGAAGCCCTGGACGCGATTCTCGCTGAACGGCGCAACGCCAGTCCAGAGAGCTCCTATGTCGCCAGCCTGCACGCCCGGGGTCTGAACAAAATCCTCGAAAAAGTCGGTGAGGAATGCACGGAAACCCTTATCGCGGCCAAGGACGCGGCCAGCACGGGCGAACACCGAGAACTGATCAGTGAGACCGCCGACCTGTGGTTTCACACGCTGGTAATGCTATCGCACTTGGGCGAGAATGCCGACGCGGTGCTGACCGAACTCGCCCGCCGTTTTAACACCTCAGGGCTGGTCGAAAAGGCCAGTCGAGACAAGCAGTAAATAGCAGTAACAAGTATTCCACGCGGAGGCAATTATGGGACTGGGCGGCATTAGCATCTGGCAATTACTGATTATTCTCGCCATTGTGCTGTTGATCTTCGGCACGAGGCGCCTGAAAAACCTCGGCGGCGACCTCGGCGGTGCTATCAAGGGTTTCAAGGATGCCGTCAGCTCGGACGAAGATGAAGCCGATGACACAAAAAAGGATGCTGAAAACAAGGATGCCAACGCTCAGGCCAGGGAGAGCGCCGAGCAGGATCACCAGGAGTCGTCGGGCGACAAAAAGGCCTGATCGTTATTCCCACTAGCGCTAGCAAACCCGGAAAAATTCACTTATGTTTGATATGGGCTTTGCCGAGCTGCTTCTCATCGCCGTGATTGCCCTTATTGTCATTGGCCCCAAGCGCATGCCCGAAGCAGTACGCGTGATCGGCTACTGGCTGGGTAAATTTCGCCGCAGCGTGCACAACGCCCGCCAGGAAATGGAACGGGAGTTCGGCCTGGATGACATTCGCCGGGATCTGCACAACGAAGCACTGCTCGCCCAACTGGAGAAAGAACGGCGCCAGATGGAGGAAAAGTTCACGATCGACCAGCAAGCGACAAAGGACAACGTCGAACCGGATCAGAATAACGGCGACGACAAGCCGGATGAAAACGGATCTGACAACGTGGGCCCCGAGAGTCAACAGGAAATGCTTCAGGCCTTCGAGGATTTTGAAAAGGAATTCGGCATCGAACCGGATGGCAGCGAGCGGCCCAATGATGAATCCAATCGTGAAGATACTGACCAGACGTCTGGCACAACTTCACGTTCAAGCTAAGAACCCGACCACGCCGGTCATCCGCGGATATAGACGCCCCCTTCCATGAGCGAAGAAAACCCAAGCGAAAACAAGAATCTTTCCCTGGTCGAGCATTTGATTGAATTGCGCGACCGGATTTTACGCGTTCTGGTGCTGATTTTAGTGTTGTTTGTGTGCATGTTTCCTTTCGCCAACGAAATCTACGGCTTTGTTTCCCAACCCCTGCGCGCTTTTCTGCCAGAATCCAGCACCATGATCGCCACGCAAGTGGCTTCACCCTTCCTCACACCTTTCAAGCTAACGCTGGTGCTGGCGATTTTCGCGGGGATGCCGGTCATTCTCTACCAGACCTGGGCTTTTATCGCACCGGGGCTTTATAAAAAGGAAAGGCGCATCGTTTTACCCCTGTTTGCCTCTAGCGTACTGTTATTCTACGCCGGTATGGCGTTTGCCTATTTCGTGGTCTTTCCTCTGGCTTTTCGCTTTTTTAACGCCGTGAGCCCCGAAAATGTTGCCGTGATGACTGATATCTCTAGCTATCTGGATTTTGTCCTCAAGCTGTTTTTCGCCTTTGGTATCGCTTTCGAAATACCCATCGCCACCATCCTGCTGATCTGGACCG
>DLXZ01000146.1:0-289 GCA_003448675.1 Porticoccaceae bacterium
AGCATGGCCTTGCGGCGATCACCAAAACCCGGCGCCTTACAGGCAGCTACCTTAACGATGCCACGCAGGTTGTTAACCACCAGGGTCGCCAGCGCTTCGCCTTCAACGTCCTCGGCAATAATCAGCAGGGGTTTGCCGGCTTTGGCAACGGCTTCGAGCAGGCCCAACAACTCACGAATATTGGAGATTTTTTTGTCAACCAACAGCACGTAGGGATCTTCCAGTTCGGCGCTCATGCTGTCCTGGTTGGTGATGAAGTAAGGGGAGAGGTAACCACGGTCGAACTGCA
>DLXZ01000146.1:493-751 GCA_003448675.1 Porticoccaceae bacterium
GGTAACCACGGTCGAACTGCATACCTTCAACCAGGTCCAGCTCATTCTCGAGACCGGAGCCCTCTTCAACCGTAATCACACCTTCCTTGCCAACTTTATCCATGGCTTCGGCGATGATGGCGCCGACCTGGGAGTCGCTGTTGGCGGAAATGGTGCCCACCTGAGCAATTTCCTTGTTGTCGGTGCAGGGCTTGGCCAGCTTTTGGATTTCCTCAACCGCCACGGCCACGGCTTTATCGATGCCGCGCTTCAGATCCA
>DLXZ01000146.1:933-4133 GCA_003448675.1 Porticoccaceae bacterium
CGATGCCGCGCTTCAGATCCATGGGGTTCATGCCAGCGGCAACCGCCTTGAGGCCTTCGTTAAGGATAGACTGAGCCAAAACGGTAGCCGTGGTGGTGCCGTCACCGGCTTCGTCGGATGACTTGCTGGCCACTTCCTTGACCATTTGAGCGCCCATGTTTTCAAACTTTTCGCTCAGCTCAATTTCCTTTGCCACGGAAACGCCGTCCTTGGTGACGGTGGGTGCGCCGAAGGTTTTATCGAGAATTACATTACGCCCCTTGGGACCCAGAGTCACTTTTACAGCGTCGGCCAGAACATTGACACCAGCCAACATTTTCTGACGGGCGCTATCGCCAAACTTCACATCTTTTGCAGCCATGATTCTTTCCTTCTATAAACAATCGCTAGATTCTGTGTTATCTGATTCGGTATCAAAGTTTGCTGGATCAGCCTTCGATAACGCCGAAGATATCGTTTTCACTCATAATAATGAGTTCATCATCGCCATCCTGGATGGTGTTGGCACCACCGGCGTAGGCACCGAAGATGACCCTGTCACCCGCTTTGACGCTCAAGGGCCGTACGTCCCCATTATTCATCAATCGGCCTTCACCAACAGCGACGACCTCCCCTTCATTGGGTTTTTCCTTGGCTGTACCGGGTAGCACGATGCCTCCGGCGCTGGTTTGCTCTTCTTCCTTGCGGCGTACGACAACGCGGTCGTTTAATGGACGAATCTTCATTTAACTTTCTCCACCTGTTATTTCATAAGGTAAATTGAAACCCTCTCCTCGGAGAAAACCCCGAAGCTGCACCCTATCTGGAGGCTGGAAAATAGAATTCAAGACCTCGATAGAAAAAAATCTTTACCTCCACTCGCACGCGGGCGAGTGGCCTTTCCATCCAAGCGATTACGGCCTTCAGTCTTCGCGGCGAAACTCACCCTCAATGGTATCCCCACCATCGCCGCTGGGCCTGGAAGATCCCCCCTCCTCCCGATGCACACGGTCAGTTACCGAGGCATGGTAAGAGGCATCAACAATCCGACCTTGGGCCAGCAGCCGACTGACCAGCCAACGGCGGGAAAAAGGCAACAGGCCGGCAAATCCCAGAGCGTCGGTAAAAAAGCCTGGCGTCAGTAACAGTGCGCCGGACACCGCCAGCACCAGACCTTCAATCATTTCCATAGCTGGAAGCTCGCCGCTTTCCAATTTGCTACGCCCCCGCATCAGCGTACTAAAACCCTGTTGGCGCAATAAAGCCAAACCAACCATCGCGGT
This sequence comes from Porticoccaceae bacterium, assembly GCA_003448675.1. GTDB lineage: Bacteria > Pseudomonadota > Gammaproteobacteria > Pseudomonadales > Porticoccaceae > HB2-32-21. The sequence goes on from DLXZ01000146.1 coordinate 2,196, forward strand.
CAACAGAACCAGCGCGATAGTGGGCAGCGCACCGATCAATCCACCCACCTTGATCAGAAGCCACATCTCAATGATGGGGATAACAATAAATAAGAGTAGAAGAAAGCGCACCAGACACCCCACAACGACCGACGTTTCGGCCCATAGCTAAAACAATTGGGATAATCCCCAGCAATTCAAGGCAACGCGATACAATTACTGGCAGAATAACAGGCCAACTCAGTCTGGTTTATAAGCAGCTCTCTTTTGTCCGACACTAAGCCCTCCGCCCCTGGCCAGACGCCTCTGTGGCAGGCGATTTTTAATCGTCGCATGTTGATCTGTCTGTTTACCGGCTTTGCCTCGGGTCTCCCCCTGTATCTGCTGATATCCCTGGTGCCAGCTTGGTTGCGGACTGAAGGGGTGAGTCTTAAGGACATCGGTTTGTTCGCCCTGATCGGCCTGCCCTACACCTGGAAATTCTTCTGGGCGCCCCTGCAGGAAAGATACCCTCTACCTTTTTTGGGGCGACGGCGGGGCTGGATGCTGGTCACCCAGGCGGCTCTGTTTGTATGCATCGCCTACCTGCCTTTCTTCGACACCGATTCAGAGTTACTGTTTATCGCCGGTCTTTGCGCACTGATTGCCTTTTTCAGCGCCACCCAGGACATCGTTATCGATGCGTACCGGCGCGAGCTGCTGCCCGACGAGGAACTCGGCCTGGGTAATGCCCTGCATGTCAACGCCTATCGTATCGCAGGACTGGTGCCGGGCTCCCTGGCCCTGATACTTGCCGACCACCTGCCCTGGCAGGAAGTGTTTTTTATCACCGCCGCCTTTATGACTATCGCGGTGGTGATGACACTGGCCATAAGCGAGCCCGACCATCCGCCAGCGCCAGCGTCATTGCGCGACGCCGTAGTCGATCCTTTTCAGGAGTTTTTCCAGCGCCAGGGAATTCGCCCGGCCCTGTTGATCCTGGCATTTATGTTTTTGTACAAGCTGGGTGACAACATGGCTACGGCGCTGGCCACCCCCTTCTATATCGATATGGGTTTTGAACTGACTGAAATCGGCAAGGTCGCCAAGCATGCTGCCCTGTGGCCCATGATAGTCGGGGGCTTACTCGGGGGCATACTGATGCTGAAAACCGGCATCAACCGCGCTCTGTGGATTTTCGGCTTTGTTCAGCTGATTTCCATTTTGGGTTTTGCGCTGATGGCCCGCGTCGGCGAAGGCCTGTGGCTGCTGGCGCTGGTGATTGGTTTTGAGTATCTGGGCGTAGGTCTGGGGACCGCCGCCTTTCTTGCCTTTATCGCCCGCACCACTAGTCGCGCCCATGTCGCCACCCAGTTCGCTTTACTTAGCGCCCTGACCGCGGTGCCCCGGACATTCGTCAATGCCAGCACCGGCTATATCGTTGAATGGATCGGCTGGGAGCTGTTTTTTTATGGCTGCGCGCTAGTCGCCATACCGGGGATGTTGCTGTTATTTAAAGTGGCGCCGTGGCACGCATCCAATTCTGAAAAACAGGCATCTAGTTAACCAGAGAAGCACACGAACGATGAGCAAAATCTACACTCGAAGCGGCGACCAGGGGACAACCGGCCTGGCTGATGGCAGCCGCATGGCGAAAAGCAGCGCGCGTATTGAAGCCCTGGGCACTGTTGACGAGCTCAACGCACACCTGGGCCTGCTTGTCACTCAAATAAAGGAAGAGCGCCTCGCACGCCTGATTACGACTATCCAACACGAGTTATTTGATCTGGGGGCGGCACTGGCAAAGGGGATACCAGCTCGGCACGATCAGGCCTTGCCTGCAGACGCGATCGAAGTGCTTGAGGAACAAATTGACTTCCTGGAACAAGCGCTGCCGCCACTGACCGGATTTATTTTGCCGGGGGGCAATGCGGCCAGCGCTCAGGCCCATATCAGCCGTAGGTTGAGATAGCGGGGAAT
>DLXZ01000003.1:0-525 GCA_003448675.1 Porticoccaceae bacterium
GGCTGACCATGAGCTATGAGCCCTCGGCCGAACGCGCATTTGCGTCGGTCGAATACATTATGCGGGATGTGGATTTTGGCTGGATCCTGCGCTACATGCACTCCACTGGCGCTTCGGCGTTTTTTCTGGTGGTTTATCTGCATATGTTTCGTGGGTTGCTCTACGGTTCCTACAAGGCGCCCCGAGAGCTGATTTGGCTTTTTGGCATGGCGATTTTCCTGGCGCTGATGGCTGAAGCCTTCCTCGGTTACGTGCTGCCCTGGGGGCAAATGTCCTACTGGGGCGCCCAGGTCATTATTTCCCTGTTTGGCGCTATTCCGGGCATCGGTGAGGCCATTGTCGAGTGGGTGCGTGGTGACTATCTGATCTCGGGTATCACGCTCAACCGTTTTTTCGCCCTGCATGTGGTAGCGGTCCCTATTGTCTTGCTGGCGCTAGTGGCCCTGCATTTGCTGGCGCTCCATGAGGTAGGTTCCAACAACCCCGATGGTGTGGAAATCAAAAAGAACAAGGACGAAAACGGTA
>DLXZ01000003.1:793-3939 GCA_003448675.1 Porticoccaceae bacterium
TCCACGATCTGGTGCCGGTGGTGGTCTTCCTGTTTGTGTTTTGCTTCATTATCTTTTTTATGCCCGAGATGGGGGGATACTTCCTGGAATTTGCCAATTTCGAGCATGCCAATCCCCTGAAAACCCCTGAACATATTGCGCCGGTCTGGTATTTCACGCCTTTTTATTCAATGTTACGGGCGGTGACCGTAGAGATAGGGCCACTTAATGCAAAATTCCTGGGTTTCCTCGCTATGGCTGCTGCTGTTGCCATTCTATTTACCCTGCCTTGGCTTGATCGAAGCAAGGAGAAGTCGTTTCGCTATCGCGGCAAACTAACCGCAGTAATGATCGGGTTTTTTGCGGCTTCTTTTATTATTCTCGGTGTGTTGGGTGTGAAAGCGCCGAGTGATAACAGAACGCTTCTGGCCCAAATAACCATGGTCTATTACTTTGCTTTTTTCTTGACTATGCCCGTATGGTCAATAAAAGCCAATGGCGTTAAACCGCTACGCTACATCATCACCGGTGTGTTTGGACTTGGGTTTATTGCCCTGAGCCTGCCTGCCGAAGGCAAACAATTTTCATGGTTTATTCAGCTGATAGCCGTCATTGCGGGACTGTTTTTCTTTGCTTTGCCAGCGCTGGTCGAGCGGAATGTGTGTAAGCCGGAGCCAGAGCGAATCACGATGGATGGAGGTATGGGCTTTTGGCGTTCCCTGGCGCTGCTGTTGATCGTATTGGGTATGGCCATTGTCCCTTTAAAAGCTGCTGGTGCTGAGTCGGCTTATGACTGTGGCACGATTCCCTGTGATGAATTCAAGGCTGACGCCAGTGATAAGGAATCGCTGCAACACGGCGCTAAGCTCTTTGTGAATTACTGCATGGGTTGCCATTCGGCAAAGTATTCCCGCTGGGAGCGGGTGGCCGATGACCTCAATATCCCCCACGAGTTGGCCTTGGAAAACTTGGTGTTCAGTGGCCAGAAAATCGGTGGTCTGATGGAAATTTCCATGAGTGAGAAGTCCGCCAAAGACTGGTTCGGAGCGCCACCACCGGACTTGACCCTGGTGACCCGCGCCCGCCAGCCTGAGTGGGTTTATACTTACCTGCGTAATTTTTATGCCGATGACAGCCGGCCTTTTGGCGTCAATAACAAGGTTTTTAAAAATGTTGGTATGCCTCACGCGATGCTTGATCTGCAGGGCTTGCCGGAGTGTGCGCCGGGTCCGGTGGTGACCAGCAACGGGGGCATTAAAGTTGATCCTTTGACCAGCGAGCCGATCCTCGGCGATCCCTGCGGGACTTATGCACTGGCGACCGAAGGCGCGATGAGTCCCCCGGAATACGATGCCGCAGTGTATGATCTGGTTAATTTCCTGGCGTATATGGCCAACCCGGTGGCTGACGAGAGCCGCCGTATTGGTATCTATGTGCTCCTGTTCCTGGTTTTTCTGCTGGTTTGGGTGGTATTACTCAACCGCGAATACTGGAAAGACGTCCACTAACAGTGGTTTATATGGCTAATGCTATGGCCAGAGAAAAACTGGTTGATACCCTAACCCGGGCAACGCAGTCGAGGCGGTTATAATGGGAATTGTGTCCAAACGATCATCAATGACGCTGTTTTCCGATCCCGCCTGTCATCATTGCCACCGGGTGCGCATCGTGCTCGCTGAAAAGGGTGTCACCGTGGCGATTGAAGACATTGATCCACGTAATGTTCCCGAAGAGCTGACCGACCTGAACCCCTATGCTTCGGTGCCAACCCTGGTGGACCGGGAGATATCCCTGTACGAATCCAAGGTGATGATGGAATACCTGGATGAACGCTTTCCTCATCCACCGTTATTGCCGGTCTATCCCGTTGCGCGGGCCCAGCACCGTCAGTTTATGCATCGTATAGAGCGAGATTGGTGCGCCAAAGTTGACGAGATTCTGGCCGGAGGCAAGGGCGTCGAGCAGGCGCGCAAGGAGTTGCGCGACAGCCTTTTGGGAATTGCGCCGGTTTTCGCCGATCAGCCGTTTTTTATGCATGATGAATTCACATTGGTGGACTGTTGTCTGGCGCCGATTCTATGGCGTTTGGAGCTGCTGGGTATCAAATTGCCAGCCTCCAAACAGGCCAAGCCTCTGATTGACTATATGCAGCGCATATTCGAGCGCCCGTCCTTTGCGGAAAGTCTGACCGAAGCCGAGCGGGGCATGAACGGCTAGACTGTTCAGGGCTGGCCATTCAATCAGATCATAAAAGGGGTGGACGCGATGACCATGAGCTCCAATCGGCCCTACTTGATCCGCGCCTTTTTTGACTGGATAGTAGACAACGATTGTACGCCCCACATCTCGGTAAATGCTGAAAGTCAGGGTGTGCTTGTGCCACAGAATTATGTCCAGGACGGGCAGATTGTTCTCAATATCGCACCCCGTGCCGTTGCTGCTTTTACTATTGATGATGAAGGTATCAGCTTTAATGGCCGTTTTGGGGGCGTACCGATGGATATTTATGTGCCTATCGATGCGGTCACGGGCATTTATGCGCGGGAGAATGGACGGGGTATGATGTTCCCGCCGGATGAGCAGCCCGAACCACCACCCTCCTCGACCCCAACGGGCGGCGAAGCTCGCGATAAGGGAGGTCGCACCAAGCATGGCCTGAGACTTGTAAAATAAAAGCCGGGTTTTGTTTGGAAGTTTTATAGGCGGCTCAATGCGAAGCTTGGAGAAAATAAACGTAGAACGGTGGGATTAATCTAACCGAAACCCGGGCGGCCATCGCTGCCAAGAGATAGTGGAGATAAACATGAGTGAGCAATTGGTCATTTGCGGATACGCGCGTACACCCATGGGAGGAATGATGGGGTCATTGTCGACTGTCCCCGCGCCGGAGCTGGGTTCCACGGCGGTTGCGGCTGCCATGCAGCGAGCGGGTGTGGAAGCCGATGCGATTGATGAAGTGCTGATGGGGTGTGTTCTGCCAGCCGGTCTCGGTCAGTCCCCCGCCAGACAGGCGGCCCTCGGCGCCGGTTTGCCGGTGGGTGTTGGCACCACAACGGTCAACAAAATGTGTGGCTCAGGTATGAAGACTGTGATGATGGCCTGTGACACCCTCGCCGCAGGTCAGTCCGATATTGTGGCTGCCGGTGGCATGGAGAGCATGAGCAACG
>DLXZ01000003.1:4154-4639 GCA_003448675.1 Porticoccaceae bacterium
GCATGGAGAGCATGAGCAACGCCCCTTATCTGCTTAACAAGGCCCGTAGCGGTTACCGCATTGGTCACGGAGAAATGCTCGACCATATGTATATCGATGGCCTCCAGGATGCTTACTCCGGTGGTCTGATGGGCGCTTTTGCTGAGCAATGTGCTGACAAGTACACCTTTACCCGGGAAGAGCAGGATGCCTATGCCCTGGAGTCGCTACGTCGTGCCAATGCGGCTATCGAGGAAGGCAAATTTGTTAACGAAATCGAGCCGGTGACCGTGAAAAGCCGCAAGGCCGAAACCGTGGTGGAGATCGACGAGCAGCCCGGTAACGCCAGGCCGGAAAAAATCCCTCATTTGGGGCCTGCGTTCCGGGAAAACGGTACTGTTACCGCAGCCAATGCCAGCTCCATTTCCGACGGTGCGGCGGCACTGATTCTTACCCGCCAAGGCGTCGCCGAGGCCAAGGGCCTGAAACCGATTGCGGCGATTCGT
>DLXZ01000073.1:0-1191 GCA_003448675.1 Porticoccaceae bacterium
GCCACCCATGGTTTCAATGCCCAAGGACAGGGGAATAACATCCAGTAGCAACATCTCTTCGCCGGGCTTGTTGCCCACCAGCACATCGGCCTGCCGCGCCGCACCAATGGCCACCACCCTGTCCGGATCAATATCAGTGAGTGGCGGCTGTTGAAAAAATTCCGCTACTTTTTCCCTCACCCGCGGCATCCGCGTGGTGCCTCCCACCATGACAACGGCGCTCAACTCGCCGACGTTGACACCGGCATCGCGCAGCGCCTTGCGAGAAGCGCGCAGGGTCCGGTCGACCAATGCATCAACACAACGATTTAATTGATCATGATCCAGCTGTCCACGCCAGTCACCAAAACCGAGCTCCACAATATCATTTTCCGTTAACCGCTCCCGCGCCTCTCGGGCGCTGGCGAGTAGCGCACGGGTCTCCGTTGCGGTGAGCTGTTCTTCTTTGCCGGCTTGCTGCCTGATCCAATCGGCCACGGCCAGGTCGAAGTCATCGCCACCGAGCGCTGAATCCCCACCGGTGGCCAGCACTTCAAATACCTCCCGAGACAAACGGAGGATAGAAATATCAAAGGTTCCGCCGCCAAGGTCATATACCGCGATCAGTCCTTCGTCCCCGGCATCGAGTCCGTAGGCAATGGCCGCTGCCGTGGGCTCGTTTAGGAGTCGCAACACTTTGATACCCGCCAGCAACGCGGCGTCGCGAGTCGCCTGGCGTTGAGCGTCATCAAAATAAGCGGGTACAGTGATCACCGCGCCATCCAATGGGCCACCAAGGGCTGCTTCAGCGCGCTGGGCCAACTTCCTCAGTATTTCGGCAGACACCTCGACCGGACTTACCCGCCCACAGCGGGTTTCGATGTTTACCATACCGCCTTCGCTTTCACCCAAGGTGTAGACCACCTCGGAAGCACCAGCCATGACATCTTCACAACTGCGGCCCATAAAGCGCTTCACTGAGATAATGGTATTGCCTGCATCGGTGACCGCCTTATCCGCCAGGCCCCTGCCCACTTCAATGCCGTCCTCGCCGTAGTGAACAATAGAGGGCAACAGGGCGGCATCCTGCTCATCGGTCAACACTTCGGCGCAACCGCTACGCACCGTGGCCACCAGCGAATTAGTGGTGCCCAGATCGATGCCCACCGCACGTCTGTGCTGATGGGGAACATGGGATTGCCCCGGTTCTGA
>DLXZ01000073.1:1399-8033 GCA_003448675.1 Porticoccaceae bacterium
GCGCCATCCAAATCCCCCTGCTCGTAAGCCTGGGCAAATTCTTTCTCCAGGGTACTAAAAGCCTGGGCGACCTGCGCCTCCAGCTCGAACAGTTTATCGAAGGGTTGTTGAGATTGCCGAACCTCGGCGAGGTTTTCTCTTAATTCCATCTGCGCAGTTAAAAAATCAATGCCTGTATGCGTCTGTTCGGTCCCACTCTCGAGTCCCGCCAGCTCCAGTAGATAGTGCGCCCGCTGCACCGGCGAAGACAAAACCGCGTACGCTTGATTTACCAGCGCAGCCGACTGCACCGCAAGGCGCTGTTGTTGCGCAGACTCCCCGGCAACGCGGTCAGGGTGAAATTGCTTCTGCAACGACAGATAACGGGTTTTCAACAGCGCTTTGTCAATCTCAAAACCAGCGGGCAGTTCAAAGACGGTGAAATAATCGGTGCTGGAATCCATGGACCTGCTGGTGGTGTAGAAACATCTGTAAAGAGGGAACTCAGGAAACCTGCTGGATCAAAATCGCCAGCAGCAAGCTTAAACGTTAAAGCTTTCCCCGCAACCGCACTCATTTTTGACATTGGGGTTGTTAAAGCGAAAACCTTCATTAAGGCCTTCCTTGACAAAATCCAGCTCGGTGCCGTCCAGATAAAGTAGACTCTTGGGGTCAACAAACAGCTCGACACCGCCGGAGACAAACACCTCATCCTGCTCGGCAGGCTCATCGACAAATTCCAGCACATAGGACATCCCCGAGCAGCCGTTGGTGCGCACGCCCAGACGAATGCCACAGCCGTGACCGCGACTTTTCAGGTATTGCTCGACGTGTTGTTCCGCCGCCGGGGTCATTGAAATCGCCATCTTTACTGCTCCTCTCGCGTCTCTTTCGCGTTGCCGCGACTCATTTGTCCTGCTTGCCGCGAATATCTTTGATTGCCGCCTTGATAGCGTCTTCGGCCAGCACCGAGCAGTGAATTTTCACTGGCGGCAGAGCCAGCTCTTCGGCAATCTCGGAATTCTTGATTTCGGCCGCGGCCTCCAGGGTCTTGCCCTTGACCCACTCCGTCAAAAGCGAACTGGAGGCAATGGCCGAACCACAGCCGTAGGTCTTAAATTTGGCATCCTCGATCACACCATCATCATTAACCTGAATCTGCAGGCGCATCACGTCACCACAGGCCGGTGCGCCGACCATACCAGTACCGACATTGGCCGCCTTGTCGTCCAGCTTGCCGACGTTTCGGGGGTTATCGTAATGATCCAGCACTTTATCGCTATACGCCATGACTAATTCTCCTACTAATACTTACGAAGTAGCCCAACCACAGAGGTCAGTGGGCCGCCCATTCAACTTTTGACAAATCCACACCATCCTTATACATATCCCAAAGGGGTGATAGCTCCCTTAATTTTTCCACCGCGCCACTGACTTTTTCCACCGTGTAGTCGATCTCCTCTTGGGTGGTAAAACGTCCGATGCTGAAGCGAATGGAGCTATGCGCCAACTCGTCTTCCAATCCCAGAGCTCGCAGTACATAAGAGGGCTCAAGGCTCGCCGAGGTACAGGCCGATCCGGAAGATACCGCCAGATCCTTGAGTGCCATAATCAGGGACTCACCCTCAACGTAGGCAAAGCTGACGTTCAGGTTACCGGCCACCCGATGCTCCAGGGAGCCATTCAAATTAATCGCTTCGACGGTCTTTAAACCATCCCAGAGCCGGTTTCTGAGCGCCAGAATACGCGCATTTTCATCGGCCATTTCCTCCCGGGCAATACGGAAAGCCTCGCCCATGCCAACAATCTGGTGTGTCGGCAAGGTGCCCGAACGCATCCCTCGCTCGTGGCCACCACCATGCATCTGCGCCTCCAGGCGCACCCGCGGTTTACGCCTCACATAGAGTGCGCCAATGCCCTTGGGACCGTAGACCTTGTGCGCCGAAAAGGACATCAGGTCGATCTTCATTGCCTCCAGATCAATAGGCACCTTGCCAGCGCTCTGGGCAGCATCCACGTGGAAAAACACACCGCGCTCTCGGCACAGCTCACCAATGGCGGCGATATCGTTAATTACGCCAATCTCATTGTTGACGTGCATGATCGACACCAGCGTCGTGTCCTCCCGAAGCGCATCGGCTACCGCCTGCACCGAGGTTAACCCCTCGGAATCGGGTTCCAGGTATGTGAGCTCAAAACCCTCCCGTTCCAGCTGACGGCAGGCGTCAAGCACGGCTTTATGTTCAATTTTCGAGGTAACGATATGCTTGCCCTTGCCGGCGTTAAAATGGGCCACACCCTTGATTGCCAGGTTATCCGACTCCGTGGCGCCGGAGGTCCAGACGATTTCTCTGGGATCGGCGTTAACCAGATCGGCCACCTGCTTGCGGGCCTCTTCCACTGCTGCCTCGGCGTGCCAGCCAAAGGCGTGGGAGCGAGACGCGGGGTTACCAAAGTTGCCTTCGCTGGTCAGACATTCCTTCATCCGCTCGGCGACCCGGGGGTCAACCGGGGTGGTGGCCGAATAATCAAGGTAAATAGGTAATTTCAAGGCAAGAACTCCGTTAATTCAGGCGTTTCCGCTATCGAGTCCGATCAGCGCAAGACGCTCCTCGTTCTGGGCCAGCTGCTCCATATCCTGACGCTCGCAAATGGATTGGACGTGCTCTTTCTGGGTCAACTGTCCCAATGTGATGCCACTGAGGAAAAGATGGATTTGGGTACTCAAGTCATTCCACAGGTGGTGGGTTAAACACATCTCGCCATTCTGGCAAATACCCTTGCCACCGCAGTTGGTGGCGTCGGTCGACTCATTAACCGCATCAATAATGTCAGCGACATTGATCTTGGTATCATCCCGACTAAGGCGATACCCACCGCCTGGACCGCGAACGCTTTTGACCAGATTGCTTTTCCGCAATTTGGCAAACAACTGCTCCAGATAGGAAAGAGATATATCTTGCCGACTAGAGATATCAGCCAGACTGATAGGCCCTTCCTTGCCGTGCAGCGCCAGATCCAACATGGCAGTGACGGCGTAACGTCCTCGGGTAGTGAGTTTCATCCGCTAACTCTGAATAGTTGTGATGCCGATGATTATCAAATAACCGACTGATTTAGTCAAGTAATTATCCTACTAAATTAATCAACTTTTTGGTGCTTATCGCCATCCGGCAACCCTGACTGCTTAAGGCGATAAGCCACGTTTTGAACGGCGGTGAGCACCCCGCGCATGATCGACAGCTCCATACGGTCCGGGCGAATCCGGTTAAACAAACGACGTAGACGGGCCATCGTCTGGCGGGGATTATCGCGATCGTGAAAGTCCAAATCCACCAGCGCCTGCTCGAGATGCTGGTAGTACAGCTCCAAATCAGCCGCTTTCGCGGGCGGCACATCCCATGACTGAGCAGTGCTTTGAGAACCGTGTTCGCCAAGCGCGCTCATCCGCACTTCATAGGTCAATACCTGCACGGCGGCGGCGAGATTCAGGCTACTGTAATCCGGATTGGCTGGGATATGGACATGGCAAGTACATTTCTGCAGCTCCCCATTGGTTAAACCACGGTCTTCCCGGCCAAATACCAGGGCCACTTCATGGCTCGCCGACTCCATCCAGGCCTGCTCACCGCACTCTCTGGGATTCAGCAACGGCCAGGGGATGGTGCGCTCTCTGGCGCTGGTGCCGATAACCAACCCGCAATCAGCAATCGCTTCATCCAGCGAATTAACCACCACCGCCTGGTCCAGCACATCCACGGCATTGGCGGCGCGCCAGACTGCCCGCTCCGCGGGGTACTCCTTCGGCGCCACCAAGTAGAGGCGATGCAAACCCATATTTTTTAGCGCCCGCGCTGCGGCGCCGATATTGCCGGGGTGGTTGGTATTGACCAGCACTACGCGAACCCGACCCAGTCGATCCACCATGGCCCCATCTGGCGCCGCTACCCCGTTTGATGACATCTCTCAGGCCCGCTCCGCGATCATTAAAGGTGCGTATTGTAACAAAGCCCAAGCTCGGCACGGGCTCGCATGGCAACTGATACCCGAACTCAGGCTATAGCCGTGCAGCCGATTTTGGTACACTCGCGCGCCTTTTCCGCAGCAACCGGGCCACCCCATGGAACCGATGGTAAATGTCGCCTTGCAAGCCGCTCGCAAGGCCGGCGAACTGATTGTCAAAGCCGCGTCCAAACTTGACCGTATTCGTGTTAATGAAAAAAGTCAGCACGACTATGTCAGCGAGGTGGATCGCAAGGCCGAAGAAGAGATCATTTATCACCTGCGCAAGGCCTACCCGGATCACCGAATCATCTGCGAGGAAAGCGGCATCCATGAGGGCAGCGATACCAACAGCGAGTGGATCATCGACCCCCTGGATGGCACCACCAACTTTCTGCGCGGGATTCCCCAATACGCGGTCTCCATCGCCTATCGCCACAAGGGCCGACTGGAACACGCGGTGGTGTATGATCCCGTAAAACTGGAAGAGTTTACCGCCAGCCGAGGTCGGGGAGCCCAGCTCAATGGCTCACGAATTCGCGTCTCCGCCCGCATCGATACCGCCGGCGCGCTTTATGCCACAGGCATCCCTTTTAGCGGCAAACCCTTTGAAAATATGCCTTCCTTCCTCGCCACCATGAGCGCTCTGGCGGAAAACTCTTCAGGCATCCGGCGGATGGGCGCGGCATCCCTTGATCTGGCCTACGTGGCTGCCGGGCGCTTTGACGCCTTCTGGGAAATGCATCTGCAACCCTGGGATATTGCCGCCGGCGTTCTGCTGGTCAAAGAGGCAGGGGGCATGGTGTCGGATTTCCAGGGGGGCGACCGTTACCTGGATTCGGGCCACATCGTCGCGACCACGCCACGGCTATTAAAACCAACCTTGCAAACGGTTCGCAAGCATCTGGGGCATCTCAGCACCTGAGGCACACGCTCAAGCTTGCGGCCCCTGGCTTTACGTCCAGCAGTTGACATTAAGTGGCGCAATTGCGAGTGTTCGCCTCCGTAGCAAAACGGCAACGAGGGGAACAATGAGCCACGACTCGAATACCAATCAGAACAAAAGTCAGGATACCGTCTACCACCACGATGAGGCGGAAAACCGGCCCCGGCACTCCCAGCACGATGACGAGGTACTGTCAGAAGCCAATCTGAGTAGCTACTGGCGGGCCAACATCAAGGTGTTGGCCACGTTACTGGGCGCCTGGGCCTTTGTTTCTTTCATCTGCGGCATTGTTCTGGGTGACTGGCTGGATCAGTTTAGGCTGGGAGGCTTCCCTCTCGGGTTCTGGTTTACCCAGCAAGGCGCCATGCTCTGCTTCGTCGTGATTATTTTCATCTACCACTTCTGGATGCAACGCATTGAGCGCACCCACGGCGTTGACGACGATTACGAAAACCCGGCCGCCCAGGCAAATAAGGACTGACCCATGGATGCACAAACCCTCAGCTATGTGTTTGTCGGGCTGTCCTTCGCCCTGTATATCGGCATCGCTTTCTGGTCGCGGGTCGGCTCCACCAAGGAGTTCTACGTGGCCGGCGGCGGCGTACCGCCAGTGGTCAATGGTATGGCGACCGCTGCAGACTGGATGAGCGCCGCGTCCTTTCTTTCCGTTGCGGGACTACTTGCCTTTGCCGGCCGCGATGCCGCTGTCTATATGATCGGCTGGACCGGTGGTTATGTATTGCTGGCCTTGTTGCTGGCGCCCTATCTGCGGAAATTCGGTCGCTTTACGGTGCCGGAATTTATCGGCGACCGTTATTACTCCGACCTCGCCCGGGTGGTCGCAGTGATTTGCCTGATCTTCATTTCCTTTACCTATATCTCCGGCCAGATGCGCGGCGTTGGCATTGTCTTTTCCCGCTTTTTGCAGGTGGAAATCGATACCGGTGTCTTCATCGGCATGATCATCGTCTTTTTCTACGCGGTCATGGGCGGCATGAAGGGCATTACCTACACCCAGGTAGCCCAGTACTGCGTATTGACCTTCGCTTTTCTGGTGCCGGCGATTTTTCTGTCCATCATGTGGACCGACAACCCCATACCCCAGCTGGGCTTTGGTAGCGCCCTCAGTGACGGTTCCGGGCAAACGGTGCTGGAGAAACTCGATCAGGTCACGGTCGAGCTGGGCTTTACCGCCTATACAGAAGCCACCCGCAGCAAAATTGATTCCCTGGCTATCGTCGCGGCGTTGATGATCGGCACCGCCGGTCTGCCCCACGTCATCGTGCGTTTTTTTACCGTACCAAAGGTATCCGACGCCCGTAAATCGGCCGGATATGCCCTGGCCTTTATCTGCGTCGTCTACACCACCATCCCGGCAGTGGCGGCATTTTCCCGGCTTAATCTGTCCGAAAGCGTCAACGAAGTCGCCTATACCGAAGCGCCGGCCTGGTTCAGCAAATGGGAGAACACTGGGCTAATCGCATGGCGGGATAAAAACGATGACGGTGTTATCCAGTACCGAGCCGGTGCTGCCTTTAACCCCGCCAAGCCCTTATTCGTGGAAACAGAAGATCGCGGCAAACATGGCGAGCGCCTGTTGAGCAACCAGGCTACCGACAACGCCAACGAAATTTACGTGGATCGGGACATCATGGTGATGGCTAACCCCGAAATTGCTCAGCTACCCAACTGGGTGGTGGCGCTGAT
>DLXZ01000073.1:8280-8507 GCA_003448675.1 Porticoccaceae bacterium
TCCACGGCAGCGGGGCTACTGCTGGTAATTTCCAGCTCCATCTCCCACGACCTGATGAAACGCACCTTTATGAACAATATCACCGACAGGCAGGAACTGGCCTTTGCACGTATCGCGGCGGTGGCGGCCATTGTTATGGCCGGCTGGTTTGGCATTAATCCTCCGGCCTTTGTCGCCCAGACCGTGGCCTTTGCCTTTGGCATGGCGGCGGCATCTCTGTTCCCACC